>DASSZW010000177.1:0-7939 GCA_035713285.1 Burkholderiales bacterium
GGGCAAATGCAGTCGCTGTGGCAATCGAACATAATACGGCGGCGATCGTGCGGAGGGCATTATTCATGGTGCGATTCCTTTGCTGAATGAGTTGATGGCAAGACACGGTGCTGTCGCGTCTGCATTATGAAAACATCAAGACCGGCATAGGGACTGTACGCGGCCGCGCTTAACGTCCGGCTAAAGATTGGCGAACAAGCGCGCAGCGGAAACTCGGGAGCAGGGCAGCATAATGGCTCCGCCGCCCGACCTGCCGGGCAATCCGAAAGCTTGCGGGGCGGTCGCGTTCCGGGCGCTTTACGGTTACCCGGACCGCGAACCGGTTATATGCTCGCTGGAGATGCTTCGTGCCGATGATCGGCGGCGAGCAGCATATACATTCCCGGCACGACGAACAGGGTGAATAATGTCCCGATCGACAGGCCGCTGGCGATAACCAGCCCCAGGCTGAATCGGCTGGCAGCTCCGGCGCCGGTGGATACGATCAGCGGCACCACGCCGAACACCATGGCGGCGGTCGTCATCAGGATTGGCCGCAGGCGCAAACCAGCCGCCTTTTCTATCGCCTCGCGTTTCGTCAGGCCCTGGCGTTGCAGGTTATTGGCGAATTCGACAATCAGGATTCCGTGTTTGGACACCAGTCCTATCAAGGTCACCAGGCCGACTTCGGTGTAAATATTGAGCGTCGCGTGGCCGATGCCGAGATTGATGAAAATCAGCGCTCCGGCGATCGACATCGGCACCGACACCAGAATGATGACAGGATCTCTAAAACTCTCGAACTGCGCCGCCAGAGCCAGGAATATGATGACGATGGCGAAGAAGAAAGTCACGATCAGGCCGCCGGATTCCTGCATGTATTGACGCGACGGTCCGGAATAATCGAATCCGTATCCCGGCGGCAGGGTTTTTTCCGCCAGGGTTTTCAGTTGTGCCAACGCTTCTCCCTGGGAGATGGTAGGGAAAGCCACGCCTTGAATGGTCGCCATGTTCTGTTGCTGGAAATGGTTGATCGTTTCGGGCTCAGTCGCAGTTTCGAGGTGAGCGACCGTAGACAGGGCTATCATCTGGCCGTTGGAACTGCGCAGATAATAATGTTTGAGCTGGTCCGCATTGAGCCGGAAGCGTTGCTGAACTTGAGGAATGACTTTATACGAGCGGCCGCCCAGCTCGAAATAATTGACGTATCCACCCCCCAGCATCGACGACAGCGCCGAACCGATATCCTGCATATTGAGGCCGACCTGGGCCGCCATGTTGCGGTCGATGACGACGGTCGTCTGGGGCAGATCTATCCGCAGGTCGGACTGCAGGAATATGAACTTCCCGGTTTTCTGCGCGTCCTGCAAAAAGCTTTGCGATACGTCGTACAGCTTGGAAAAAGGCTCGGTGGTCGTAATTACAAACTGGATCGGCAAACCGCGAGCGCCGGGCAGGGGAGGCGGCTGAAAAATCGCGTTTTGCGAGCCGGCGATCTGCGACAGTTGCTGCTGTACTTCGGGTTGAAGCTGATTGGCGGTTTTCACCCGCTCGTCCCAGGGTTTGAGCACCATGCCGCTGATGACCTGGGAGGGCATGTCGAGCTGGAATACGTGATCGGTTTCGCTGTGGCTGTCGAAAACCTGCTGGACCTGTTTGTCGTACAGTTCGCGCTGTTGCAGCGTCGCGTCCGGCGCGTCGAACGAGGCCGCTATCAGCACGCCCTGATCTTCCTGCGGCGCCAGCTCCGACATGGACGTGGTATACAGAAAATATATGCCGGCCAGCACCAGTACGGCGAAAACGCCGATGACCACCGTGTAGTTCAGCACCCCGTGCAATCTTCTTTCGTAAGCGCCGTGCAAACGCTCGAATTGCCTGTCAAGCCACAATACCAGACGATCCTGCCAGTTGCCGCCCTCGCGTTTCGGCGCGCGCAGCAATTTAGAGCACATCATGGGGGAAAGCGTCAGGGCTATGATTGCCGACATCGTTACCGCGCCGACCAGCGTGAACGCAAATTCGGTAAACAAAGCTCCGGTCAGGCCGTTCATGAATCCTATCGGAACGTAAACGGCGATCAGCACGATGGTCATGGCGATAATCGGGTTGGCCAGTTCGCGCGCAGCGGTGACGGCCGATTCGTACGGGGTCAGCCCTTCTTCCAGATGCCGGCTGACGTTTTCGACGACGATGATGGCGTCGTCTACCACCAATCCTATAGCCAGCACCAGAGACAGCAGGGTCAGCAGATTGATCGAATAGCCCAGCGCCAGCATCACCGTGAACGTCCCGATCAGGGACAGCGGAATGGCGATGACCGGGATCAATACCGAGCGCGGCGAACCGAGAAAGATAAAGACGACGGCAGTGACGATCAATATGGCTTCCGCCAGCGTTTTTACCACTTCATCGATGGCGGAATTGACGAAGCGCGTCGAATCGTAAACGACTTTGGCGTTCAGCCCGTTAGGCAGGTTCGCCTGAATTCCGGGCATTGCCGTACGCACGCGCTTGATTACATCGAGCAGATTGGCGGTGGGAGCGACCTGTATGCCTATATACACCGCTTTTTTGCCGTCGAAAGCCACGCTCGAATCGTAATCTTCCGCGCCCAACGTTACGTTGGCGACGTCGGAAAGGCGCACGGTAGTCGAGCCCTGTTGCTTGATGATCATTTGCCTGAATTCGTCTACCGAATGCAGTGCGGTCGATGCATTCAGGTTTATTTGCACCATCTGGCCCTTGGACTGGCCGCTGGAGGAGAGGAAGTTATTGCTCGCCAGCACATTGGTGACGTCGGCGGCAGTCAGCCCGACTGCCGCCAGTTTTTGAGGGTCCAGCCACGCGCGCAGGGCGAAATATTTTGCTCCCAGCATTTCCGCGGCTTGCACGCCCTCGATCGATTGCAGTTTGGGTTGCACGGCGCGTATCAGATAATCGGTAACCTGATTGGGCTTGAGTACATCGCTGTAAAAACCGATGTACATCGCATCGATGGTTTGGCCTATGCTTACCGACAGGATGGGTTTTTGCGCCTGCGGCGGCAACTGGTTGAGCACGGCGTTGACTTTGGTGTTGATTTCAGTCAATGCCTTGTCCGAATCGTAATTGAGCCGCAGGTTGGCGGTAATGGTGCTTACGCCCTGGATGCTGCTCGACGTCATATAGTCGATGCCGTTGGCTTGCGCAACGGCATTTTCCAGGGGGGTCGTAATGAAGCTTGCGACCAGATTCGCGTCAGCGCCGGGATAGTTGGTAACGACTGTCACTACCGCGTTTTGCGTAAACGGGAATTGCAATACCGGCAGCATGCCGGTGGAACGCAACCCCAATACCAGTATGACCAGACTGATGACCGTCGCCAGCACCGGGCGCTGGACGAATATATCGGTAAATTTACGCATCGTGCCGCTCGTTGCCGTATTCATTCGTCTTTCACCTCGGGATGAGGGTTATTCGCAGGCACTACGCTGTTGTTGACGAATACGGTTGCGCCGTTATGAAGCTTCATCTGGCCTCCGGTAACGATCACTTCGCCGGCTTGTATGCCGCTGGTTACCGACACCTGATCTCCTCTTACCGGACCCGTGGTAACGAAGCGCTGCTCTACCGTCAGGACAGGCTTGCCGTCGACATTCTTGCCGCTGTTCTTGACGATGAACACCGTGCTGCCGTAAGGATTGTAGGCGATCGCGGTAGCAGGCAACGTGATATATTGTTTGGTCGAGCCCTTGTTGACGCGTATCGTAGCAAAAAGTCCGGGCAGCAATTTGCCATCGGGATTGCGGATGCTGGCGCGCACCTTGAGATTCCGCGTGGCGGTGTCGATCTGGGGCTCGATGGCGGATACTACGCCGGTAAAGTTTTTGCCTTCCAGCGCGTTGGTCCGTATGTCTACCTTATCGCCTTGATGGATCAGGCCGATTTCCGTTTGCGGCAGCGTAAAGTCGACGTACAGCGGATCCAGCTTTTGCAGGCTGACGATCGTGGCGCCAGGCGCTATATACTGTCCGAGGTCGATTTGCCGGATGCCGAGGCGGCCGGAAAACGGCGCGCGTATCGTCTTCTGGTCGATCGTTGCCGCCTGGGCGGCCGCTTGCGCCTGCGCGATCTTCAGGTTTGCGGCATCGGTATCGACCACCGCCTGACTGATAGCCTGGATTTTCAGCTGGGCGAGATCCCGGCGGTAATTGACTTGGGCGAGATGCACCGAAGCCTGTAATTGAGCCAGTTGAGCGCGTAGCGGCGCTGAATTGAGATCGACCAGCAATTGTCCTTTACGCACGAATTTGCCGGATTCGAAATGAATCGCAGTGACCAGTCCGCCCGCTTCAGTGGAAAGATTAGCGCCTTTGGACGCGCGAAAATCGCCTACCGCATCGACCGTAGGCTGCCATTCGGAAGACTCGGCGACTATGGTTGAGACCGCTTGCGGCTGCGCCCCTTTGCCGCTGATCATCTTTTTGATCATCTGGTTGCGAAACTGCTGAAAACCGAATATGCCGGCAAACACTAGTCCCACCAGCAACAGCATAATGATCATGCGTTTGGTCGTGCCCTTAGTCATAAGATGCCCTTAGTCATAAGATGCCCTTAGTCATAAGAATTCCTCTTGCGTCGGTGATATTAAATAAGAGTTACGCATAATCAATGTTTACTGCGCGGGCAATGCAGCGGCCGGCTTGCCTGCGGGAGCCGCCTGATCATGCAGGCCGCCTCCCATCGCCTGATAGAGCGCGGCGGTATCGGTCAGCCGCTGGGTCTGGGCGGCAATGAGATTGATCCGGGTCTGCTGCGCTTGCTGTTGCGCGCTCAATAACTGCAGGTAGTTGACGCCGCCGAGGGCATATTGCTGCCGCATGAGCGCGAGCGACGCCTGCGCTGCGCTATCGGCCGCCGACTGGGCGCTTAGCGTCTGGGCGTCGTTATCGAGCGCGCGAAGAACATCGGCTACGTTGCGTAATGCCAGCAGTACGGTCTGCCGATAATTGGCGGCTGCGATCGCGTAACCGGTTTTGACAGACTGGATGCCTGCCTGCAGGCCGCCGTTGAATAGCGGCTGTGCGATCTGGCCCGCTATGCCCCAGATCATCGAAGCCGGACTAAACAGTCCGGCAGTTGTCAGGGATTCGGAACCTACGTTAGCCGACAAGCCGATATTCGGGTAAGCGGTCGCGACCGCCGCGCCGTATTGCGCGTTAGCGACATGCAATAGCGCTTCGGATGCCTGGATATCCGGTCTCTGGCGCACCAGTTCGGAGGGAACGACTACCGGCAGATCCGACGGCAGGGTAAAGTCCGACAGCGCAAATTGCGGTATCACTGCATTGCCCGTTTCTTGGCCGGTCAATAATGCGAGCAGATGATTGGTCTGCTGCAGTCGGTAAAGGAGAGGAGGTATTCCGGCACGGGTTTGTTCCACCTGCGTCTGCAGCGCAAGCGTATCGCTGCGCGCCACGGCCCCGAGCTTCAGCCGTTGTTGCGCAATCGACAGCTGCTGTTGTTGCAGGACCAGAATATCTTTGCTGGCCTGTAATTGTGCGGCATATTCCGCCTGGGTCATCGCCGCGGTGGCGACATTGGCCGCCAGCGTCAGTTTTGACGCCTCCATCAGGTAGCGCTGGTAATCGGCCTGGGCGGCGTAAGCCTCCAGCGTGCGCCGGTTGCCGCCGAACAGATCGAAATTATAGTTGACGGCTACGCCGACATTGTAAAGGTTGAATAAATAATTGCCGCCGGGCAAGCCGAAAGCGGCCGTATTGAACAGCTCGCGTTGCGCGCCCACCGTCGCATCGATTTTAGGATAAAGCGTTGCGCCGGCTTGCGCGGCATAGGTCTGCTGCGCCTGCAACAAAGTGGCCTGCGCTGAGAACAGAGTAGGGCTGGATTTTAAAGCCTGCTCTACGAGCGCGTCGAGTTTCGGCGAACCGAAATTCTGCCACCAGTTTGCAGGCACAGCCTGTCCCGCCACAAATCGTTGCGCGTTTCCGTGCAGGATGTTCGTCGTCGAAGTCTGTGCGGGGAGCCGGGTTGCGGTATAAGCAGTAGAAACTGGAGGCGCGGACTGCTTGAAATCGGGGCCGACGGTACAAGCGGCTAACGGCAGAATGGCCAACAGCATCGTTGCGACAGAGCGGCCCGGGGGGAATTCCGGGATAAAACGGTTCAGCATCTGGTTTCCTCTCGCGCTTCTGCGATGCCGGATAGCCGACTCCGGCGCAATATCATCATTTAATCGTCTACCGATCAAGCATCGTATTCGCACTGCTTGCCTGGAGCTATCGTGCCATCCGATATGCCGGTTTGCAACTGCAACCCCGACAGCGACGCAACCAGTTTGCGCTGCATCGCTTCCATCCGGTCTTTTTCGGCGGGACTGAAGTCCTGCCACATTTCGCCGTATATATTCCATTGCTTGGGAATTACCGCTTCCACCAGTGCAACTCCGGCTTCGGTCAAGGTCAGTATGATCTTGCGCCGGTCGGACTCGCAACCTTGACGTTTCATCCAGCCTTTTTCTACCATCTCATCCGCCAGGCGGGTGATATTGGTACGCGACGAGACAATAATATGACTCAAGTCGCTGGGAAAAATAAAATGATCCGGGCTGGAATACAGCATAATCAGCGCAGTCCAGATAGTATCGTTGATACCGTACGGCTGGAGGTTATGATTGATCAGTTCGTTCATTTTCTTGTATATCATAAATTGCAAACGTGACAGTATGACTTCCTGTCGCGGCTGTCCGGGCGATCGCGACTCCATGATGTCCAGTCGCTGCTCAAATCCTTTAATACATTCGTTCGACATAATTATTGCAATTATAATGATAACGTGCGAGATAGTATCATTTGGTATTACTATTTTGTCAATCGATTGTTGATTGAACGTACGCAAAAAATATGTCATCGCAAAGACCGAATCAAAAGGCAGCTTCGACAGTTCCTTTAACTTTTGGCCGATGCAAAAGGAGAAGCGCCGGTGGTTTTCTACTGCATCATCGGTTTAATGCGCGGCCTGCCTCACCGTCGACACTGTTTCGCTGATGTCGCCGTCGCTCGCATCCCGAAAGGCGATCAAGCCGATACCGGGCTATACAGAACGCAATAACCCATCGGACTGATTTTGCCGGCGACTAGCTTGCAAGTTCCGCTTTGGCATCCATTCATGCCTGTCATGCTGCCCATCATCCCTTTGCCGGGAGCAGTCGCCCCGTCCGGAATAAAAAAACGGCACATCCCGCACATTTTTCCTTGTGCGGGACGGATTTGGTAATGTACGGCCACCTGAGCGATTTTGCTGGCGCCGAACACCGCTTTTGAAGAGACCGGGATAGCAACGGAAATAGCGAAGATTTTTCTGAGCCATATTCGGCGCGAGAGATAAGGAATATCAGCCATATCATTTCCTTTCCGGTCTAAACAGCACATCGCAATGGGATCAATAACTTCAATATCAGGGTTTTCGTTTGAATAGCCATCGCACCAGCAATACGATGGCCGCAATAACGATTACCCAAAACAAGAACATGCCCAACATGCCAATTCCCATCCAGCCAGAGCTCATCGTGTTTTCTCCTCGATCATTTTTACGCCTTATGCGGCGGCACAGGATCGTTCCCCAGCGGCCGCTCCGCCCGCAACCGGTAACGTTCCAGCAATCGGTATGCCACGGGAATCACGAGCATCGACAGCAAGGGCGCCGTGATCATTCCTCCAACCATCGGCGCGGCAATGCTGCGCATGATTTCAGAACCCGCTCCCGCGCCGGACATGACAGGCAGCAAGCCGGCCAGGATCACCGCCACGGTCATCGCCTTGGGGCGCACGCGCATCACGGCGCCTTCGCGGATGGCGGCGTCGAGGTCGGCAGGATCGGTATTGCCGGCGCTGATACGGCGTTGCCAGGCTTCGCGTAAATATAACAGCATTATGACGCCGAATTCCGCCGATACGCC
>DASSZW010000178.1:0-2835 GCA_035713285.1 Burkholderiales bacterium
TGTAGGTCGGAATGGGAAACGTGAACACCCGCCCCTTGGCGTCGCCGGTAGTCATCACTTCGATGTAGGCACGGTTGATCATGTCCATCTCGACCTGCAGATCGCCGTAAGTAAAAGGCATCTCGCGACCGCCGATAACAGGCACCTGTGCCTTGAGGTCGTCCGGGCAGGTCCAGTCGAAAGTAAGATTGGTAAACGGTGTTTGCGTGCCCCAGCGCGATGGTACATTGAGGTTGTAAATTAGCTCCTGAATACATTGCTTGACTTCTTCATAGGGCAAACTGTCGTTGCGGATGAAAGGCGCCATGTACGTGTCGAAGGAACTGAACGCCTGCGCACCGGCCCATTCGTTCTGCAGCGTCCCGAGAAAATTGACGATCTGCCCCACTGCGCTCGACAGATGTTTAGGGGGTCCCGCTTCCACTTTGCCGGGTACGCCGTTGAGACCTTCGTGGAGCAGCATGCGCAGCGACCAGCCGGCGCAATACCCGGCCAGCATATCCAGATCGTGCACATGAATATCGCCGTCGCGATGCGCCTGCCCTACTTCCGGTGGATAAACGTGACTCAGCCAGTAATTGGCCACCACTTTACCCGATACGTTAAGGATCAGGCCGCCCAGACTGTAACCCTGATTGGCGTTGGCATTAACGCGCCAGTCCTGCTGATCGAGGTATTCGTTGACGGAAGCCGCCACATCGACCAAGGTGCGGCGGTCCTGACGCAATGTCTGATGCTGCTCGCGATAGACGATATAAGCGCGAGCGGTTTTAAGGTGGTTGGCTGAAATCAGCACCTGCTCGACCACATCCTGGATACTCTCGATCGCCGGCGGTTCGCCGTGAAACTTGTGGATCAATACTTTAGTCACCTGAGCGGCAAGCAAACCCGCTTCGCCGCCGTCGAACTCCCCGCTGGCCTGACCGGCACGCTGAATAGCGAAGCGAATCTTGTCGGCGTCGAAATCCGCCCTGCTGCCATCGCGTTTTATGACCGCGGCAGGCAAGGAAACAAGCATGCTGTCTGGATATCGCGTTGCGCCACTCATCATGATTTCTCCTTCCATAAACCTGAATAGTCATTTATCCGGGTCGGCATCCATTGATATTTCAAACACACTATGTAGTAGGAACATGCGATAAAGATACATCATCTATGGTTTAAGTCAACATTATTTAAAGGTATTTTTATCTTTATAAAACGAGGCCGTTGTTATTCCATCTTTATGGAGTGATAACACGGATATTTGCAGTGGGCGGGACGGATATAATTTAGCGATTAAACGCGGCTGATACAGAAATGCCGGTTTCCGGCTATCCCGCTTGGGCCCTGTCTCTGCCCAAAACCGGCGCAATCACGGATTCGCTGGAGTTCCGAAGTCCAGCCCAAGAATGGGCATACCCGACAACTCCTGCCCAACCCGCGCCATCAAGGCCTCTTTGTCCTCTGGCGATGCATGACGCAAGGCGAGATCCCATTGCGGAAACAGATTCTGTTCTTCGCGGTTTTCATGCTTGGCCATCGTGCCTGACAATATGGCCAGAAAAGGGGACAGTTCCCATGCCGGCACCGGGTCCCCGTCGCTGCAATACGATTCGATGATCGTCATTTGCGCAAGAATATCGTCGTGCTCGCGCAGCATGGTGGCGACCGGCCCAGTATCCGGACCCCGGAAAGCGGGCACCAGGATATCGTTCTCGACATGGACGTGCCGTTTCAGTCCGTCCGAGAATTCCATGATCAGAGGGATCCCTTCGCTGACCTTGCCCGCATTGACGAGCTGCAGCGACAAGCCGAACAATTCATCCAGCCGCTGATGGTCTCGGCTGAGGATATCCATCAGGCTTGCGGGTGCGACATCCTCGCGACGGCATATCGATACTTTCCACTTGCCGGGCGCTTCTTCGATAACCTGCCAGTTAAGGCGGTGGCGCAACTGCAGGTTAAGGCTGTGCATCATGAGCGTCGGTTCCAGCCCGGTCAACAGAAAAATCCGTTCTCCCCGCTGCAATTCCGTGACAGCCTGGAATGCTGCCATTTGCAAGCGATTTGCCGCTATATGGCGTAAATCAATCGTATTATCGCGCGTATTCACGACAGCAGCTTCGCTCTGATCCGACTGCGCAGCGTTTCCGGCAGCCAGCACACCATCAACAATCGGGACGGATCTACGGAATCCAGCAAATTTTTTATCAGCAGGCCTAATTCCGTGTCGCCTTCCATCGACAAGCGCCGTCCGAAAAACAAGGTATCGGGATCTTCTTCGCGCAACGCCAGTTTCAAAAAATCCCGCGCCGAAGCGGCGATGGTCAAATCCGGCGACGGGCTGTTGCGGCGAGCTACCAGATTGTGCCGGTTGGCGCCGATATAAAACTTCAGTTTCACATCGGTGACGCAAATACAAACCGTTTTATCTGCCAGCGGCAGGAACTGACCGGGCTCGATACAGCGAGCCAGTATCCGGTTGACAGCGACAGCCAGCAAGACCGAATGCGGCGTCGGCGGCCATAACGAGCTTACTGGAGCGAAGATTCCCGGCAATAATGACATTTCTCTGCACATAGCGTTATAACCCCGATTTTTCCGCCATACGCGGCATGAATTGTATAACCTGTTGCAATAAGTCGCCGTCGAGATAGGCCTGCGCCTGAAATCGTCCTGCATACGCCTGCTCTTCCTGTTTCAGTTCGTAGCAGTTGGCGCCGCTGATATCCATCAGCAGAGCGGGCATCCCGGCTTCCTGGAAGGCACGATGGCGCTTGATAAAAAAACTGCTGCAGCACATGCCGATGTAGGCGGATATCTTCCGCGCTTTCATATCGGTCAAGGTTGCGA
>DASSZW010000179.1:0-15196 GCA_035713285.1 Burkholderiales bacterium
ATCGACCACGCAACAGGCATTGCCGTGCAGAGCCATCAGCCGGTCGAGCGTGCCGCTGCGGATATCGGCCAGCACAAAGCGCTGAACGGCGTCGGCAGTAATTCTGCCGCCGGTTTTTTCCTCTACATAATCGGGCAGGTAGCTGTGACGGTATCCGAATACCGAGTCGCGCGCGAATTCGGTTTCGTGCACCGGCACCGGTTTGCCGTCCACCCGCAGATAATGCACGCTGTCCACGGTCGTGCGGCCGCCTTCAAAAAATGCAGGCACCAGGAAATGCGCGTCGAACGGCCCCAGCTCTTCCGCCATCACGTCGGTTTCCACCGGATAATGGCCGCGCAGCGTCGAATCGGAACGGCTGACGAACAGCGCCGGACGATCGAAATCCCGCATCGCCGTTTTCAGATTGCGGCATGCTTCACGCGTTACTGCTGCCGCATCCGCCGCGCTCATGCCGCGCGTATTGGTCAGCACAAACATCAGCGGCGACGCGTCGGTCAGCCCGATTTTCAGGGTGTCGGCATCCCAGCGGGTCAGCAGCAGACAGCCGTGTACCGTCTGCGAACCCGTAGGGTCGTCATCGAATACGATTATTTTTGGCGGCATCGTTTATACCTTAATTCTGCAAGCCGGGCCGTGCGCCCAAGCAGCCGTCTTTGTTCTTCACTGTCAGCCTAATAACGCCAGCGCACGCGCTTGCATGGTCTTGGCATTCATGCCGTTGAGGTCGAACAGCTGACCTGCGCTCGCCGTGGTTTCGCCGCGCTGCCAGCAGAACGTCTCGCGCCGGGCCGCACGCGAACGCAGCAGCACCGGTTCTAGCATGGCGGAAGGACCGCCGGACACCGCCAGCACGACGTCGCCATGAAACAGCGCGTCGAAATCCGCATCGCTCATGAATTTGCCGTCGGCTTGCGATACCGTATTCCAGGCAATGTCGCCCGGGCGATACAGGCGGCGCGGATTGACGACGGAGACGATGCGCACGCCGATGCCTTGTCCGGCCAGCAGTTCCGCGGCTTCGAATACCGGCAGCAGCACCATGTCGCCGGTTACGGCGAATACGACTTTGCCTTTGCCGTCGCTATCGAGCAGGCTGATCGCGCCTTCCTCGACCCCCCGGCGGCTCTGCGCGAGCGTGGTGCGCACCGGCAGCGGGGATTTGGAAGCGGTAATGACTATGCCTTTGTTATGCGTCTGCAAGGCCCAGTCGTACGCGACCTGTATCGAGTTGGCGTCGGTCGGGAACAGCGGAAATACGTTACCGTTGCGCATCATGGCGGCAAAATAGGCTTCGACCTCCGGACGCTGGTGAGTCCAGCCATTGCGCCCCTGTTCCAGCGCGCCCGCGGTAAACAGCGTAATCGTGCTCGGCGTTTTGCGGCGCAATTCGGCCATCGCCTGAATGACCGTCTGCCAGATCGGCAAGCCGTTGATGACAAAGGATTCGTACGAACACCAGAGCGAGCGCCCGCCGAACAGCGAAACCGCTGCGGCCAGGCCGGCGCAGGCGTCTTCGTTGAGCGGTTCGTATACTTGACCGGTCGGACCCTGGAAATACAGTTCGTCGACCGTAGGATGGCGTATCGTCAACGCTTTATTAATGTTCGCCATCGCCGACGCTTCGTTGCCGTCGGCATTGGTGACGATAAAACGCGGGTCGCGTTTGCCGACGACGCCCACCACTTCGCCGAAGGCGGTGGTCGGGATTTTATTTTCCTTGCCGATTTCGAATTCAGTCAACGGCAATTGACCCAGGTCGGGGATCGCCAGCTCGAATTCCGTCACCACGGTTTTGGCCGCCGGACCGCCGCCTGCATGTCGGAAATTCTCGCGCACCAGCTCCCATGCCGCCGCCGACAAAGCACGGCGCTGCAAGCCGGCTTTGACATCGTCGCTCTCCAGCGTGTGGTGCGCGTAAAGATTATGCGATTTGGAACCGGTCGCATGTACGCCGGTACCTTTCAGCTGCTTGAGAATCAGTACCGACAACTCGCCGTTCAGCGCATGTTGCGCCGCCGCCGCCGAAGCTTTGAGCACCGCGCCGGCAAACGCCACGCGCTGTTTCCAGGCAAACAGCGAACTGTCGACATACGCGCCCGACTGATTCCGGTCGTCGTATTCCTTGGCATCGACCAGATAAACGTGCTTGAAACCGTGCGCCTTCCAGTAGGCGACCATTCTGTCGTTATCCCAGGTCGACACCATGCTGTGATGTTCCTGCGAATAGCCGTTCCACACCAGTATCGGCAGAAAATTCGTGGCTTGCGGATAAGCGGTATTAAAATGTCCCATCGCGCTCATTATGTAAGGTTCGCCCAGCCCGCCGTCGCCTATCGTCACCGGAAACAGTTTGCCCGGATGCAGCAATGCTCCAGCCATGGCGAAATGCTGGCCCTGCCCGAGCGGGCCGGCGGGAGCCAGCAAGCCGGGTATGGCGCCGGAAAGATGGCCCAGGAGGCCGTGCGTTTCGCGGAACCGCTCGCGCATGTCCTGCACAGTGTTGATGCCCATCGCCTCGAGCGACGTATCCAGGAACATCGCGCTATAAAAACCCGGGGCGTGATGTCCGACTTCGGTCACGATATTGGTATGCCCCAGCATTACCATCGCGGCATACGCCTCGGCGCTGCTGGCGAAGCCGCCCGGATGCCCGGACGATTTGGCACCGGTGACCTGCAAAGTCAGATAACGCAGCGCGTCCGCCATCAATAAAGTTTGGTAAGCGGCATTCTCCTCGCCGGGCTTCGTTATCCCCGTAACGCTTGCGGACAAACAGGCGCTTGCTCCGTAACGCTCGAATTCAGGCATGGATTCGGCAAAATACTGGATACCCCGGCAAAATGCAGGCATATCGGGGCCGGGTTCAATTACTTTATGACTAGCGCTCACTTTAATCCTTTGGCTGATTCCGTTAACGGTTTTATATCCGGCACAATACCGTTATAAGTGAATTTTAATAGGTAACCGTCTACCCGTTGGACTTGGAATAGTAGCAAAGCACCTATGGAATAGCAATTGTGTTACGCTTTCCGGTGCGGAACCACACTTTCCGAAACCTTGTCTGAACATGATTTCGAACAACAGACCAACCATTTCCTGAAATACTTCGATGAATACCATTACGCCTACACCGATTACTTATACCGTAGCGCGACGCCTGATTTCAGCCTGGCTGCGCGACCCTACACAATTTTCGCGCAAAATGGCCAATTTCATCTGTCCGATCTGCCAATATCGCGGCAGATTCATCAGCGTAGGGCGTCCGACCCGCTGGGATGCCCGCTGTCCCCAATGCGGGTCCAGGGAACGGCATCGTTTGACCTGGCTATGGCTGCACGAAAACGGGACGGACAAATTCGCCGGCAAACGCATCCTGCATTTCGCACCGGAAAAGGTATGGATGCGTAATATGCGCAAAAACCCGAATTACGAAACCGCCGATCTATTACAGAAAAACGTCACTCATCAAGTCGATTTTACCAAAGTCCCTTTGCCGGACGAAAGTTACGATGTGGTGATGGCGCACCACGTACTGGAACATATCGATGACGACCAGGCCGCCATGGGAGAATTATTCCGTCTGCTGCGTCGCGGCGGCACAGCCGTATTGAGCGTACCGGTCAACACGTCGCGACAGCAAACCCACGAAGACTCGAGCATCACCGATCCCGCCCTGCGCCGCAAGCACTTCGGCGGCACGGACCATAAACGGTTTTACGGCCTGGATTTTGCCGACAAGCTAAGGAAAACCGGTTTTGAGGTGGATATATTCCGATTATCGCCGCAAGAGGAAGCGGATTACGGCTTGCAAAACGACGAATGGATTTATATCGCCAAAAAACCGCTCAATACCCGTGTTTAACCGTTTAAATAGACAATAAACTTAATAACTTATATTGCAGCACGAATAATTCGGGCATAACATGTTTCCTGCAGTCGCGGTGACTATGCGCTATTCAGGAGAAATGCATGCAATCCGGTACAACTCGTCTTGCCAGCGCCGCATGGCTGGCTTTATTGCTTTCGATCCCACCGGCACACGCCGGTATGCCGCGGATCACCGGACAGCCGGAACTGGACGCCCCTGCGCTGCTGGCCTGGCCCCTTGATTCCCGAAGCGAGCTTCCTGCGCTGCACGATCCGGATTCCAATGTTCTCTATGATCTGCACGGTCAAATCGGCGCCTGCGATCTCGTATTGTCCACCGAAGGCAATTATCACATGGTGTTGCGCGACATCTGGCCGCTGGTACTGCAAAAATTAACGGCTGAACACGTCGCCTGGCACAATGTCCTCTATACGACCAGTCCCCCCGTTTTTATTCCGCAACTGAAAAACGGGACGGTGCAGTTCGACAACCTGAACATGAATTGCCGCCCCAGCGTAGCCGTAGGATCTAAAGCGGTGATAGACAAACTCGTTGCCGAAGGATACGCAGAGAGTAAACCTGTACCCCTCTATCAAGATCAGGGCGATGTAATTCTTGTCAAAAAAGGCAATCCCAAACACATCGAATCAGTCTGGGATCTGGGCAAAGCGGGCGTACATCTGGTAACGCCCAACCCTGAAGTCGAACCGGGCGCCTATATCAGTTATCGGGACGCGATCTATAATATCGCCAAAGCCGACAAGCATCCCCCGCCCGGCTGGACAGCCGAAAAACTGATCGACGTAATTTTTAACGGAGCGAGCGGCGACCGGGACAAATGGTTGATCGGCTATCGCATCCATCATCGCGACGAACCGTGGTCGGTGGCTTACGGCAAAGCCGATGCAGCGATCATCCTGTATCATCTCGGACGCTATACGGCAGAGACTTTCCCCGCGCTCTTCGAAATCGTGCCGCTCGGCGGCACGGCAAACAATCCGCAACCGCTGCCCGGAACCAAAATCGATGTCCGCTATGTCGCTGCGATCAAAGGCAACTGGTCGGTCAAACAGAAAAAAGCGCGCGATATATTAATGAGCATCCTGTTGTCGGACAGTTTCACCCAAGCGCTTGAACGGCGCGGACTTAAACGGCCGCCGGGTTTCACCCGGGCCTCTCAGCCATAAGGCAAAATGCACACTACCGCTGTTTGCATTGTTTTCGATTTCACCGCTTTCAAATCCCGGTACGTTTCAGCCAGACACAGTTAAACCTTGACGCAAAGGCTGTCAGCGTTTTTAATACGGCATTCTTGTAGTATTTGTTCTTACAAGCTACCTTGGCCTATTGCCTTAAACCTCGAGGAGAAACGGATGAATGTCACTGATGCCATAAAATTGCGCCGCGCGGTCAAAAATTATGATCCCGAACATCGCCTGAGCGAAACGGAGATCGAGACTCTGATGTCGGTAACCTTGCTGTCCCCAACCGCATTCAATATACAGAACTGGCGTTTCGTTCAGGTCCGGGATAAGGCATTGCGCCAGGAAATCCGCCAGGTGGCATGGGATCAGGCGCAAGTAACGGACGCTTCTTTGCTGCTGGTTTTATGCGCTGACCTCAAGGCATGGGAAAAGGACCCCGCTCGCTATTGGCGCAACGCCGCGCAACCGGTACAGGATTTTATGGTTCCTGCTATCCATGATTATTATTTGGGTCGCGACCGCGTACAGCAGGACGAAGCCATGCGTTCCTGCGGAATTGCCGCCATGGCCCTGATGCTGCAAGCAAAGGAGATGGGCTACGATTCCTGCCCGATGGACGGGTTCGACTTTGACGCTGTGGGCAAGCTTATCAATCTCCCCGCCGATCACGTCATCGCAATGATGGTTGCCATCGGCAAAGGCATTAAAGAGCCCTGGCCGCGCGGCGGCCAGCTTCCGCTGAATGAGGTAGTGATCACCGATAAATTCGCCACCGGCGGACAAAGGCAGGATTAGGTTACCTCGTCAATCACCAGAAAACTATCCGGCTGATTGAAAATGCACCGATTTGAACAAAGTGTCGCGCATTCCGCACCGGAATGGGAGTTCTCATTTCGCCGGGATGCCAAAATCCCTCCAACCGGCAAATCCTTCCCGATCGGGCTTTTTTCCTGCCCGCCTCCGCTCCCGCGCCATTAACGGCAAGCATTCCGATTCAACGACCGCCATTATTAGGCGAAAGGCTCCAAAAGCCATGCTTTCTGCTCGCGGAATGCACTGCCCAACAAAATATTCCATACATTCAAAGCGCCAAAAATCAGTTAAAAAGCAGTCGAATTATTTTTTAAAAAATAATTGCGCATATGGCATATTATCTGCTTATAATGTAGGTGTTGCACTTACAATATGGGGGCGTTAAAGAGTGCTTTGCCAGGCATGTTTCTACAAGGCGCGCAATACTTTAATAATTAATGTTTTCAAGGACATCACACACCATGTGCAAGGAGCAACAAAATTTTGAAGTTTAATTTAAACAAGGAGTTTAAAATGAGTAAATTTTTGAAACCAGCAACTCTGGCTATCGTATTATTTGCAGCAGCTACCGGCGCACAGGCTCACAGCATGCATGTCGATAACGAAGCCGGCGCTCCCGCAAAAGATGAAGTCGTTATCGGCGGCGTCATCCAGCACAATACAATTGAAGCCATCGATGCCGATGATGGCCCCAAATGCTATACGCCCGACCCAGTTCTCCCGGAAGCCGGGACTTTGTCCATGATGGCTGTCGGCCTGGGCCTGATCGGACTGCGTTTACGTCGTAAAAGCAAGTAATCGCTAAACACGTCCCGGCCCGGCAGCCGGGACTAAACTCTCGCAAATCCTCCTGTCTTTACCTCGAATAGCATTTTGACCAGATATCAACCGTCGCTACGAAATTCAGCAAAAATACGGACTGCCCGCTCGTTTCAAGTATGCGTCAAAAGTGATCTGATGACTGATATAAGAAAATATTTTTGATACACGCCATTCCATTGCTGCAGAAGCAAGTTATTGCGGGTCGATAATATTATTTACGGGAGCTTTTTCCAGCAGGACATTAAATCGATTTGATGAGCTGGAAATAAACCCCACTGGAAAGCATGGAGGAGTTTATTAGGTGGTGGTGATGGGCGGAATCGAACCGCCGACCTATGGGTTATGAATCCATCGCTCTAACCGTCTGAGCTACATCACCGGCATCCTGAGAAGCCGGACATTATCATGGCGGGCGATCTCTTTTGTCAAGTTTGGTAAAATATGCATCTAAACCTTGCGCCGACTCCGTTTTTATCGGATAATGCCGTCCTCTCTGCGTACACGCCGCAGCACCAAAGGAAAGCGCCATGAAAGAAAATCTGCACCCCAAATACGAAGCCATCAATATCACTTGCAGTTGCGGGAACCAGTTCGTAACGCGGTCGACGATGTCTAAAAACCTGCATGTCGAAGTTTGTTCCGAATGCCATCCGTTCTATACCGGAAAACAGAAGATCGTCGATACCGCCGGTCGGGTTGAGAAATTCCGTCAAAAATACGGCATGGGCAAATCTGTCGCTTAATTGCGACGGTTTGTTCCCGCAAATAAAGGCAGCTAAGCTGCCTTTTTTATTTTTGCTGTAAAATCAGTTTCAATTTCTCTTGCCGGAATTCAAAAATACAGTGATCACGCCGTCTCGCGAACATCAGATCGTACCGTTTCTGTTGATGCTCGTATTGAGCCTGGCGTGGCTGTTACCCGGATTAGTCGGACATGAACCGTGGAAAGGCGATGAAGCCCAGACCATGGGCCTGATCCACAGCGTATTGGCAGGGGCCCCTCTGGCCGTGCCGACTTTGGCCGGCGAGCCCTGGCCGTACGCTCCTCCTCCTTTGTTCAGCCTGGCCGGCGCGGCATTTGCGCAGATTTTTGCGCCGTTGCTGCCTGCGCATGATGGTGCCCGGCTTGCCGGCGGCAGTTTTATATTGCTGATGCTGATTTTCGCCGCGTTGACCGGGAGGGAGCTGTACGGGCGCGAACACGGCCGCTTAGTCGTATTGGTACTGATCGGCAGCATAGGTTTATGGCTCAGTGCACATGAGTCGATTCCGCAAACCGCGCTTTTGACCGGCGTTGCAATGGTGGGCTACGGAGCCGCGCTGTCGCTGCGTCGCCCTTATCTCGGCGGCGCGCTTAGCGGCACCGGCCTTGGCATAAGCTTCATGAGCATAGGTTTTGCCGAAACGCTGGCGCTGGCGCTGGCTCTTTTCGCCTTACCGCTTTTCGGCCCGGCGTGGCGACAACTGTCAACCGCCAAGGCAATTGCCGTCGCCGTGCTGTTTGCTGCGCCTTGGTGGCTGATCTGGCCTCTTGCGCTGTACCATAACAGTCCGTCATTGTTTACCGACTGGTGGCATCATCAAATTCAGGCGCGTTTTATATTCTGGTCCCATCACAAAACGGTAACGTTATATTACATCCAGTTTTTACCCTGGTTTACCTGGCCCGCGTGGCCGCTGGCGTTGTGGACGGTATGGCAGGGCGTCCGCCGCAAAACTTTAACCGACACCGGTATCGTGCTGCCTCTGGCGATGTGGATCAGCTTGACCGTGGTGCTGAGTTGCACCACCGCCCCCAATCCGGATAAAGGTTTGCCCCTGCTGCTGCCGCTGGCGTGGCTCGCAGCCGGCAGCACTTATACCCTGCGCCGGGGCGCGGCCAACGCATTGTACTGGTTTGCCATCATGACTTTCGCCGTCGTCGGCGCGGCCGCATGGATATACTGGAGCGCGCTGGATCTCGGTTTCCCGCCCCAGCTTGCGCTGCATTTGCATAAGCTGCAACCGCGTTATCAAGGCGCAATACATCCGCTGCTGGTCGGTGCCGCAGTGCTCTATTGCCTGGCATGGATAATATTGCTGTTGCGCATGAAACGGTCTGCACAACGGCCGTTGCTGGCCTGGGCCGCAGGAATGACGCTGGCCTGGGGCTTGGCTGCCAATTTGTTCGTGCATCCGCTGGACGAACGGCTGAGCTATGCCGCCATCATGAAATCACTGGAGCCGCATCTGCCCGCCCGTTCATGCATTGCCAGCCGCGGCGTCAACAGTGGGGCACGAGCCATGCTCGACTATTATCTGGGCGTAGAAACCCTGCGCGAAGAAAGCGTAGGCAAAACGTCCTGCCGCTATTTGCTGATCGAAGACCAGAACGAAAATTCCAAATTGCCGAAACTCGACGGCTGGCGGCCGGTCTGGCATGACAGCCGGCTGGGGCATCACGCGGAACGCTATATTCTTTACCGGGCAAGGCGTGGTTAGCGGAGTGATTCTTTCCGGCGGCGCATCGCGTCGCATGGGCCAGGATAAAGGGCTGGCGCCATTCGCAGGACTGCCGCTGATCCAGCACGTCATTGCGCGCATCGCTCCGCAGGTGGATGAATTACATATCAGCATCCATCGGCAGAGCGACGAATACCGGCAATTCGGCTATCCGCTCGTTGCAGATGCAAACACTGAGTTTCAGGGCCCTTTGGCCGGTGTCCTGGCGGGATTGAAAGCTTCCCGTTACGAGTGGGTAGTCACCGCTCCCTGTGACACGCCTTTTTTACCCGCAGATCTGGTCGCGCGTCTGCTGGCATCGGCAGACGGGGCAGACCTGGTTGTAGCCAGCACCGAGCGGGCGCACGCCACGACCATGCTGTGCCGGCGCAGCCTTGCCGACAGCCTTGCCGCCGCACTGGCGCAAGGCGTGCGCCGCGTCCAGGACTGGCAAGCCGAACAGCGTTGCGTACTGGTACATTTCGACGATGAAACCGCATTCGCCAATCTCAATACACCTGAGCAGCTGGCAAATGCGCTTAAACAGGAACGCCGGTCGTGAGCAGTTTCCTCAACCCGCCCTCATTTGTATCGTTGATTTCCGTCCTTAAAAGTTAATTTCCGCCTTAAAAACTGTAGGTGATTCCTGCACTGAGTATCTGCTGAGGAATCAGTTGCACGCCGTTGACGTATTGATAAAGCGGCACATAAAGATTGGCGTTCGCCTGCCAGGCATGATCGATCTGCCATAAAATTCCCGGCGTCAGATATATGCTTTTCAGCCCGGAATTTACAGGATCGCTGTCAAGACCGCTGTCGGCCTGCCGGATCGTACCATTGAGCATCAATGTCGGGATCAGATGGGTAGTGTGCTGCCATGCATCGTAATGCATGCCGGCAACGAGCTGCAAGCTGTCGCCCGGGCGATAATTGTCGCTGGTGCCGACGGCGCTGCGCACGATACCCTGAACAAACCAGCCCCAACCTTTTTCCTGCCCCATTTCATAGCCACCGACGAGCACGTCGGTACTTCCCGTACCCGGCTCGGTATCGCGGTCGAATCCGGGGACGGTATAGCTGCCGGTAGGCAGCTTCAGGCCGAATATCAAGCCGCTCGACATGTCCGGAGAAAAGCCGCTGTAGATGCCCATGACACGGATGTCGGATAAAGCGCTTACGTTGTTGTTGGCGATCTGGGCAGGAGCGCTGCCGAAGTTGACATTGGTATCGAAACTTCTCTGCCAGTACGGGACCATCGCCAGCATCCCCCAGTCGCGGTTGAATTGATACTGGACATTCAGATTGCTGAATGCGGTCCGGATTTGCTGATCGGGACTCTGGTTCAACGGGATTCTGCTGCTTCCCGCCGCGGCAGTGTTCTGGTCCAGAAAGGTTTCCTGCAGGTTGACGCTGCCTCCCTGACTTGAGGGTAAAGCCATTCCGGGCATGCCCACATCGAACATCCCGCACCCGCAGGCGCAGGCAGACGCCGTATCGGGCGTCATGATGAGCACGACAAGCGCGATTATGACATTGTATGCCGCTCTTACTGACCGCATTTCCCTTGCTCCCGGTTATTACGAAAAGGCTTTACACGATTTGCGCTTGCTCATATTCGCTAACAGCTCGAAACATCGCTCGCTAACGCTGCTACGAATCTCTATGGATGATCAATCAATCCTCTGGAATAAAATAGTAAAACCGGAACAGGACTTTAACAATGCGACATATTGCCGCAGCTTGCGCTGGACGGTTTTAGCCGAGTAAAATGGACGATCCTTTCCGGAACAAAACCGTACTAATGAGCCATTCTCATCCGCTTGCGGCCACGCCTTCGAATAAAAATCTCAGGCGATTGTTCATATTGAGAATTATTGCCGTTGCCGGGCAGATTATCGCGATACTTATCGCTACGTACGTCATCGGGCTGCGTCTGCCCTTGGCATGGATGGCGTCAGTGCTGGGGGGTTTGACCGCTTTCAATTTCCTGACCTGGTTGCGTCTTAAAAAACCCGCGCCGGTGACCGATCTGGAACTGGCGGGACAATTGCTCGCCGACATCGCCGCACTGGCAGCATTGCTTTACGCCAGCGGCGGTTCGACCAATCCTTTCGTCTCGTTCTTCCTGCTGCCGTTAACCATCGCCGCGGCGATTCTGCCGGCTCGCCAGACCTGGTTTATCGCCGGAGTAACGGGCTGCTGTTATACGGCGCTTTTATTCAGCTACGAACCGCTGGTGCGCAAAGGCATGGCGCTGCGCCCGATGATGGCGATGGATGCCGCCGGTCCGGCGCAGGCGGGACATGCCGGTTATTTCGAGTTGCACGTAGTGGGCATGTGGTTCAATTTCCTGCTCAGCGCAGGACTGATCGCCTACTTTGTAGTACGCATGGCGGCTTCGATCCGCGAACGCGACCGACAGCTGCTCACCGCGCGCGAAACGGCGTTGCGCGACGAGCATATCGTCGCGCTCGGCACTCTGGCCGCGGGAGCCGCCCACGAATTGGGTACCCCATTGTCGACCATGGCGATCATTATTCACGAATTGCAGCAAGAGCACGGCAATCAAACCGGACTGAACGAAGATTTACGTCTGTTGCGGCGACAGATCGACAGCTGCAAGACCATACTCTCAAAATTACTCGAAACCGCCGGTCAGGCGCGCAGCATCGGCTTGGCCCCGGTTCGGGTCGACCAATATCTGGATGATTTGATTGAACAATGGCAAATCGTGCGGCCCGGAATCGCGCTAACCAGAATCAACAGCGGACTGTCGCCGGTACCTCATATCTCCGCGGAAGCTTCCTTGAGCCATGCAATAATGAATCTGCTCAACAATGCCGCCGATGCATCGCCGGATTGCGTAGAATTCGTAACAAGCTGGAACGAACGACAGCTCAGCATCCAGATTTACGATCGCGGCGCCGGCTTGGCTCCGGATGCCCTGGCAAACGCCGGACAACCGTTTTTTACGACCAAAGCACCCGGCAAAGGAACAGGAATCGGCCTGTTTCTCGCCAACGCCAGCATCGAACGCTGCGGCGGCACCGTCAGCATAAGCAATCGTGCCGGAGGCGGTGCCCGTACCGAAGTGTTGCTGCCGGTGCTGCCCGCAATCGGGAAGAGCGCTCATGACGGATAAATACTTCCCGGCTTGCAGCCCCGGCAAAAATCAGCCGACCTTATTGCTGGCCGACGACGACCCCGTATTCTGCGAGGTCCTCGCCCGAGCGCTAATTAAACGCGGCTATCGGGTAACGGTGGCTTACGACGCCGACTCTGCCTGGGCTCGCGTGCAGAAGGCCACGCCCGACTACGCAATCGTCGATTTGAAAATGCCCGGACCGTCAGGACTGACGCTGGTAAAAAAACTGATGGGATGCGATCGGCCGCCCCGCATTTTAGTCCTCACCGGTTACGCAAGCATCGCTACGGCCATCGAGTCGATTAAACTGGGCGCGGTGCATTATCTTGCAAAACCCGCCGACACCGAAGAAATCCTCGCAGCTTTGATGGCGGATGATAATAAAAACGATGCGCCGATTCCGATCGATACCAAGCCGCCCTCGGTCAACCGGCTGGAATGGGAACATATACAGAAAATTCTGGGCGAGCATCACGGCAATATCTCGGCCACCGCCAGAGCGCTGAATATGCATCGCCGTACGTTACAGCGCAAGCTGCATAAACGCCCCGCAAAACATTGATCGCCCGCGCAATCCCGTAAAATACGCCTTGTCCGGAGCCGGTAATTTTGGATTTCCCCCTCTCGGGCTAGTGACGCAGGCGGAATCTCATGCTAAGGTAATCGAACTTTTTATGAAGGAGTCGATTATGGCCGTACTGGAACTTAACCAGGAAAACTTTGAATCCACCGTGCTCAACAATGATTTTGTGATCGTAGATTTCTGGGCGCCCTGGTGCGGGCCTTGCCGTGCGTTCGCCCCTACTTTCGAGGCAGCCTCCGAAAAACATCCCGACATCACGTTTGCCAAGGTAAATACGGAAGAAGAGCAGGAAATCGGCGCAAGCTTCCAGATCCGCTCTATCCCTACGCTGATGATATTCCGCGAAAAAGTCATTATCTATTCGCAGCCCGGTTCGATGCCGGCGTCAGCATTCGACGAGCTGATCGCTAAAGTCCGCGAACTCGACATGGCGCAAGTGCATAAGGAAATCGCCGAAGAACAGCAGGCCGCGCAAGCTTCGCAATCCTGACCTTCGCTGGACTGAAGCTCACGCGAAGCCTGTACGGCTTTTGTCATAAACCGGCGCCCCGGCCGGCCGGCGTCGTACCCGGCGCTTGATCGCTTTTCCATTCAGCGGCAACGCCGGATGCCGGCGGAAAAGACAGCCAGCGCACGCACGGCAGCTCGCAGCGCAAAATCGCCCGGTGCAACGCTTCTACGGCAGGCATGCGCGGAAAGCTTTTGCGCCAGGCCAGCGCGACCACCCGCTCGGGCACGGGGCCGGAAAAGGGACGGAAATCGAGCAGGCCCTGCGCCATCGACATTTGCCCGGTCGCGGTACAAGGCATTACCGTGAGACCCGCTCCGGATGCCACCATATAGCGTATCGTTTCCAGGCTGCCGGACTGCAGGGTTTTTTGCATGCTGCCCATGGCCGCAGAAGACCGGTTCAGCGCCGGGCAGACCTGTAGCACCTGATCGCGGAAACAATGGCCGGCGCCCAGCAGCAGTATATTTTCTTCCGCCAGATCGGCCACCGGAATATGCTCTCTGGCGCACCAGGCGTGCCCGGCTGGCAATACCACCTGAAAAGGTTCGCGGTACAGCGCTCGCGTCTCCAGCCCCTGTTCGTCGAGCGGCAACGAAATCACGATCGCATCGAGCTCGCCCTGTTTGAGTTTTTCCACCAGCTTGTGGGTAAAATTTTCTTCCAGCAGCAGCGGCATCAATGGCGCAATGGCGTGCAGTGCGGGAATGAGATGCGGCAGCAGGTACGGCGCTATCGTATATATCGCGCCCAACCGGAATGGGCCGGCCAGCGGGTTGTTGCCTTGCTGGGCAATCAGCTTGAGCGTTTGCGTTTGTTCGAGAATATGGGACGCCTGTTCGACAATCTGCGCGCCGATGGCGGTAACGCTGACTTCGCTATTGGCGCGTTCGAACAGGATCACGCCCAGCTCTTCTTCGAGTTTCTTTATCGCCACGCTCAATGTCGGCTGCGAAACAAAACATGCCTCGGCCGCGCGACTGAAATGATGCTCGCGCGCGACGGCGACGATGTAACGCAGCTCAGTCAGCGTCACGGCCGGTATTCCGGAACGAACGGCGCGCGCAACTATTGTGCACCGTCGTCATTTTGCGCCGCGCCGGTAAGCCCAGACCATCATCGCGATACCGGCGACGATCATCGGCAGCGAGAGCCATTGACCCATGCTCAAACCCAACGCCAGCAGGCCGAGGAAATCGTCGGGCTCGCGCGAAAATTCGACCAGAAACCGGAACGTCCCGTAGCCTGCCAGAAACAAGCCAGAAACGGCGCCGACGGGGCGAGGCCGCGACGAGTAAATCCAGAGCAACGCAAACAGAGTCAGTCCTTCCAGACCGAATTCGTATAATTGCGAAGGATGTCGCGGCACATTATCGACCTGCGGAAATATCATGCCCCACGGCAGAGTGGTCGGCCTGCCCCACAATTCTCCGTTGATAAAATTGCCGATACGGCCCGCTCCGAGCCCGAGCGGCACCAGCGGCGCGATAAAATCGGTGACCGCGAGCCAGGGTTTGCCTACGCGCCGGGCAAACAGCCACAAAGCGATGATCACTCCGAGAAACCCACCGTGAAACGACATGCCGCCCTGCCAGACATAAAAAATCTCCAGTGGATGCGCCAGATAATAATCGAACTTGTAAAACAGCACGTAGCCCAGTCGGCCGCCGAGCACGACGCCGAGCACGCCGTAAAACAGCATGTCGTCGAGCTGCTTCGGTTGCCAGCCGGCATACGGCTGCTGTGTGATGCGCAGACGTCCGAGCAG
>DASSZW010000180.1:0-8758 GCA_035713285.1 Burkholderiales bacterium
CAGGCGCCGACGAAAGAGAGGATGTCGGGTGCCGTCGGCGCAGGCCAGAAGACGAATTTGCCCGCCGCCTGCGCGTGGCGGACGACATGCATCGCGCCTCCCGCATCCTTGCTGAGCAGCCAGCCGATATAAAGCATGCCGATGAGGACCACGTTCATCTGCAGAAAGTCGTGCAGCGCGATCGACCACATGCCGCCCAGCAGCGTGTAAACCAGCACGATGGCAGAGCCCAGCAGCATGCCGTTATGGGGCGTGATCTGGCCGTTGCTGACCAGCGAAAACACCATGCCCAGCGCGGTAATCTGCGCGGATACCCAGCCCAGATAAGAAATCACGATGGCGATACTGGTGAGCAGCTCGACCGAGCGGCCGTAACGCAGCCGATAATAATCGCCGATGGTAAGCAGATTCATGCGGTAGAGCTTGCGCGCAAAAAACAGCCCCGCCAGGATCAGGCACATGCTCGCGCCGAACGGGTCGGCCACGATGCCGCGCAGCCCGCTTTGCAGGAAAGTGGCGGAAGTGCCGAGTATGGTTTCGGAACCGTACCAGGTGGCAAAGACGGTAGCGGTGACGATATAAAGCGGTAAAGAGCGTCCCGCGACGACGTAATCGCGCGAATTATGCACTTTGGTCGCGGCGAATAAACCGATCGCAATTGAAATGAGCAGGTAGACGGCGATAAACCAGATAAGCATGATCGATACGGGAATCAGGAAGCGAATTTCAGCAGATAAGCGCCCAGAGCCAGCCCGACAGCCAGCAGCAATATAATGATGGATACCAGCAGATACTGCAGGCGCGTTTGCTGGCGAACCATGTGCTCCAGTTGCCCTGGGATGGTGGAGAATTTTTCCTGCGCCAGATAGCTATGAGCCAGGCGGGGAATCTGCGGCAGCAGCATCGCCCAGCGCGGCGCTTCTTTGCGGATGTTGCTCAGCGCCCCGCGCCAGCCGAAGCGCTCGTTCATCCAGCGTTCGAGGAAAGGCTTGCCGGTTTTCCATAAATCCAGATTGGGGTCGAGCTCCCGGCCCAGACCTTCGATATTCAGCAGCGTTTTCTGCAGCAATACGAGCTGTGGCTGAATTTCCATCTGGAAGCGGCGCGAAGTCTGGAACAGGCGCAGCAAGACTTTGCCGAAGGAAATTTCCTTGAGCGGACGGTCGAAAATCGGTTCGCACACGGCGCGGATCGCCGCTTCGAATTCGTCCACCCGCGTATCGGGCGGAGTCCAGCCGGCGTCGACGTGCGCTTGCGCGACAGCGCGATAATCGCGCTGAAAAAAAGCGAGAAAATTCTGCGCGAGATAGTTTTTATCGCCTTCGGTCAGCGTACCCATAATGCCGAAATCGAGCGCAATGTATTGTCCGGCGGCGTTGACCTGAATGTTTCCGGGGTGCATGTCGGCGTGAAAAAAAGCGTCGCGGAATACCTGGGTGAAGAATATCTCCACGCCGTTCTGCGCCAGTTTCGGAATGTCCACGCCCATTTCCAGCAACTTGTCCATGCGGCTGATCGGCACGCCTTTCATCCGTTCCATCACCATCACGCCCGATTCGCAATAATCCCAGTACACTTCAGGTACGATCAGCAAGTCGGAATGGGCGAAGTTGCGCCGCAATTGCGAACAATTCGACGCTTCGCGCATCAGATCCATTTCGTCGGACAGGGTTTTCCTGAATTCGGCGACGATTTCGCGCGGATGCAGTCGTTTACCGTCGGCAAATAATTTTTCCACCAGAATCGCTGCGGCTTCGAGCAAGCCCAGATCGTGGTCGATGATCTTGCCGATTCCCGGGCGCAACACTTTGACCGCCGCATCAGTGCCGTTTTTGAGCACGGCGAAATGAACCTGCGCCATCGACGCGCTCGCGACCGGTTCGGCTTCAAAGCTGGCGAAGATTTCCTCCACCGGCTTTCCGTAAATTTCGGCCAGTGTGATGCGCACGGCCGAAGCGGGGAACGGCGGCACATGATCCTGCAGCCGCGCCAGTTCGTCGGCGATATCCAGCGGCATCAAATCGCGCCGGGTAGACAGCATCTGGCCGAATTTTACGAAAATCGGGCCCAGGGCTTCCAGCGCCAGTCGGAGACGCACGGAGCGAGGCGCCGATAAGTCGCGCCAGAACAAAGTGACCCGCACTAATCCGCGCAAGCTGCGCAGCCGGTTATGGCCGAGGAAAAATTCGTCCAGGCCGAAGCGCAGCGCTACCCATAAAATGATGAAAAGCCGGAAAACCCGCATCAGGGCGCTCAATGCGGCGATACGCTTTGAGCGATCAGCTCCATGCGTTTTTGCAGTCGGGCGTGGCTATCTCGAAGTGTATCGATATCGGCGACAAATTTTGCGACATGCTGCGGTTTGGCGAGCAAGGGAGATTCTTCCGTCGCATATTCCATAAAGGTCGCTACCGTTTCTTCGGCATTGCTGCGCTGCCAGCGTATTGCGCGTCTTATTGCCTGCAGGATTTTATGCGCGACGATATCGCCGGCGAAACGTGCCAGATCGGCTTCGGCATCCCATTCCAGCTCCATCAGCATGGCGCCGAAGATGCCAGCTAATTGGGTGTCGCCGCTGATTTCGATTTCCCGGTTCGCCGCCGGATCGCGCAGCGCGATGCGCAGTGCCTGCAGCGGCTGCAATCGCAGAGTGGTGTCGGCAGTTCCTGACGCGCTATGGCGCAATCGTCCGCCCGGTCCGATTTCCAGAAGCAGGCTTATAGGAAATAGATGGATTGCAACGCTTTTGCCGGCATAGGGGACTATCTTGAGTCGCGTCCAGGGTGACTGGTCGAGCAGATGGTTAAGCAACGCCGCCATGGCGCGATTATGCAAAGCGAATATCATCACCGCTCCTGAGCGCCATCAGTATTTGTAGCCGCGGTGCAAGGCGACGACTCCGGCGGTCAGATTGTAATAATCGATTTTGGCAAAACCGGCAGCGTTCATCATGGCTTTGAGCGTTTCCTGATCGGGGTGCATGCGTATCGATTCGGCCAGATATTGATAGCTTTCGGCGTCGTCGGCAATAAATTTCCCCATTACCGGCAATAACTTGAACGAATACAGATCGTAGGCGGGAGCCAGCGGTTTCCATATTTTTGAAAATTCAAGCACCAGCAGGCGGCCGCCGGGGCGCAGGACGCGGTACATTTCGCGCAGGGCGGCGTCTTTGTGCGTCATGTTGCGCAAGCCGAAGGCAACGCTGACGCAATCGAAATAATTGTCGGGAAAGGGCAGTTTTTCTCCGTCGCATTGGGCGACGGGCAAGGCATGACCCGCGTCGAGCATCCGGTCGCGGCCTACCGTCAGCATCGAGCTGTTGATGTCGGTCAGCCAGACCTGGCCGGAAGCGCCCACTTTTTTCAAGAATAAACGGCTCAGATCGGCGGTGCCGCCAGCGACATCCAGCACGCGATTGCCGGGGCGGATATGAGCCAGTTCGACGGTGAAGCGTTTCCAGGCCCGATGCAAACCCATCGACATGACATCGTTCATGATGTCATAACGCCGGGCGACCGAATGGAAGACGTCGGCGACCTTGCCGGCTTTGTCGGATTCCGCTACGGTTTTGTAACCGAAATGAGTGGTATTGTCCATGGTTCGGGTTATGTGATGAATAACATGAATCATAACCGAGACTGCGGAGAAAAGAAAAACTTTACAGTCTGTCGTCCGCAACCGAATCGTTAGTGGCGAGCCCGACCCCCGGCACTTGCAATAAATAGCTGTGGCTGCTTCCTTCCGGACCTGACCAGGTTCACCATCTTGCAATGCGGGGAGACCCGCCAGTTCGTATTCTACGCTAGTCGCAGCGTCAGGCAAAGCGCTATGCGACCATTGAGGTGGTTATGTTTACATGCGACGAAAATTATTTGGCTGCGCATGTCAGCCCGCTTGCTTTTATTGTATGTTTCCATAGTATACAAATATGACTGATCCGACCAAAATTTCCGGTTTTGACTGGGATGAAGGAAATATCCGTAAAAACGAAAAATACGGTGTTTCAATGGCTGAAGCGGAGCAAATGTTTTTTAATGAACCGCTTTTGCTGCTTGCGATGTAAAACACAGTCAAGACGAGTCGCGCTTTCATGCATTAGGCAAGACAGACGAGGGGCGTACATTACATATTACTTTTATGCTATGTAATGCCGGTGAGAAAATTCGGGTGGTTTCGGCCAGGGATATGCACAAGAAGGAGCGCGCGATTTATGAACAAGCAACTTAAACCGATTCCGAAATTTGCTAATGATGCGGAAGAACAAGCCATTTGGGATAAGGTCGATTCAACGGATTATCTGGATTGGTCGAAGGCTCACAAGGCTGTGCTGCCTAATTTGAAACCGACAACAAAAACGATTTCGTTGCGGCTGCCCCAGCATCTTCTGGATTCCATTAAAGCCGCTGCGAATTCTCGCGATGTCCCTTACCAATCGCTTATCAAGGTGTGGTTACAAGAGAAATTGCACAGCCACTAATCCTGTTCATGCATTACACGCTGCGCCTGTTCTCTGCTCTATCTGGCTGCTGCAGTCTGAAAGATTATCAATCATGTTCGATGCGTCCTTTGTACTTGCGTAGATTTTTGCCCAATTCAGAGATGATCTCAGAGGCGGCATCAATGATCTGCGGGGGGCCGAAGCCCGCCCCTATCATTTCACGATAAAAAGATTTAGCCAGAATTTTCGCCATCCTTCCTGGATTCTGGGCATCCTTGATCAAGGTTTTCTGCGCGGTCTTTTCGATATTGCTACCCAAGGACATCTGGACGAAGCGGGATCTCAACGTGCGCTGAAGCTGTATGACCCGAATAATTTTTCCTGTAAACGCCGCAGCGATTTCAATCGCATTCAGGTCATCCGCATTGAAAGGCAGCTTGCGTTCCAACCCGTTGATATTGATCACGCCCATGACCGTTCCGTTGACCGTGATCGGCACGCATATCACGCTTCTTCCAGAAGCGGAAGGATATCTTGCGTGCCGGGCAAATCTGGAATTGCTGATGTCTTCTATCAGTAGCGATTCGCCTGAGGCCAGGACATGGCCTGCTATCCCGTCGCCTTTTTTAACGGATTCCTTATAGGCATCGGCAGCGAGTTTTCCGTAATTTGCACAGACTCGCAGAACCGCGGAATCGTTAGACAGCATGATGGAACAATTTTCGACGTCCAGGATTTTCGCCGTCATCTCGGACAAGCATTGCAGATTTTCGTCCAGACTCTGGTCGGAGTCTTGAAAATTTGCAAGCGCACTTAATCTGGCAAGAAGATTTCCGGCATGATTTTCCATAGGTATTTTCATTCATTTTTGATTGGATCAAAGGTTAGGACTGATCTTGCTGCCTTATGACCTGGCTTCTTATTTTGCCTCAATATTTTTCAACGCGTACAGTTAACATGGTTGGCGCTGGAATAAAGCCACTTCCCGACGAATCGTTGATGCAAAAAATGGAATAATTGGGTATCAGATTCAGTTATTACCCCGATTTCATATTCCCCAGGTGTTTTTAAGTAAAGGAAGCGGAAATTTTGTGTGCGCCAATTGTGGCAATATGCGCTTTAGGCTAAAATTCAGCATTACCTGCGCTGTAAATCAACATGACACGTTATATCTTCGTTACTGGCGGTGTTGTTTCTTCCCTGGGCAAGGGAATCGCCGCCGCTTCACTCGCTGCCATCCTCGAATCCCGGGGTATGCAGGTCACCATGATGAAACTCGATCCGTACATCAATGTCGATCCCGGTACGATGAGCCCGTTTCAGCACGGCGAGGTCTTCGTCACTGAAGACGGCGCCGAGACCGACCTGGATCTCGGCCATTACGAGCGTTTTACCCATACCAAGATGTCCAGGCGCAATAATTTCACCACCGGCCAGATTTACGAGTCGGTGATCAAGAAAGAGCGGCGCGGCGACTATCTGGGCGGTACCGTGCAAGTGATTCCGCATATTACCGACGAGATCAAGCAATATATTCATGCCGGCGCTGCGGGCGCGGAAGTCGCGATTGTCGAAATCGGCGGTACGGTAGGCGACATCGAGTCATTGCCGTTTCTGGAGGCGATCCGGCAGATGGGCCTGCAGCAGGGCCGCAGCAATACCTGTTATATCCATCTCACGCTGGTGCCTTATCTGGGCAAGGCCGGCGAGGTCAAAACCAAGCCGACACAGCATTCGGTCAAGGAGTTGCGCGAAATTGGCATCCAGGCGGATATCGTGCTGTGTCGCGGCGACCGCCCCCTGCCCGACGAAGAGCGGCGCAAGATCGCATTGTTCACCAATCTGGAAGCCAATGCGGTCATCTCGGTCCACGATGTGGACAATATTTATAAAATCCCGGAAATGCTGCGCCAACAGGGCATGGACGAAATCGTCTGCCGCAAGTTCGGTATCGATCCGCCGCCTGCCGATCTGTCGGTATGGAACGGCCTGGTCGAAGCGCAGGAACATCCGCAGCATCGCATTGATATCGCGATGGTGGGCAAGTACGTAGGGCTGACCGAATCCTATAAATCGTTGTCGGAAGCATTGATCCATGCCGGCATCCATACGCGTACCCAGGTCAATGTGCATTATATCGATTCCGAGCTGCTGGAACAGAACGGTGTAGACGTTTTGAAGGGCATGCATGCAATACTGGTGCCGGGAGGCTTCGGCAAACGCGGGGTCGAAGGCAAGATACTGGCGATACAGTACGCGCGCGAGAACAAGGTGCCGTATCTGGGCATTTGCCTGGGAATGCAGCTGGCTGTGATCGAATTTGCCCGGCACCGCGGCGGAATGCCGGCTGCGCACAGCACCGAATTCGAACCGGCGACGCAGTTTCCGGTAGTCGGCCTGATTTCGGAGTGGAAGGACGCCGCAGGGCAGCTGGAGACGCGCACGGAAGATTCGGATCTGGGCGGCACCATGCGGCTGGGCGGCCAGGCGTGCGTGCTGTCGAGCGATACGCTGGCGCACTCCATCTACGGCGCCGACCGCATCGTCGAGCGGCATCGCCATCGCTACGAAGTTAACGACAAACTGTTGCCTGACCTGGAGAAAGCAGGTTTGAAAGTGAGCGGCTACTCTGCCACCGACGGCCTGTGCGAAATGATCGAGCTGCCCGATCATCCGTGGTTTGTTGCCTGCCAGTTTCATCCCGAATTTACCTCTACGCCGCGCGATGCGCATCCCCTGTTTAAAGCATTCGTCACGGCCGCCGTTAATCAGACAGGAGTAGCGTAATGAAATTATGTGGTTTTGAGGCGGGATTGGGACAGCCGTTGTTTCTGATTGCCGGGCCGTGCGTAATCGAATCGCAACAGCTGGCCATGGATACTGCCGGGCAGTTAAAAGAAATCTGCGCCGAACTGAGTATCCCTTTTATCTATAAATCGTCTTACGACAAGGCGAATCGCAGTTCGGGCAGCTCTTACCGCGGTCTCGGGCGCGATACCGGTTTGCAGATACTGGCCGAAGTCAGGAAGCAGATAGGCGTTCCCGTATTGACGGATATCCACGGCATAGACGAAATCGAGGAGGTGGCGGCGGTGGTCGACGTCTTGCAAACTCCGGCTTTCCTGTGCCGCCAGACCGATTTTATCCATGCCGTAGCGTCTGCCGGAAAACCGGTAAATATCAAAAAGGGGCAGTTTTTAGCCCCCTGGGACATGAAAAACGTGGTTGATAAAGCCAAAGCCGCTAACGGAGGCCTCGACAATATCATGGTATGCGAACGCGGGGTGTCGTTCGGCTACAATAACCTGGTGTCCGATATGCGTTCGCTGATGGTGATGCGCAATACGGACTGTCCTGTCGTGTTCGATGCGACCCATTCCGTGCAGTTGCCGGGCGGTCAGGGCAATGTTTCGGGCGGCCAGCGCGAATTCGTGCCTGTGCTGGCTCGTGCGGCGGTGGCGGCGGGAGTGGCGGGAATTTTTGCGGAAACCCATCCCGACCCGTCCTGCGCCTTGTCGGATGGTCCCAATGCCTGGCCGCTCGGCCGCATGAAAGAATTGCTGTATACATTGAAAGAACTCGATACGCTGATCAAGCAGCACGGATTTATCGAGCATAGCATTTAAAGTCTGGCCGGTACTTGCCGGCAGATAGCCAAACTGGAGAAAGCAAATGAGTGTAATTGTTGACGTCATTGCCCGCGAAATACTCGATTCCCGCGGCAATCCCACTGTAGAGGTCGATGTGTTGCTGGAGTCAGGCATTCTGGGCCGGGCGGCAGTGCCTTCGGGCGCTTCGACCGGCAGCCGCGAAGCGGTAGAGCTGCGCGACGGCGATGCGACACGATATTTGGGCAAGGGCGTATTGAAGGCGGTCGAATTCGTCAATACCGAGATTTGCGAGGCGATTATCGGACTGGATGCGGAAGAACAGCATTTTATCGACCAGACCATGATCGACCTCGATGGTACCGAGGATAAATCCCGATTGGGCGCAAACGCGATACTGGCGGTTTCGATGGCCGTTGCGCGGGCGGCGGCGGAAGCTTCCGGGCTGTCGTTGCATCGCTATCTGGGCGGAGCCGGCCCTATGCATTTGCCGGTGCCGATGATGAATATCATCAACGGCGGCGCGCACGCCAACAATAATATCGACATGCAGGAATTCATGATCATTCCGGTTGGTGCTTCGAGTTTTCGCGAGGCCTTGCGTTATGGCGCGGAAGTATTTCATACCCTGAAAAAAATTCTGGACAAGCTGGGAATGGCGACGACCGTCGGCGATGAAGGCGGTTTCGCGCCGAACCTGGATTCCAAC
>DASSZW010000181.1:0-3574 GCA_035713285.1 Burkholderiales bacterium
CTGTTGTTGAGTGTGGATATCGCAGCCCCCGATTCCGAAGATCTGAATGCCATATTTCGCACGGCCCATTCGATCAAAGGCGGTGCCGCCACGTTCGGATTTACCGATATCACTGAAGTGACGCATATACTGGAGTCATTGCTCGACAGGATCCGTACCGGCGAAATGGCGTTGACCGCAGAACACGTCGACGCATTTCTCGCCGCCAAGGATGTGCTCGCGATGCTGATCGACGGTCATCGGCACGGCAGCGCGGTCGATCAGGCCGAAGTCGATCGCATCAGCAAATTGCTGAACGCCTTGTCGGCTCAAGGCAGCCAGCCGGCAACAGAGGAGCAGCCAAAAACGGAACCGGTGGCTGACCCGCAACCAGAAGCAAGCGTTCCCGCGCCACAGTTGAAAGCGGGAATGAAGCATTTCCGGATAGAGCTGCCGGTTACGCCGGACCGCGATGTCCAGGCGCTGGCAACGGAATTGAGCTTGCTGGGCGAGATCAAACAGTCCAGGCTGGCTGACGAACGTGCGGTATTCGATCTGGTGACGGAAGAAAACGTTACGGACATCGTTGCGATCTGCTCTTTTGTCCTTGATGCCGATTCATTGAAAATCAGCGACTTGACAAATCCTTCAGGGAAGCCGGCCGAGGCGATGCCGGTTGCACCGGCCATAGTCGCTCCGGCGGTTATAAAACCGGTTGTACCGCCAGCGCGCGCGCATGAAGATATGGCGGCAGATGCGGACCGGAAAACGCCGAAAGCCGCCGATAAAAGCAGCAGCAATACCGAATCCAGCTCTATTCGCGTAGGCATAGAAAAAGTCGATCTCCTGATCAATCTGGTAGGAGAACTGGTCATTACGCAAGCGATGATAGAGCAGCGGGTAAGCAACCTTGATCCGGTGATGCACGAAGCCTTGCTCAACAATATCGGCCAGCTTGCCCGCAATACCCGCGATCTTCAGGAATCGGTGATGTCGATCCGGATGATGCCTATGGATTATGTATTTTCGCGTTTCCCGCGCATGGTACGCGAATTGACGGCCAAATTAGGCAAAAAAATCGACTTCGTGACGCATGGCGCAGCCACCGAACTCGATAAGGGTTTGATAGAACGTATTATCGATCCGCTGACGCATCTGGTCAGGAACAGTATCGATCACGGAATCGAAATTCCGGAAGTCCGCCGTGCGGCGGGTAAAAACGAAACCGGTAAACTTACTCTTTCCGCGTCGCATCAGGGCGGCAATATCGTCATCGAAGTCAGCGATGACGGAGCCGGCCTGAATCGCCAGCGAATCCTGGCCAAGGCTGCCCAGCAAGGTTTGCCTGTTTTCGATAATATGTCTGACGAAGATGTGTGGCAACTGATATTCATGCCCGGGTTTTCCACCGCTGAAGTCGTCACCGATGTGTCGGGTCGCGGCGTAGGCATGGACGTTGTTAGACGTAATATCACGAATATGGGCGGTACGGTCGAAATCCGTTCCACCGTGGGGCAGGGGTCGACCATGCGAATTTCGCTTCCCTTGACCCTGGCTATTCTCGACGGCATGTCCGTCAAAGTGGGCGAGGAAGTCTACATCGTCCCGCTGGCTTACGTTATCGAATCGCTGCAGCCCGCTCCGGCGGACCTGAAAGAGATCGCAGGACAGGGACGGCTGATCAAGGTGCGCGAAGAATATCTGCCGCTTACCTATCTGTACGAACGATTTTCGATTACGCCTCTTTATTCCCGCCCTTCTGAAGGCATCGTGCTGGTATTGGGGGTAGACGACAAGAAATCGGCATTATTCGTAGACAGTCTGGTAGGCCAGCAACAGGTCGTCGTTAAAAACCTGGAATCGAATTTCCGTAAAGTACCCGGCATTTCAGGCGCGACGATACTCGGCGACGGAGGCGTATCGCTGATTCTCGATGTGTCGGCGTTAATGCGTTCCGCTAATTAATTATTAAATTTCCAAGAACTCCGGACGTTATACCAAGGAAATAAGCTCGACGGATGCCGGCTTCCGGCAACCGTCCCAATAAAGGCAGTAAAGGAAAAATCATGCAAGAAGGACTGCAAATCAGTATGAATCCGGCAGACGAAGCCGGTAACGAATATCTGGCCTTTACGCTCGGCGCGGAAGAATACGGCATTGATATCTTGAGAGTGCAGGAAATTCGCGGATATGAGAACCCGACGCGCATCGCAAACGTGCAGAGCTTTATCAAAGGCGTAATCAACCTGCGCGGTTTGATCGTTCCGATAGTCGATATGCGGATCAAGTTCAATATCGGTAATGCCAGCTACGACAACCTGACGGTCGTTATTATTTTGAATATCAATAATCGCATCGTCGGCATGGTAGTCGACAGCGTGTCCGACGTAACGACTCTGGGGGCCGGCCAGATCAAGCCGGCGCCGGCAATGGCCAGCATGCTCGATTCCAGCTACCTGATCGGGCTCGGCACGATAGACGACCGCATGTTGATCCTGGTAGACATAGACAAGCTGATGCTTAGCGAAGAAATGGGCCTGATAGAAGGAATGGACACGTAAATAAAATACAGAACGCTACGAATAAAACAATGATACGAATAATAAATAAGGAAGAGTCATGCTAAACCAGCTAAGCATTAAAACACGTCTGATCGCCACATTCGCCGGTTTGACTTTATTGATAGTGGCCATCGGCAGCCTGGGAATATTCAGCGCGCAACATAGTGCGACTATGCTCGAGACGTTATCGTTAAAAGATAAAGCCGCCGAAGTATCGGTGACCGATATCCAGTATTATATGGAACTCATACGAGGCGAACTGTTTCGCGCCCTGCAACACGATCCCGATTTGCCGATTTCAAAGCTGCTGGATCATCCGGTCTCGAAACATGCGGATAAAATCAACGAATACGAGACGCAGATTCAAAAATATTACGACCGGTATGCTGCAAACATAACGCAGCCGGAAGAAAAAGCGCTACTGAACGCACTGGTGAGCGATACCGACCACTTCGCCCACGCGGAAGTTCACGCTTCGCTCGATGCCATGCAAGCGAACGACTGGCAAAAAGCCCAGCTTGTCGCCATGAAAGACATCAATCACCTGTTTAAAAAAGGCAGTGCGGATTCGGACGCGTTAACGCATTATCTGGCCAAACGCGCCGCGGACAACCGGATTCGCGTCAATGCAACGCTGCAACAAATCAATTACTTACTGATTGCGGCGATGCTGTTGGGCATAGCGGTGTCGGTAATCTCTGCTTTTTTCCTGGTGCGCGGCATTATCCAGCCGTTGCAGCTGGCCATCGCCATGGCGCGTAAAGTAGCTGCGGGCGATCTGACCGCGAAATCCGAAACCCGTTCCGGCAATGAGCTTGGCGAATTGCAGCGAACCTTGCAGGATATGAATGCCAACCTGACTGAAATAGTCGGACAAGTGAGATCGGGAACCGAGAGCATCGCCTCGGCGTCGAGCGAGATTGCGGCGGGCAATCTGGATCTGTCGAACCGCACCGAAGCGCAGGCGGGGTCGCTGGAAGAAACGGCGTCGGCGATGGAAGAGCTGACGGCGACGGTGAAGCAGAATGCGGACA
>DASSZW010000182.1:0-5744 GCA_035713285.1 Burkholderiales bacterium
GCGACGCCGGCGCACCACCGATTTTTCCATTTTGAATTCGGGAATGCCGAACGTCAGCAAACCGCCGATTTCTTCATAGCGGTCATAGACGATCGCTTTGACGCCGTTGCGCGCCAGAATGTCGGCGCAGCCCAGTCCGGCCGGCCCTGCCCCGATCACCGCAACCCGCATGTCGGTAGCGACGACATGGCTCATGTCGGGTTTCCAGCCGGCGGCAAACGCCTCTTCGGCGATATATTTCTCGATCTGGCCGATATTGACGGCGCCGAACCCGTCGTCCAGCGTGCAGGCACCTTCGCACAGACGGTCCTGGGGGCAGACCCGGCCACAGACTTCCGGCAGCGAATTAGTCTGATGAGCGAGATCGGCGGCTTCGAATAATTTGCCTTCGTTCACCAGTTTCAGCCATGCCGGAATGTAATTATGCACCGGACATTTCCACTCGCAGTAGGGATTGCCGCACGACAGGCAACGCCCCGCCTGATCGGCGGCTTGCGCAGGCTTCATGACCGCATAGATTTCCTTGTATTCCTTGCGGCGCACTTCGGCCGGGGTTTTTGCCCCATCCTGTCGCGGAATGTTGATAAACTGAAAAACGTCGGACATTGTTGTCACCTAACGAAAATAGCTGAATAACGCGCTGTGCGTCATTATTAACGGGTTAATCTTTTAGCAGGCTGTCGAGGGTAACTGCTTTCGGCTTCACCAGCCAGAACCGGCCAACGATATCGCTGAAATTGTCCAGCATCCAGTCGGCGCGTTGACTTTTCGTGTGCAGCTTGTGCGCTTCTATGCGCTGCTTGAGGAAATGCCGGTATTCGGCGGTCGCTTCGGTATGGATGCGCTGGATATCGACGAGTTCATTATTATAACGGTGGGAAAAATCCCCGCGGGCATCATATACAAGCGCGAAACCGCCGGTCATGCCGGCGCCGAAATTGATGCCGGTATCGCCCAGCACGACCACGCAGCCGCCCGTCATATATTCGCAGCAATGGTCGCCCACGCCTTCTATGACGGCATAAGTGCCGGAGTTGCGCACGGCGAAGCGTTCGCCGGCCTGGCCGGCTGCATACAATTCGCCGCCGGTCGCGCCATACAGGCAGGTATTCCCTACGATCACGGCCTCATGCGAAGCAAAACCGGAATGGGCGGGCGGACGGATGGCGATCAGGCCGCCCGACATGCCTTTGCCCACGTAATCGTTGGCATCGCCTTCCAGCAATAAATGCAGGCCGTTATGGTTCCAGACGCCGAGGCTCTGTCCTGCCGAGCCCCGCAATGCAAGAGTCAAGCAGCCTGGCGGCAAACCGGCAGCGCCATGCACGCGCGCGATTTCGCCGGACAGGCGGGCGCCGATCGAACGGTTGACGTTACGCACGGAATAACTGAGCACAACCGGCGTCTGGGTGCGTATGCAGGGTTGCGCGTCGCGCAGCATCTGTTCGGCCAGATCGCCTTTGTCGAAAGAAGGATTGGAGGCGCTGACGCAGAAACGCGGTTCGGAATCGGGGATATCGCCCTGGCTGAGCAGCGGCTCAAGATTGAGCCGGACCTGGCGCGGCGTTTCGCCGGCGGAACGATGCAGCAGATCGACGCGCCCGATCAGTTCCTCCATGCTGCGTACGCCGAGTTTTGCCATCCATTCGCGCGTTTCCATGGCGACGAAAGTAAAGAAGTTGACGACCATTTCCGGCAAGCCGATGAAATGCTGTTTGCGCAGGCGTTCGTCCTGCGTGGCGACGCCGGTGGCGCAGTTATTGAGATGGCAGATGCGCAGATATTTGCAGCCCAGCGCGATCATCGGCGCGGTACCGAAACCGAAGCTCTCGGCGCCCAGAATAGCCGCTTTGACGACGTCGTGACCGGTTTTGAGGCCGCCGTCGGTCTGCACCCGGACGCGCCCGCGCAAACCGTTGGCGCGCAATACCTGCTGTGCTTCGGAAAGCCCCAATTCCCAAGGCGAACCCGCGTATTTCACGCTGGTGAGCGGAGACGCGCCGGTACCGCCGTCGTAGCCGGAAATGGTGATCAGGTCGGCGTAGGCTTTGGCGACGCCGGCCGCGACCGTACCGACGCCCGGTTCGGCGACCAGTTTGACCGACACCAGCGCCGTCGGATTGACCTGTTTCAGGTCGAAAATCAGCTGCGCCAGATCTTCGATGGAATAAATATCGTGGTGCGGCGGCGGCGAAATCAGGGAAATGCCCGGTTTGGCGCAGCGCAGGCGCGCGATCATGGCCGACACCTTGTGCCCCGGCAACTGGCCGCCTTCGCCCGGTTTCGCGCCCTGCGCGATTTTGATTTGCAGCACTTCGGCGTTGACCAGATAATGCGCGGTGACGCCGAAACGCCCCGAGGCGACCTGCTTGATTTTGGACATTTTCGCCGTGCCGTAGCGCGCCGGATCTTCGCCGCCTTCGCCCGAATTGGAGCGTCCGCCGATGCGGTTCATGCCTTCGGCCAGCGCTTCGTGCGCTTCGGGCGAGAGGGCGCCCAGCGACATGCCGGCCGAATCGAAGCGTTTGAGAATTTTTTCTACCGATTCGACTTCTTCCAGCGGGATCGGCGTGGCGTCTCCGCGCAAGTCGAGCAAATCGCGCAACATGGCGATCTGACGGCCGTTGACCAGATTGGCGTATTCTTTGTACAGGGCGTAATCGCCGGATTTGACCGCTTTTTGCAATTGCATCACGACGTCGGGATGATAAGCGTGGAACTCTTCGCCGAAAATGAATTTCAGCAGGCCGCCCTGCCCGATCGGACGCATCGGATTGTACGCCGTGCGCGCCAGCTGTTTCTGGTCGTCCTCGAAATCGGCGAAATTCGCGCCGGAAATCCGGGACACTGTACCTTTCAGGCATAAATCGATGACTTCTTCGTGGATGCCGATGGCCTCGAACAATTGCGCGCCGCGATAGCTCGCGACCGTCGAAATGCCCATTTTCGACAGGACTTTGAGCAGGCCTTTGTCGATGCCTTTGCGGTAGTTCGCCAGCGCTTTTTCCGCCTTGACGTTGATGTCGTTCGCATCGACCAGCGCGAGAATGATTTGATACGCCAGATACGGATACACCGCGGTCGCGCCGTAACCGATCAGACAGGCGATCTGGTGCGGATCGCGCGCGCTGGCGGTTTCCACCAGCAGATTGCAGTCGCAGCGCAGACCGGCGCTGATCAGGGCGTGGTGCACGGTGCCGACGGCGAACAAAGCGTGGATCGGCAAGCGGGCTTTGCCGATTTCGCGGTCTGAGAGCACGATGATGACGTAGCCATCCTTGACGGCTTTGATCGTATCGGCGGCCAGTTTCCGGATTGCGGAATGCAAGGTGGTTTGTGCGGGATCGTAGCCGAGGTCCAGGCGGATCGAACGATAGGCAGGATCGCTTAACGTAGTCAGATAATCGTAGGCGTCGCGCGACAGAACCGGCGACGGTACTTCCAGGCGGTGCGCGTGCGCCGGCGTCTCCTCGAACAGGTTGCGTTCGGGGCCGAAGCAGGTGTTCAGCGACATGACGACCGCTTCGCGGATCGGGTCGATAGGCGGGTTGGTGACCTGGGCGAATTGCTGGCGCAGGTAATCGAACGGCGAACGCACTTTTTGCGACAAAACCGCCATCGGCGTATCGTCGCCCATCGAGCCGACCGCTTCCTGGCCGTCTTCGGCCAGCACGCGCAGTATCTGGTCGCGCTCTTCGAAACTCACGCCGAATAATTTCTGGTAAATGGCCAGGCTGGGCGCGTCCATGCGTTCGGTACCGGCGTCTTGCGCCATACCCAGTTCCAGGCGCTGCGCCCGTTTGAGCCATTCACGGTAAGGGTGCGCGGCTTTGAGTTCGTTCTCGATGTCGGCCGGCAACAGAATGCGGCCGGTCGCAAGATCCGCCGCGATCATCTGACCGGGTTTGATGCGGCCTTTCTGCACGACTTCGCCGGGAGGGTAACCCCACACCCCGATTTCGGAAGCGATGGTGAAGTGCCTGTCTTTGGTCACGACGTAACGTGCCGGACGCAAGCCGTTGCGGTCGAGCAGGCAGGCGCCGTAGCGACCGTCGGTCAGCACCACGCCGGCGGGGCCGTCCCACGGTTCCATGTGCATGGAATTATATTCGTAGAAGGCGCGCAGATCGGCGTCCATCTCCGGCACGTTCTGCCAGGCCGGCGGGATCAGCATGCGCAGGCTGCGGAACAGCCCCGCCCCGCCCATCACCAGCCCTTCGAGCATATTGTCCATGCTGTACGAGTCCGAACCGTTGCGCGATACGATAGGCCGGACATCGTCCATGTCCGGTATCATCGGCGTCGAGAATTTGCGCTCGCGCGCCAGCGACCAGTTGCGGTTGCCCTGCACGGTGTTGATTTCGCCGTTGTGCGCGAGATAGCGGAACGGCTGCGCCAGCCGCCATTCCGGCCAAGTATTGGTCGAAAAACGCTGGTGGTAGACCGCCAGGGAAGAAGTAAAGCGCTCGTCGTTCAGATCCTGAAAAAAGATCGACAGTGCCGCAGGCATGACCAGGCCTTTGTATAAAATCACATTGCCGGACAGCGTCGGGATATAAAAGGTCTTATCTTCCGCCAGGGCTTTTTCGGTCAGTCGCCGGGCGATGTAGAGTTTGCGTTCGAAGATTTCGGCGACCATCGTCGCCGGGCAATTGACGAATACCTGCTCGAAATGCGGCAAGGTCGCCAGCGCGTATTCGCCGCACACCGAACTATCCACCGGCAGTTCGCGGTAACCGGCCACCGCCAATCCTTGCGCGGCCAATTGCTGATCCAGCTCGGTGCGCGCCGCGGCAGCACGCTCGCCATCCCGATCCAGAAACACCAGGCCGGCCGCATAATGCGCATTCAGCGTGAATCCGCATTCGGCAGCGACCGCGCGTAAAAAACTGTCCGGCTTTTTAAACAAAACGCCGCAGCCGTCGCCGGATTTGCCGTCGGCAGCCACAGCTCCCCGGTGCGTCAAACAGGCCAAAGACGAAATGGCCGTCCTTACCAGCCAGTGGCTGGGCTGATCGTCTAATTGAGCCATCAGCCCGAAACCACAACTATCCTGTTCAAAATCAGGGCTGTAAAGCGTTCCCTGCAACCAGCTTTGTCTGTTCATTGGTAGCGATATAAAAGTTAAAGCGAAATAGAACCGATTTTACTCCGGTTATGCTATATCAGGCAATGCTAAATCGGGTTATGCCAAGCATCGCGCGAAAGAATACGGATAGAGTCGTCAGCCGAATACATCAGGCTAAAAGTGGACTTAACCCGTTTTCACGGACAGTTTGACGTTCTTCATTGATGCCCTTGTATTTCGCTCTATTTATATTTATGCAAAATTCAGTTTGAAGCTGTTTGAGGAAGTGGTATCCCTTCGATTAATTAACATGCAGCAGTGACAATTACAGTAGGTCAATAGCTAACAGATACTGTTGCGCACCGATAAACAATCGTTTTCCATCCTCGCCACCCAATGTGCAATTTGAACAAACTACTGGTGTTGGGAAATACCCCAGTCGATGTCCGTCAGCCGCATAGATATGGATACCATCGCCCGATGTTGTCCACACCCAGCCCCGAGCATCTACGGTGAAGCCATCCGGTACACCGTGATCGGTTTGACAGAAAAATCGACGAGAAGACAGCGCCCCGTCCGCTCCTACTGCGAATGATTGTATCTCATGCTTGTTGCCCCCGGTATCGAGGGAACGCGATGTATCGGAAACATATAGTGTTTTGCCGTCCGGAGAAAA
>DASSZW010000183.1:0-3535 GCA_035713285.1 Burkholderiales bacterium
AGCCACGCTTCGAGGGGTTCGCAAGTCAGAGGGTGCAATGACGTCGAACCTATGCTCAAGCGGGACTGTGCATAAGCGCGCAATCCCTTAGCTACATGTTTAGTCACCCCTGAACAGATCGAGATAAAATGCCTACCAATCTCAATGTTTTATGGAATTCTTATCCGGATGTTTTTTCGCGACACGCAAAAACATCATATGCCACACATCCATGCTGATTTCCAGGGAAAAGTGGCTGTTTATTCCATTCCCGATGGAACTCTTTTAGCGGGTGATCTGCCGCAAATAAGCATAAACTTGTTGTTGCATGGATCGAGATTCATCAGGAAGATTTACTGGCTGACTGGGATTTGGCTGTAAACGGTAAAAAACCGTTTACAATTAAAGGGCTTGACCAATGAGAATCGCAGAAATTCAAACAGAACCAAATTGGATGCTATCTATTGTTGCGGAAGATGGTCGTATGGGTCGTTTTGATGTTAAACCTTATCTTGAATTTGAGGTGTTTGCACCGCTTCAAGACAACTCCGAATTTACGCGAATCAGCAATGGCGGTTACTTTGTAGAGTGGGGTTGCGGTGCTGATTTATCTGCCGATACCATTGAGGCGCAATGGCACATCGTTAGCAATACTGCCTAAGTCCGATCAATTGATACGACACGGCGAGACACGTCCAGGTTTCCTGGCCGAAGCGGCGTGGGCAGCAATGCGTTAAAAATTACCAACTCGGAATCAGCCCCTCAGCGGGCGCCATCGGTTGAGATGAGTTCAATTCGGTTGCCGAACGGGTCGAACGTAAAGCACCGAGTGACGGCTGGAATCGAAGTGTCTTCAATTACTTCGTAACCCGTCTCCACAAGCGCCGCCAGTAGTTCGATGTAACCCTCAATGACCAGCGCCGGATGCGCTTTTTTAGCGGGACGAAAGTCCGATTCGATACCGAGGTGGAGTTGCAAGCTCCCGCACTGAAACCAGACTCCTCCGCGCGACGCGATTGCAACTGGCCTCGGAAGCTCTTGCAATTCGAGCAATTCGCCATAAAATGCGCGGGCCTTTGGTTCAGCGCCTGCTGGCATGGCTAACTGCACATGGTCGATACGGACTACTTTCATAACGACGAGCCTTTCCCTTTTTAGCTTACGCCTTCATTATAATTTAACGAGAGCGTTTTGCGCCATGACACTGGCGCTACTCCTTTACCCGGCAAAAAGCGGCGCATACACCCTATCTCTGCATCTCACCCCTGCCGCCACACCAGATCCAGCTCCCGCGCCGCTTTCACGTCGTCCAGTCGCCGCACCGGCTGGGTATAAGGCGCGCCTTTCACCAGACCGGGATTGCTGCGCGCTTCGGCCAGTATCGCCGTCATCGCCGCGACGAAGCCGTCCAGCGTGGCCATCGATTCGGTCTCGGTCGGTTCGATGAGCAGGCATTCGGGTACCAGCATGGGAAAATAGGTCGTTGGTGCATGATAGCCGTAATCCAGCAGCCGCTTGGCGAAATCCATGGCGGTGACGCCGGTTTCGTCTTTTAGGCGCTTGAGCGTGACGATGAATTCGTGGCTGGCGCGGCGGGTCGGAAAGGCGATATCAAAACCGGCGTGGCGCAATTTCGCCAGCAGGTAGTTGGCGTTCAGGGTCGCAAATTCGGCGACGCGGTGCATGCCTTCCGCGCCCAGCATGCGGGCGTAGATGTAGGCGCGCAACAGCACTCCGGCATTGCCGTTGTTGGCGCTGAGTCGACCTATGCTGTCGGGGCGATCGGCTTCGGCGAGCAGGCGATAGTTGCCGTCGCGGTATGCGACCAGCGGAATCGGCAGGTACGGCAGCAATCGCGTCGAGACGCCGACCGGCCCGGCTCCCGGACCGCCGCCGCCGTGCGGGGTGGAAAAGGTTTTATGCAGATTGATGTGAATCACGTCGAAACCCATGTCGCCGGGTTTGACCCGGCCCAGGATCGCATTCAGGTTGGCGCCGTCGTAATACAGCAAGCCGCCGGCGTCGTGCACGATTTTCTGCATGCGCTGGATCTGCTGCTCGAACACGCCCAGCGTGGACGGATTGGTCAGCATCAATCCCGCGGTTTGCGGGCCGATCGCAGCTTGCAGCGCAACCAGGTCGACATTGCCGGTCGCGTCGGTGGGAATTTCGCGCACGCTGTAGCCGCACATGACGGCGGTGGCAGGATTGGTGCCGTGTGCAGCGGTGGGTATGATGATTTCGCGGCGCGCGCGATCGCCCCGGGCATCGTGATACGCGCGTATCATCGCCACGCCGGCGAATTCGCCTTGCGCACCCGCCATCGGCGCCAGCGATACGCCCGCCATGCCGGTGACGTCGCACAGGATTTCCTGCAATTCGTACATCGACGCGAGGTAGCCCTGCCCGGTTTCGGCCGGCGCGAACGGATGCCGGTTCAAAAATCCGGGCAGCATCGCAAGACTGTTGCACGCTCTGGGGTTGTACTTCATCGTGCACGACCCCAGCGGGTAAAATTGCGTGTCGATGGAAAAATTCTTTTGACTCAGGCGCGTGTAATGCCGCACGACGTCCATTTCCGATGCCTCGGGCAATAACGGCGTATCGCGGCGCAGCAAATGGTCCGGTAAATCGCCGGCAGCCGGCGCATCCGCCGGCATCTGTGCGTACGCCATGCGCTGCGGGACGGAGTGTTCAAATATCAGCATGAAAGCCCCCTTGCATGCAAAGGTTTAATAACTCGGCGTAGCGGCCGAGATCGGCGGCCGTTTTGGTTTCGGTGGCGCAAACCAGCACCGCGTTGCCCAATTCGGGATAATCGGCGCCGAGATCGTAGCCGCCCGCCACGCCTGCCGCCGCCAGCTCGGCCAATACGGCGCTGGCCGGGCGGTTGAGCTGGATCACCGTTTCATGGAAACAATGCGATCCGAACGCCCGCGTCACGCCGCGTATCGCGCATAGCTGCTCGGCCAGTCGCAGAATGTTGGCATGCGCGGCGCAGGCGACGCGGCGCAGCCCGGTCGGGCCGAGCAGGCTCATGTAGATGGTCGAAGCGGTGACGACCAGCCCCTGGTTGGTACAGATATTGGACGTCGCTTTGGAGCGGCGGATATGCTGTTCGCGCGCCTGCAGCGTCAGCGCGAACCCCGACTTGCCCTCCAGATCGAGCGTGCGGCCGACAATGCGACCGGGCATTTGCCGCACCAGTGCCTGTTTGCAGGTCAAAAAGCCGTAATACGGTCCGCCGTTGGACAGCGGCGCGCCCAGCGGCTGTCCGTCTCCCACCGCCATATCCGCGCCGCGTACCCCCCACGTTCCGGGCGGTTTGAGCAATCCCAGCGAGGTCGGATTGACCAGCCCTATCGCCAGCCCGCCGTGCGCGTGCGCCCAGTCGGTCAAGGCGTCGACGTCTTCCAGCGCGCCGAAAAAATTCGGCTGCGGGATCACCAGCGCGGCGAAATCGCCCATATCGACATGCGGCACTGACGTCGTTCCGCTCGCCCTGTCGTAATCCAGTTCCACCAGTTCGACCTGCTGATTTTTGACGATATTCCTC
>DASSZW010000184.1:0-9780 GCA_035713285.1 Burkholderiales bacterium
GCCGCCGCTTTTGTCCGCTGAATACGGTTTTCCCGATTGCTGGCGAGAAAGAAGAGACGATTACTGGATGATGCAATTATGACAAGTCATTGTAAGATGACAACCTGAATTTTGCAAACAGGTCTTTGCATTCAATCGGAAGCGACCTCGGCCCCGCGCGCCGGACCATTCAATAGAACGGCGCAAATGGTTCGAAAGGAGGAGCGGTCAAATTCTGGATGATGCGTACAGCCTTTGCCCGACTGCAGCGACACAGCAGGCAATGCCGGTTTACTTCAGCTTGAGTTCTTTATAAAGAACATGCTTCCTGGCTTTGGGATCGAACTTCATAAATTCCAGTTTTTCAGGCGTAGTACGCTTGTTTTTGCTGGTTGTATAAAAATGTCCGGTGCCGGCAGTAGATTCCAGCTTGATTTTTTCGCGAATTTTGCTAGCCATGTCGATTCCTTAAATTTTTTCGCCTTTGGCGATCATTTCTTCCAGCACGACCTCAATGCCTTTTTTGTCGATAGTGCGCAATGCTGCGGTGCTGACGCGCAGACGAATAAAGCGGTTTTCGTTTTCCAGCCAGAACCGGCGCGATTGCAGGTTGGGCAGGAAACGACGCTTGGTTTTATTGTTGGCGTGGGAAACATTGTTCCCAGACATTGGCGACTTGCCGGTAATTTGACATACACGGGCCATAACGACCTCCCACGAAATTCGGAAAAGGGCGATTTATATCATGTTTAGTCAAGCAAAGTCAAGTTTCCGTACGGCCTGTTCAATAATAAAGGCTTAACTTATAACAGGCCGCGTTCCGCAAAAGAGGTGATCGTGTCGTTGCCGACGATGAAATGGTCCAGTACCCGGATATCGACCAGCGCCAGCGCGGATTTGAGCGTGGACGTCAGGCTTTCGTCGGCCCGGCTCGGCTCCGCCACGCCCGACGGGTGATTATGCGCCAGTATCAGCCCGGCCGCATTATGCGCCAGCGCGCGTTTGACGACTTCGCGGGGGTAGACGCTGGCCTGCGTAAGCGTGCCGTGAAACAATTCCTCGACCGCCAGCACCCGATTCTGGCTGTCCAGAAATACCCCGCAAAATACCTCGTGTTGCCGACCTGCCAGCGCGAGACGCAAATAATTGCGTACGGCGGCGGGAGAATTCAGCGCATCGGCCTGCCGCATCTGCTCCGCCAGGGCGCGCCGCGCCATTTCCAGGACGGCTTGCAACTGCGCGTATTTGGCGTCGCCCAGACCGGGAAACGCGCAAAATTCGGCATGGCTTGCCGCAAACAGCTGCGTCAGGCTCCTGAATTCGGCGATCAGGTCGCGCGCCATATCCACCGCGCTCTTGCCCGGGACGCCGGTGCGCAGGAAAATCGCCAGCAATTCCGCATCGCTCAAGGCGGCCGCGCCGCGTGTCAATAATTTTTCGCGCGGACGTTCGTTTTCCGGCCAGTCGGTAATCGCCACGATTTTCTCTTTTGTAAATACGGTAATAATTTATTCTATACATTAGAATTGTGACGAAATGATTGCTGCGGTAGAATGAGATTCTACCCGCGGCATATTTTGGAAACCGCAGCGTGCCGTAATGTCGGCGAGCTCCGCCAAGCCGATTTGCGTAGCTCCCCGAAACGGTTACACTGAACCATTTTTCAATAAATCGATATCGCGAGAATTCAAATGAAATGGTTTTTTAAAATGTTCTTCAAGACGCTGCGGATAATCATGACTCCGTTCATGTTGCTCTGGGAAAAGACGACCACGCCGGAAGGCGTCGTCCGGCAACCGGAAGCACAACAATCCGTCGACCGCCAATGCAAAACTCTCGCGCTCTACCAATTCAGCGCCTGCCCCTTCTGCCTCAAGGTACGGCGGGAGCTGAGTCGCCTGTCGCTGACTGTCGCGCTGCTTGATGCCCAAAATCATCCTCAACACGCGAAGCATTATTGCAGGGCGGCGGCCGGGTCAAGGTGCCGTGCTTGAAAATTGCCGATGGGCAGGGAGGCGTTCAGTGGCTGTACGAGTCTTCCGAAATCATCCGCTATTTGCAGGAAAAGTTTGCCTGATTTGCCGGTTTGTATCGGATGGCGCGCCCGGTTGAGCGGCCTTTGCGGGGCTTGATGAAGGCATGCCCGCAACATTGCAAGCATGTTTTATGAGGTATCATCTTGCGAAATGAATACTTTAAATATGGAGATTGAACGATGAGCGATGTTACAGATTACAAAATTGTTCGTAATTCAGCATTGGGTAGCGAGCTGACCGAGGAAGAGGCCCGTCAACTGGCCGAACGCATGGACGTACGGCATGTTCAGGATGGCGAGTTCCTGGTCAAGGAAGGCGATATCTACCGTTCCCTGTTCATGCTCGCCGAGGGGCAGCTCATTGTCACCAGCCTGAACGTGCAAGGCGAAGAAAAGCGGGCCTATGCCATGAAAGTCGGCGAATGCGCCGGCACTCGCGCTTTTGTCAAAAACACCCCGCGCAGAGCGACGCTACGCGCCGTAGGTGCGACGACTGTCTACACCCTCACACCGGAAGATCTGCAGAAATTGCTCGACGACCACCCGCGCGTGGCTTTCAAAGTGATGCGGGCGCTGTTCAACATAACCCACACCAACCTTGCGCGCATGAGCCAGGAGACCGAGCACCTGACCAACTATATCACCAAGATGGGAAGATATTAAGGAATTGCTGCAATGGATAGACGGCTGATCCGCGCGGCAATTAATATTTTTAATCTGGTAAAAATATCTATACGGGACAAGGTTGGGCATCAGTCTTGCATCTTCGCATTCAATAGCATATTATGAATGCATTGAATGTATTTTTATTGAGTGATGCTATGGCGATGCTAACAGTACGTAATCTACCTGACGAAGTACACCGCGCATTACGGGTGCGGGCCGCTCAACATGGGCATAGCACCGAGGCCGAAGTCCGCGAAATTCTGGCCGTAGCGGTCAAACCCGAGGCGCGCGTTCGCTTGGGCGAAGCCCTCGCAACATTGGGTCGCAAGATTGGCCTCACGAACGAGGATTTTGAGGTCTTCCACCAAGTGAGAGGCAAAACGCCGGCCGAGCCGATGAAGTTTGAATGATCGTTCTCGATACCAACGTCGTTTCCGAGGCGATGAGGCCCGAGCCAGACCCGGCTGTGCGGGCCTGGCTGAATGATCAGGCCGCCGAAACACTGTATTTGTCCAGCGTGACGTTGGCCGAGCTGCTGTTTGGCATCGGGACACTCCCGGCTAGCAAACGCAAGGATATGTTGGCACAGACCCTCGACGGTCTGATGGGTCTGTTCAGGGATCGGGTGCTTGCCTTCGATACCGATGCAGCACGGCGTTATGCCGAATTGGCCGTGACGGCCAGGTTCGCCGGGCGAGGGTTCCCGACGCCAGACGGCTACATTGCCGCGATCGCTGTCTCGCGCGGGTTCATCGTGGCGTCACGCGATACGGCTCCCTATGAGGCCGCCAGCGTCACTGTCATTAATCCGTGGGAAGCGTAGGCGCTTATTCTGGATCCCGAGGCGGCCCGATCGGCCAGATCGCGAAAAACTTGGCTCAGGCTTGAATGGCGCTTACTTAAATTACAAGAAAAGCCTAGGGAAACGAGAGTAAATATTCTCCGAGAGAGTTGGTCCAATGAAAACTGAATTCGATTTCTCAAAAAAGAAATCCCGTAAAAATCCTTACGCAGCCTAGGATCGGATCTCATAACCTAATCATTGTTGAAATGTTGGAATGTTGGAATGTTGGAATGTGAGATCTGACACTAATTCGCTCTAATTCGCTACGAACCGTCGAACCTGTGATTGACGTCGCATTTCACGCTTTGAATCGATTTTTTACGTTGTCTCTGTCGAAAATTTTTACAGTAGCAATAGAAAATACGTTGATTATTTTTTGTTGTTACATTAACTAATTAATTAATTATATGAAAAATAAAGCTATATTTGTTTGATTAAATCTCTGGCATAAGTAATGCTTAATGAATGCGATAATGCATTGATAAGCATTATAATTAAAAATTGTCACATTTTATAAAAGTTAAATTCCTTGGGGAGGAAATTGTCATGAAAATTAACGGCCTTTTGGCTTTTGTAATGTGCGCTGCATTCGGATCCGGCATCGCACAGGCTAATGTTATCAACGGCGGCTTTGAAACAGGCGATTTTACCGGCTGGACTTTATCCGGTAATACAGGATTTACAGGGGTCTCGACTAATTCTCCGCAGAGTGGAGCTTATGCGGCTTACCTGGGGGCCGTATCTACGCTCGACTATCTCTCGCAGAATGTGTCCACCGTGGCAGGGACAGCTTATACTCTGGGTTACTGGCTTGAAAGCGACGGTGGGACGCCCAATGAATTTTCCGTTTCATGGGATGGAACGGTGCTCTCGGATCTCCATGACATTGGCAGTCAGCGTTATACCCATTATGTTTTCGATGTTGTCGCGACAGGAGCTTCGTCATTACTGACTTTCGGGTCCAGGGATGATCCCGGATTTTTGCATCTTGACAGTGTAAGTGTGAATTCCGTACTTCCGGAGCCTGCTTCGCTGGCTTTGTTCGGCATCGGCCTTGCTGGTCTCGGTGCGATGCGCCGTAACGGCAAAAAATCCTGATTGGCAGAATTATTTCTCAGAGAAAAAACCCGGGTCAGGAAAAACCCGGGTTAGACCTCGCATTATTACAATAAGAAATTATATTTGGCTTATAAATATAAGCCTTTAAATTGTTTAATACATTTGTTTGAATGTGAGGTCTGACCTTCCTGACCTTCTTCTTATGCCGGGAAAAAATCAATGCGGCTGGTCGCACGTTCGACGGGCTATACGATGTTTGCCGGATTTGCACAAATTCAAGCGGAAATTGCCGTCTCGTTCTGTAGCGCGGAAAGCCGGTTGACGCTTTGATCGCATAAAATCAACGGATTCTGCGGTAGAATGTTAATTTTTACTCGCGCTTGATCATGCCGGAATTACAGGATAAACGCATTTTGCTGGGAGTCACCGGCGGCATCGCCGCCTACAAAGCGGCCGAATTGACGCGCCTGCTGGTGAAGGCGGGCGCGCGGGTGCAGGTGGTGATGACGGCTGCGGCTACAGGATTCGTTGCCGCCAAGACGTTCCAGGCGCTTTCCGGCCGGCGCGTGTACACCGATTTATGGGACGATGCCGACGGCGACGGGATGGCGCATATCGCCCTTGTGCGGGAGTGCGAACTGGTGCTCGTTGCGCCGGCCAGCGCCGATTTTATGGCCAAGCTGGCGCACGGTCTGGCCGACGACATGTTGTCGGCGTTGTGTCTGGCGCGCTCGTGTCCGCTGTTGATCGCGCCTGCCATGAACCAGCAGATGTGGAATCATCCGGCGACCCGTCGCAACGCGCGGCAGTTGGCTGCGGACGGCGTTACCTTGCTCGGGCCGGAGGCAGGCGAACAGGCGTGCGGCGAAGTCGGCCCTGGGCGCATGCAGGAGCCCGGGGCGATTTTTGCCGCAGTTGTGGCGCGATATGCAGCGAGCGGGCAGCCCCGGCATGCCCAGCCGGTTCTGGCGCAACGGCGCGTGCTGATTACGGCCGGACCGACGCTGGAAAAAATCGACCCGGTGCGGGCGCTGACCAATTTGAGTTCGGGCAAGATGGGGTACGCCGTCGCGCAAGCGGCGATCGAGGCTGGGGCCAGCGTTACGCTGATCAGCGGCCCGACGTGTCTGCCGCTGCCGGCAGCGGCGCGGCTGATAGCGGTGGAGAGCGCCGCCGATATGCTCGACGCGGTCAACCGGCAGATTGCTGCGTGCGATATTTTTATTAGCGTGGCGGCGGTCGCCGATTATCGTCCGTTGCAGAGTCATATCAACAAACTCAAAAAAACGGAGGCGCCGCTGACGTTGGAGTTAGTGCCCACTGTCGATATACTGGCGCAAGTCAGCCATATGCCGAATCCGCCGTTTTGCGTAGGATTCGCCGCGGAAACCGAACGCCTGCCGGAATTGGGGGAAGCGAAGCGCTTGCGAAAACGCTTGCCGCTGCTGGTGGTCAACCGTGCCCAGGATGCCCTGGGTAGCGATGACAATGAAGTGTTGCTGCTCGACGACCGCGGCCGTCATCCTTTGCCCAAAGCCGACAAGCTGACGATTGCTCGGCAACTTGTCAACCATATCGCCCGCTTGTACGACGGCGCGTAAATTTCAGGAAGCGTCATGGCACAGACTATAGATATTAAAATTCTCGATGCGCGGCTGCACGATCATCCTCCGGCTTATGCCACGTCGGGCTCCGCCGGTATCGACTTGAGAGCGTGCACGGAACTGCCGATAGAACTCGTACCGGGGCAGACGTTACTGATTCCCGCCGGTCTGGCGATACATATCGCCGAGCCGGAGCTGGCGGCTGTGGTTTTGCCGCGGTCGGGGCTGGGCCACAAACACGGTATCGTGCTCGGTAATCTGGTCGGTCTGATCGATTCGGATTACCAGGGGCAGATTTTCGTGTCCATGTGGAATCGCGGCCATACCGCCTTTACCATTAATCCCCTGGAGCGAATTGCGCAGCTGGTGGTGATTCCGGTGGTGCGCGTGCAATTCAACCTCGTCGACGAATTTGTCGCCAGCGAACGCGGTACGGGCGGATTCGGCAGCACCGGACGTTAATGGGCGTGACTGCATTTTTACGCGCCTATTTTACGTGCCGATTCTCGTTCGGTCGGCATAAACAATATGGCTATTAAAGCGACTATCTTCAAGGTTAATCTGCAAATTGCGGATATGGACCGGCACTATTATCAGGATCATGCGCTGACGCTGGCTCGCCATCCTTCGGAAACCGACGAGCGCATGATGGTGCGGCTGCTGGCGTTCGCCGTGTATGCGCACGAATATCTGGAGTTCGGCCAGGGCATGACGATGGAGGAAGAAGCCGATCTCTGGCGCAAAGACCTGACCGGCGCGATAGAATTGTGGATAGACGTCGGAACGCCCGACGAAAAACTGATACGCAAAGCCTGCGGCCGCGCGCGCCAGGTGATTGTTTTCTGTTACGGCGGCAGGACGGCCGATATCTGGTACGCGCAAAATACCAGCCAGTTTGCCCGGCAAAAGAATCTCGCGGTGATCAATCTACCGCTGGAGAGCACGCGGGCGCTGGCAAGTCTTGCGCAGCGCACCATGCAATTGCAATGCACGGTGCAGGATGGACAGGTGTGGCTGGGCGACGGCAAGGTCAGCGTGATGGTCGAGCGCACGGTATTGAAAGAATTTTTCGCGGCGGCTTGATGAGCCAGTCTTGGTGAAACGAACCTTGTCTGCGTTGAACGAAAGACAAAAATGCAATCATCCTGCCAATCAGGCAGAATAGGGTCCCAGGCTCAGGCGGCAGTATTGGTATGGTCTGTTGGCGCGCAAGAATAAATTAAATAATAAATTCAATAGATTATTATAAAAATAATTAGTCAATGAGAAATATGTAAATTATTTCGACAAATTATTCAGTAAACTTTTAGGCGCGCCAGCCGGTATTAGTAAAAGTGCAGCGCATTTCCCCAAACAGGCTTTCCGGTTGCATGCGAAAAGAACGCGTTTAACGCTTAACAAGCTTCATTATGAAGTAATTTAATTATTACCAATAAATTACCTTTTGAAATCCATCTTCGGCCTGGTTCGGGCGCCTGTTCGAGCGCGACTATGTTGTGCCGCATTTTCAATCTTTGCACACGCTATCCTCGTCTTATTTTCCGACTTCCGCTTATTCCTAAGTCTTTGTGATACCTACATAAACCCTAATTCCCGCTTGACCAGTCGATTTTTATTATCTATAGTGGTGAGAAGTGGTTTTTAGTGGTAAAAAGTGGGGATATTTCCTTACGGATTTTTAACGGATTTATACATGTTTCGTGGCGTGACTACACTGAGTTTGGATGCCAAAGGACGGCTGATCGTACCGTCCAGGTATCGTGACGAGCTGTCGTCGCAAGGCGACGGCAAGGTAGTCGTGACGGCCGATCCGGGTAAGTGCCTGCTGCTGTTCCCATTGCAGGCGTGGGAGCCGATAGAAAAAAAATTGAACAGTCTGTCCAGTTTTGACCCGAAAACCCGCAACCTGCAGCGTTTGCTGGTAGGTTATGCGGCGGATCTGGATATGGATGCGGCTGGCCGGATTTTGTTGCCGTCCATGCTGCGCGATTTCGCTGCGCTGGACAAAAACGTGGTGATGGTCGGGCAGGGCGCCAAATTCGAGATCTGGAACGAAATGCGCTGGCAGGAGCAAATGGAACAGGCGCTCGCTTTTAAAAACGGCGAAATACCAGATGAATTGGCAGGTTTCTCGTTGTGAGCGTGAGCTTGCGGCATGAAACAGTGCTTTTGGAACAGGCGGTTGCAGCGTTGAAGGTTAAACCGGACGGCACTTATGTCGACGCGACGTTCGGGCGCGGCGGCCATAGCCGACGTATTTTGGAGCAATTGGGCGAGCGGGGCCGTTTGCTGGGTTTCGATAAAGATCCGGCGGCGATTGCGGCGGGAGCCGATTGGAACGACCGGCGCTTTGAACTGGTGCATAGCGGATTCGAGCATGTCGCTGCCGAATTGGCGGAACGCGAAATCATGCAGGTGGATGGGGTATTGATGGATCTGGGAGTGTCTTCTCCGCAACTGGACGATGCGCAGCGGGGATTCAGTTTTCGTTTCGATGCGCCGCTGGATATGCGCATGGATAGTACGTGCGGGCAAACGGCCGCCGAATGGCTGGCGAAAGTCGATGAAGACGAATTAAAAAAGGTGATCAGTCAATATGGCGAAGAGCGGTATGCTAGGGCGATTGCAAGAGCGATTGTTGCGCAAAGAATTATTGCGCCGATCGCAACCACAAAACAGCTGGCGCAGCTCGTCGCGTCCGTCGTCCCCTTCCGCGAATTCGGGCAGAATCCGGCGACTCGCACCTTTCAGGCTATACGGATTTACCTCAACCGCGAATTGGAGGAATTGTCGCTAGCGTTGCCGCGGTGCGCGCAGTTGCTGGCAAGCGGCGGCCGTTTGGTGGTGATCAGTTTTCATTCGCTGGAAGACCGGATAGTCAAACGGTTTATGCGCGAACAATCCAATCCGCCGCCTTTGCCGAGGCATTTGCCGATACGGGCGTCAGACATACCGCAGCCGAAAATGAAGCGGATTGGCGGCGCGGTCTATCCGGATGCGAGCGAAATTGCGCTTAACCCGCGCGCCCGCAGCGCGGTCATGCGTGTGCTGGAGGCGGACTGATGCGGGTGCAATTAGTGCTGTTGTTGGCGGTCGTTTTGTGCTCGCTGGCTGTGGTAACCAGCCAGCATCAGGCGCGCAAGGCATTCATCGCCTTGCAGCAGGCGCAACAGCAACAGCGCAAGCTCGATGTCGAGTGGGGACAACTGCAATTGGAGCAAAGTACCTGGGCCAGGCACGAACGGGTTGAAAAAATCGCAACGGAGCAGTTGCAGATGCAATTGCCGGACGCGACTCACATGCACGTGATTTATGCGAAAAAACCGCAGGAAACTCCGCCGTGATGAGGAATACGACTCGTCCGTCGGGCCATTTGCTGGCGCTGCATTTGCAGCCCTGGCGAGGTCGCGTGGTGTTGGTCCTGATTTTATTGGGGTTGCTGGTGTTGGCGGGACGAGCTGTGTATTTACAAGGTTTGCATCATACTTTTCTGCAGCGTAAAGGCGACGCGCTGGCTAGCCGCGTAGTCGAATTGCCTGCGCACCGCGGCATGATCGAGGACCGCGACGGTGAACCTCTGGCTATCAGTACGC
>DASSZW010000185.1:0-39694 GCA_035713285.1 Burkholderiales bacterium
CTGCCCGAGGGCTACCGAAATTTGCAGGCAGCAATATCCCGGCGCGACCGAACTCGGCGAGACGCATGTCGTGTGGTGCCACCATCAGGCTGGCTGAATATCGGAACTATGCGTGTCTGCGTTTGCGCGGCTAAACGAGAGCGTACAGCTACGTTTGTGTTGACTTGCGTTTTGAAATGACTAAACTAGAATGACTTAGTCAAATGGATCCGTATCATGCCTACTATTAATATCCACGAAGCCAAAACGCATCTTTCCCGACTTGTTGAACGGGCCGCAAGAGGAGAGTCGTTTGTTATCGCCAAGGCCGGCAAGCCATTGGTAAAGGTAACGGCGCTGGATGCGCCAACGGCTGGACAAATTCGCCGCCTGGGCTTTCTTGCCGGAGAAATTTCTGTTCCTGACGATTTCGACCGTATGGGGAGCGAGGAAATCGAACATTTGTTCGGTGGCGGCGCGTGAAGCTACTTCTGGATACCCATTTATTGCTTTGGGCTGCGGGGCAACCCGACCAGCTGTCCGCTGCCGCCCGCTTATTACTTGACGGTCCGCAAAACGAGTTGGTATTTAGTTCGGCCAGTCTATGGGAAGTCGCGATCAAACACGGACTCGGACGCAGCGACTTCCGCGTAGACCCTCGTCTTTTGCGCCGAGGATTACTTGACAACGGGTATAGCGAATTACCCATCACCAGCGAACATGCTGTCGCCGTCGATGGACTGCCCTCTATTCACAAAGATCTTTTCGATCGTATCCTCGTAGCACAGGCAATGGTTGAAGGCATTGCATTGATTACTGCAGACCCATTGGTAGCACAGTATCCCGGTCCGGTGCGTAGCGTTTGAAACCAGTGTCTTCTATCGGTCTCGTTTGTTACGAAACGCGTTGCTTGCGTACGGTCATTTTCTTTGTTTTCGCGGTTGCGGAGGTACTCGGGTTTTTATGGTGGCGATGTTGTCTGGATGTTGGATGCCGACTTGAGGATGCGGCGAGCGACAGGGTTGCGCCGGGTTGCAGGGGCCGGTTGCCGGTATGGTTCCATTTTTTCAGATCTTGCAGGCTGACCCGATAGCGTCGGGCTATGCTGTAGAGCGTATCTCCCGGTTTGACTTTGATCTGTCCCGGTGTTTCGTCATCGGCATGGCGGCCGGAATTCGTCTCACGATAGCCGATTTTCAAGGGTTTGGCGGCGGCAGTATCGTTTTCGGCCAATTTAACCGGCCGGCCAGGAATATCGGCGGGTTTTGCCGCGTTTGCGACCTGATTGCGCAGGGGGACGATCAGCGTGTGTTCGCTGGTCAGCTTGCCTTTATGACTGAGATGAATGGGATTGTGTTCCATCAGCCAGGCGACGCTGACGTGGAATTTTTTTGCGATCGTCCGGATGCGTTCACCCAGCCGGGCGCGGTACATTTGCCAGCTGACCAGCGGTTCGGTGCAATTCTGCAGGTTGGTGGAAAAGGTATCGACTCTGTCTACCGGCAATAATAATTGAGTGGGAGTATCGGAGCGCACGACGGGTTTGTTGTAGGCGGGATTAAGCGAAATGAAATCGCGCACCGGCATATTCGCCAGTTTGGCCGCCAGGCTGACGTCGATCGGGCGTTTTAAGGTGACGGCGGTAAAATAGGCCTGATCGGGGATGCTGTCCAGATTCAGCCCGACGCTTTCCGGATCGGCAACGATCTGCTTGATCGCCAGCAGTTTCGGAACATAATGCCGGGTTTCCAGCGGCAAGTTCAAACTCGAATAATCGGTCGGCAAACCCAGCGCCTGATTTTTTGCGATGGCATGCTCGACGCAGCCTTCGCCGCAATTGTATGCGGCCAGCGCCAGCTCCCAGGTGCCGAATTCGGTGTGCAGTTTGGTCAGATAGTCGAGCGCGGCATCGGTCGCTGCCACGATATCGCGTCTGCCGTCATACCAGCCGTTCTGTTTCAGGCCGAACAGTTTGCCGGTGGCGGGAATGAATTGCCAGATGCCGGAAGCCTGACTGCTGGAATATGCCATCGGATTGTAGGCGCTTTCCACCATCGGCAGCAAGGCGATTTCGGTAGGCATGCCGCGTTTCTCCACCTCGCCTAAAATATGAAACAGGTAGCGCCTGCTGCGTTCTACCATGCGGCTGACATAATCGGGACGGCTTGCGTACCATTCAATATGGGTTTCGACCAGCGGGCTATCGGAGTCTTTCAGTGCAAACCCTTTGCGTATCCGGCTCCAGAGGTCGACCGGGCCGTTATCGGCAGCGTTCTGGATAGTTATATCGTTTTGCGTATCGCCGGGCGCATTCGTCAGGGGAATCGGAGCATCCGGATTCGGTTCCTGCTGCGCCGCTGGTGTAGAAGCGGACACGGCTGCCGATGACTGATCGTTGCTGGAATTCGGCTTTGCGATATTGCCGGCAGCGGGATCGAGCCTGGCGGGACGGTTGTCGGTAACGGGGGCGGAAACAGGCGCTGCCGTATCTGCCAGACAGTGGACTGAGAGAGGCAAACTCAGGCACAGTAACAACAGACGGCTGAGTTGGCATGAAAAATCGTTAAAACAGGGTAATTTGTTCATGGCGCTATAATACGGCATCGGCGGAATCCGGCAAACACTGTTTGCCTACTTAAACTCATTTTTAAGCCTGCGCAGCGCGCCGAATACATCTGTAATCGTTTCGAGGGGGCGGCCGGAAAGGATTTCGACATGATTTCGTATTTCGGCCAACTCGCAGCGCAAAAAAGGATTAGTGTCCAGTTCCAGTCCGATAGTCGAAGGAAGCGTGGGATCGCCGTGAGCGATACGGTCGCGATCTTTGGCGGCACGCGAATGCAGTAGGGGGTTCCCGGGTTCTATCGTCAATGCGAAAGCGATGTTGCCTAGCGTATATTCGTGAGCGCAGTAGACACGGGTACCTCGCGGAAGTTGTGCGAGTTTGGTCAGGGAGGCCAGCATCTGCGCGGGCGTTCCTTCAAACAGGCGGCCGCAGCCGCAGCCGAACAGGGTGTCTCCGCAAAACACCATGCCGTCGGCATAATAGGCGACATGTCCGGCAGTGTGGCCCGGAACTTCCATAACATGTAATGAGAGCGCTAATTCTTTAAGCTCAATTGTGTTACCCTCTTGTACGGCCAAACTCTTGCAAGGGATGACTTCAGCGGCGGGCCCGTAAACCGGTACCGGATAACGTTGAATCAAATCAGCATTACCGTCTACGTGGTCATGGTGATGATGGGTAATCAGGATTGCGGAAAGATCGAGGCCTTTTTTTTGCAAGAAAGCGAGAACCGGCCCGGCGTCACCGGGATCGATGACCACGGCATGAGTTTTATTGTGTATCGTCCAGATATAGTTGTCATTGAAGGCGCTAATCGGACTTATGCTTAAATCGGCATTCATACAGACATGATAGCATGACAAATCCAGATACAACTTCGGCAGAGTGGTTCCGCAGCCCGTTAGGGCAATATCTCCAAACCCGCGAACTCGCCTATTTCGATCAGACGGTGATGGATATGTTCGGTTTTAATGCCTTGCAAGTCGGGCAATCGCATATGGATTTATTGCGCAACAGCCGGATATCCCACCGTTTTATCGTGGATAACGTCGCGACCGGTCATGTGTTGGCGGAACCCGCGCATCTGCCCTTTTCGGCGCAATCGGTCGATTTGCTGGTATTGCCCCATTTGCTGGAATTTTCGCCGTATCCGCATCAGATATTGCGCGAAGCGGAACGGGTTTTGATCGCTGAGGGCAACCTGCTGATCAGCGGTTTCAATCCTCGCAGTTTATGGGGTTTGTATAGCGGTTATAAAAAGCGCGGCTCGGGATTTCCGTGGCGAGGGAATTTTATTAATTTCAGCCGGCTCAAGGATTGGCTTACGTTACTTGGCTGCGATATTGCAGGTTGGCGCATGTGTTGCTATGCGCCGCCTTTTGCCCGGATTCCATGGGTTCATCGCTTTGAATTCATGGAAAAAGCCGGCGACCGCTGGTGGGCGATGGGAGGCGGGGTGTATTTTATACATGCGATCAAACGGGTGCACGGCATGCGCTTGATTACGCCGCGCTGGCAAGGAAAAAAGAAACGGGTCCCGGCCTTGCGTCCTGCGACGCAGGGCATACAGAATGGAAGAAAAACAGATTATGAATGAATTGCCGATAGTCGAGATTTATACCGACGGCGCCTGCAAAGGAAATCCCGGCGTAGGCGGCTGGGGGGCTTTGCTGGTAAGCGGTACGCACAGGAAAGAAATATTCGGCGGCGAAGCGATGACTACCAATAACCGGATGGAACTGCTGGCCGTCATCGCCGCTCTGGAGAGCCTTAAAGTGCGCAGCCGGGTATTATTGCATGCCGATTCGCAATATGTGCTCAAAGGCATAGCCGAATGGTTGCCGAACTGGAAAAAACGCGGCTGGCGCACCAGCTCGAATGGCCCGGTCAAAAATGTGGATTTATGGCAGCGTCTCGATGCGTTGGCCGCATTGCACGACATGCAATGGATCTGGGTCAAGGGACATGACGGGCATGTGGGCAATGAGCGTGCCGACGCGCTGGCGAATATGGGTGTTGCGCAACAGCAGCAAAATTGATTTTAAACCGATTTTTATGATAGACGAGATTTATGCCGTTATTAACGATAGAAAACGCTTCCCTGGCTTTCGGTCATTTCGCCCTGCTGGACCGGGCGAGCTGGGTGATAGAGCCGGGAACGCATATAGGCCTGATAGGCCGTAACGGAGCGGGCAAATCCAGCCTGCTGAAAGTGCTGGCGGGGGAATATCCTCCTGACGACGGCGTGGTATGGCGGCAGCCGGGCATGAAGCTTGGATATGTGCCGCAGGAGCCGGTGCTTGATTCCGCGCATACGGTGTACGAAGCGGTCGCCACAGGTTTGGGCGACGCGAGCCGTTTGTTGCTGGATTACCATGTCGTGACGCATGAAATGGGCGAACCCGGGGCCGATTTCGATGCCTTGATGGCGCAGATGCAAACGTTGCAGACCGCGCTCGAAGCGCTCGATGGCTGGACCTTGCAGGCGCGCGTCGAAACCGCGCTGAGCAAGCTCAAATTGCCCGAGGACGTGCTGGTCGGTACTTTGTCCGGCGGTCTCAAGAAAAGGGTCGCGCTGGCGCGAGCGCTGGTGGCGGAGCCGGATCTGCTGTTGCTCGACGAGCCTACCAACCATCTCGATCTGAGTTCTATCGAATGGCTGGAGGAATTAATCCGCAATTACGCCGGCGGTGTCGTCGTGATTACCCACGACCGGCGTTTCCTGAACAATATCGCGCAGCAGATTATCGAGCTCGACCGCGGCAAATTGCGCAGTTTCGAGGGCGATTTTTCCGATTACCAGCGACTTAAAATCGAGCAGCTGGCCATCGAAGCGGTCGAACAGGCAAAATTCGATAAGTTTCTGGCGCAGGAAGAGGTGTGGATACGCAAGGGCATTCAGGCGCGGCGTACCCGCAACGAAGGCCGGGTGCGCCGCCTGGAGCAGTTGCGCGTAGTGCGCAGCGAGCGGCGCAACCATCTCGGCCAGGTCAATCTGAATGTCGACAGCGGCGAACGCTCCGGCAAGCGCGTCGCCGAATTGATCCATGTCGGCAAATCGTACGGCGACCGCGTATTGATCCGGGATTTTAGCGGAGTCATACAGCGCGGCGACAAAATCGGCCTGGTCGGCCCCAACGGTATCGGCAAAACGACGCTGATCAAACTGATACTGGGCGAAATTGCCCCCGATAGCGGCGAAGTCAAGCTGGGCAGCAATCTTTCGGTGGCGTATTTCGACCAGTTCCGCACCCAGTTGGACGAAGATGCGACGGTGGCCGATACGATCAGCCAGGGCGGCGACTATGTGGAGATAGGCGGAGAACGCAAACATGTCATCAGTTATCTGGAAGATTTCCTGTTTGCGCCGGAACGTTCGCGTTCCCCGGTAAAATCCCTGTCGGGCGGCGAACGCAACCGCTTACTGCTGGCGCGATTGTTTACGCGGCCTGCGAATATTCTGGTGCTCGACGAACCCACCAACGATCTCGATATCGACACCCTGGAATTGCTGGAAGAATTATTGCAGGATTACCCGGGCACCGTGCTGCTGGTATCGCATGACAGGACATTCCTGGACAATATCGTTACGCACGTCATCGCTTTCGAAGGCGACGGTTTCTTGCGTGAGTACGTCGGCGGTTATGAAGACTGGCTGGTACAGAGGACGAAAACGAATGCAGTTGGCGTGGGTACGCCACGCAAGGCGGCGCTTGTCGAGTCCGCTGCGGCGGAGCCGGCAAATGACGGTAGCGCCTTGAGCTGGAAAGAAAAAAAGGAGCTGGAAGGACTGCCCGCAGCGATACAGACGCTGGAATCGCGTCAGGCGGCAGTGCTGGAGCAATTGGCCGCTCCGGCTTTGTACACGGGAAAACCGGACCTGGTTAAAGAGCTGAAGCTAGAGGCAGACCGAATCGAGGCCGAGCTGTCGGCCGCGCTGGAACGTTGGGAAATACTGGAAGCGAGGCAGGCAGCCAAATGACGGCGGACCTTGCAGACGCTGGAGAAATGACGGTTCGCATGTAGCGATGGCTGGAATCAGTCAGGGCATGTCCCGTTTGATTTGAACACCGAAACAAACCGGTGGCGGCAGTAAAAAATTGCCGGCGACTGTTCCTTTGCACCTTTGCGGGAGCAGTCGCCGGCGTCCACTCAAGCTTTGGTTTCTATCTGTATCAGTTCGGTTGCTGTTTCCGGTTGTGCAGATTCCGGCGCTGCTCGTTTTTGGCGCGACGGTTTGGCTGCCGTTTCGTCGGTGACGGCAGGATCAAGCACATCGGCTCTGGTTTCAACTTGCTGCAGAGGCGCTTCAGCCGCGAGATCGGTGGCAGCGGGCCTGGCGCGTGGTGGCTTGCCGGATTTCGGAACAGCCGCTTCAGGTAGAATTGTGGCTGCACTTTGGGTTTCGACCATTTGCAAGTTTGCGGCGTCACTGGCAGGCGCTAATAATTCAGCCAGCAAGGCATCGATAGGCTTGGATTGCGCAGTTGCCTGCGATTCCGCTGGCGAAGCGGTCTGTATGCTTGCGCCGGCTTGCGAAACGGTTGGGTCAGCGGTAAAAATATCCATCTGGGCGACGAGAACGGGTTTGTTCTCGGCCATGATCGAGCCGTCGTTGCTGCCGCCATCGATTCCGGCCGCGACATCCAGCTCTGGATGCGGCAGGTCTTGGATCGTACCGCTGTTTTCACTCGCTGCAATTTCCGCAATGTCCGGTTCCGGTTCGGCGGAAGGAAGAACCGCTGCGATCTGCATGGCAGCTTGCCTGTCGTCCGATACTGGCATGGCGTGCGCCGAAGCGTCCGGTTGATCTGCCGGCGTATTTTCGTCGGGGCCGGATTTCATCTGATCGGGCCTTCGTTCGCGGCGGCCGCCGCGTCTTCCCCGACGGCTGCGGGGTTCGCGGGCAGCCGTGCCGTCCGGGCCGGAATTGTCGCCAACGTCAGCGCCCGGTTCGACGATTGCTACGTTTTCGTCGGCGGCAGGCTCGCGACTACGCCGCGCTCTGGGCGGCTGAGGAGTCGCCGCGTTGTGGTTCTGGACATTAGATACCTCGTCCACTGCGGGTAGCGGGTTGCCATTCTCGTTGGCAGCTGCCGGACGCGGTTGGCGGGGCGGTCTGGGTTTCCTGGCGGATTCGGGTCTTGCTGCCTTGTCCGCATTCGGATTGACGGCATTATCGGCCTGGTTGCGTTCCGGCCGCGGCTGGCGTTCCGTTCGGGGCGGCCGGTCGGGCCGCCCTGTCTGCTCGGGGGCTTCGTTTCTGCTTTCGTTGCGCAAGGCAGGATTAGCCGGGCGTGAGTCGCTGCGTTCGGTACGAGAGCGATTTCGATTCCGGCTGTTATCCCCCGAAGCGGCACGGGGTTCGGGTGTAATGAGCGCAACAGCCGGTTTTTCTTCAGGAGCCGTTACAGCCGGCTTGCTGTCATTGAATTTTTGCAGCCAGCTCAGAATGCGGCCAACCAGGCTTGCTTTGGTCGGGGCCGGTAACGCGGTCGGGATTACGGCTGCGATTTTTTCGGCGATGATCGGGGCCGGTTTGGAAGGCGTAATGCCGTGAACTACCGGAATCTGCACAGCCGATTTATTTTCTTTTTTGATTTCGGCGGGCGTCGATTCTTCTATGGTTTCGCTAAGCTGGTAGCTGGGCGTCAGCAATTCGAGCGGATTGATTTCGTCATGGCGCAAACGGGTAATTTTATAATGCGGCGTGACGAGATAAATATTGGGTATAAGAACGACATTGACTTTCAGGCGCGACTCAATCGCAACGATGTCAGCCCGTTTTTCGTTCAGCAGGAACGTGGCGACGTCGACCGGTATCTGAGCGTGGATAGCGCCGGTGTGGTCTTTCATCGCCTGTTCCTGGATGATGCGCAGAATATGCAAGGCGGTCGACTCTATGCCGCGGATAAAGCCCGTGCCGCTGCAACGGGGACAGGGCTGGTGGCTCGATTCCCCCAGCGAAGGCTGCAGCCGCTGGCGCGATAATTCCATCAAACCGAATTTCGATATTTTTCCGAACTGCACCCGGGCGCGATCGTAATGCAAGGCGTCACGCAAACGATTTTCTACATCCCTTTGATTGCGCTGGCTTTCCATGTCGATAAAATCGATGACGATCAGGCCGCCCAGGTCGCGCAACCGCAATTGGCGCGCCACTTCTTCCGCCGCTTCAAGGTTGGTTGTGAAGGCAGTCTGTTCGATGTCGGAGCCGCGCGTCGAACGCGCCGAGTTGACGTCGACCGAAACCAGAGCTTCGGTATGGTCGATGACGATTGCACCGCCGGAAGGCAGGCTGACTTCGCGCGAATAGGCCGTTTCGATCTGATGCTCGATCTGGAAACGAGAAAACAGCGGGACGTCATCGGTATAAAGCTTTACTTTATGGACGTTGCCGGGCATGACATGCGCCATGAATTGGTGCGCCTGCTCGTATACTTCTTCGGTGTCGATCAGGATCTCGCCGATATCGGGCTGAAAATAGTCGCGGATGGCGCGTATGACCAGGCTGCTTTCCTGATAAATCAGGAAAGTGCCTTTCTGGTGATTGGCCGCGCTGTCGATGGCGCTCCATAATTGCAGCAGATAGTTCAGGTCCCACTGCAATTCTTCCACGCCCCGTCCTATCCCGGCGGTACGCGCGATAATGCTCATGCCTGCGGGGATTTCGAGTTGCGCCATGACATCGCGCAGTTCGTTGCGCTCTTCGCCTTCGATCCGGCGCGAGACGCCGCCGCCTCGAGGATTGTTCGGCATCAGCACCAGATAGCGGCCGGCGAGACTGATGTACGTGGTCAAGGCGGCGCCTTTGTTGCCGCGCTCGTCTTTTTCAACCTGGACGATGATTTCGTGGCCTTCGCGCAACACATCCTGGATGCGGGGGCGGCCCGATTCCGATGCCCCGGTGGAGTAGCAGGCGCGCGACAGTTCCTTGAACGGCAAAAAGCCGTGCCTGTCGTTGCCGTAATCGATAAACGCAGCTTCGAGACTGGGTTCTACGCGGGTAACGACACCTTTGTAAATATTGCTTTTGCGTTGCTCCTTGTTGGCTGATTCAATGTCCAGGTCAACTAATTTTTGACCGTCTACGATGGCGACGCGCAGCTCTTCGGCTTGCGTCGCATTAAATAACATGCGTTTCATTTACTTGTTTTCTCCCGCGCGCGATACACGGGACGATAAGCACACTACCACAAAGCGCCGTTTAAACAGCGCAGTCTAAGTCCCGAAAAATTCTGCCGGTTGGGCGATCAGGATAAGCGAGCATGTGGATGCATAGTGGGGTAAGGGTGTTTAACATCATCAATAAAACCAGGGTGCGTTCTAAAATGCACAATCGGCCGGGAGTGTGACAAAGATAAGTAACTTTGTGTGGGCAACTGGTTTTGTTTCATTTGGGTGCCTGAGCGACAAAAGATGCTATCGGGTCATAACCAATGCGGATTGGCGTGTGCGAACAATTTTCAAGCCGGGTTGCGTTACGCGCGCTAAAATATACTTACTATCGCTACTTGCATGGAGCCAGGCGCACTATGCAACCTTGGATCCTTCCGTGTCCCGGCAGCTTGGGGTGTATAATTGCCAAAATCTGCCGGGCTTGAGAGTTCCGGTGAGCGAAATTAACCGGTTAATTTTACTTTGGGGACGACCGGGTCGGTGCACGATCAAGGTTTTATCTGAATATTAATCATCAGTCATCGCAGAAAGTATTGCCAGTATATGCAAAATGAATGATTTACGCAAAGAATCCGTTACTTTCGTTAAAGTTGACGAATCTTCGGAAGGCCAGCGGATCGACAATTTTTTGGCCTGGCATCTGAAAGGCGTTCCGAAAAGCCATTTGTACCGGATTCTGCGCACCGGCGAAGTCCGGGTGAATAAAGGCCGCGTCGATGCTGCGCACAAGCTGGTGCTGGGCGACGAAGTGCGGATTCCGCCGGTACGCGTCGCGGAAACCGCGCCCAGGATCGCCGTGTTGCCGAAACAGGGCGTACGGCTGGTCGATCGCGTGCTCTATCGCGACGATGCCATCCTTATCGTCAACAAGCCGGCCGGCATGGCGGTACACGGCGGCAGCGGAATAAGCATGGGCGTGATCGAACAATTGCGGCTGGAATTACCGGACTGCCGCTTCCTGGAACTCGCCCATCGTCTCGACCGGGATACTTCGGGAGCGCTGATTCTCGCGACCAAGCGCAGCGCGCTGGTTAAATTGCACGATATATTCCGCGAGAATCGCGTCAACAAGCGTTATTTGACGTTAACATACGGCTTATGGAAAAATCCGGTGCAACACGTTACCCTGGCTCTGCATAAATATTTAAACGGCGATGGCGAACGGCGCGTGATGGTGAGCCCGGACGGTAAAGCGGCGCATACCGTGTTCCGCCTGTTGCAAAGCTGGGCGGAATATTCTTTGCTGGAAGCGGAATTGAAGTCCGGACGTACGCATCAGATCCGGGTACATCTCGCTCATTCGGGTTTCCCGATTGCCGGAGACGATAAATACGGTGATTTTGCGCGCAACCGCGAGGCGGCGAAACAAGGCCTGAAACGCATGTTTTTGCACGCATGGCGCGTCGAATTCGCTCATCCGTTAACACAGGACCCGATCGTGGTAGAAGTCCCGCTACCCGTCGAATTGCATAATTTTATCGAGCGATTGCCTCATGCCCAGACAGTTTGACTTATTGATTTTCGATTGGGACGGTACCTTGATGGATTCGACGGCTGCGATTGCCGGATCGATACGCAAGGCGTGCGCCGATCTGGATTTGCCGGTGCCTACCCAGCAGGAAGCCAGCCATATTATCGGCTTGGGGCTGACTAATGCGATTGCCGAATTGCTGCCGGATCTGCGTTCGGAACGATATCCGAATTTAATTGAGCGTTACCGCTATCATTTTCTGCGCGAGGACAGCCTGCTCACTTTATTTGATGGGGTCGCTACAGCCATCCCGCGTTTGCATCAGGCCGGGCATACCGTGACCGTAGCCACCGGAAAAAACCGTGCGGGTCTGGAACGGGCGTTGGATGCAAGTCGTCTGCGCCCGTATTTTCACGCGACGCGCTGCGCCGATGAGAGCCTCTCCAAACCCGACCCCGCGATGATATTCGAGTTGATGGAAACTTTTGGCGTGCCGGCGGAACGCACGCTGATGATCGGCGACACGAGCCACGATCTGCTCATGGCGAAAAACGCAGGCGTAGCCAGTATAGCCGCCGGTTATGGCGCGCACAGCATGGAAAGCTTGCGGCAATTCTCCCCTTTGTTCATAGCCGAGGATTTTGCCGGATTGGCGCAATGGTTAAATGCGCACGCTTGAGTTTATACTAATGCTTTGCCAGCACCCTTAAAGGAAAATACATGTCTGAGTCGGAAAAGCCGGGTAACTGGGAACGTGAAATTCTGGAAAAAGTCGCACTTGCAGCTGTGCGGGAGCAGAGGGCGGCGCGGCGCTGGAGGATTTTTTTCAAGCTTCTGAGTCTGGTGCTGTTAGGAGGTCTGCTTTACGCGATGCTGACCTGGAACGGCGCCAATAATCTCGATCTGCACGGCAAGCATACGGCGCTGGTCGAATTGAAAGGGACCATAGGAGCGAATGACGTCAGCGCCGACCAGATTATCGGAGGCCTCGACGATGCGTTCAAGGACAAGGATACCCAAGGAGTAATTCTTCGCATCAACAGTCCCGGCGGGAGTCCGGTCCAGGCAGGCCAGATTTACGATGAAATGAAACGGTTGCGTCTCAAATATCCGAAAATTCCTTTGTATGTCGTGGTCGACGATATTTGCGCCTCCGGCGGTTATTACGTCGCAGCGGCCGCCGACCGGATTTATGTCGATAAAGCCAGTCTGGTCGGGTCGATAGGGGTGCTTATGGACGGCTTCGGTTTTACCGGAACGATGGACAAGCTGGGCGTAGAGCGGCGTTTATTGACGGCAGGCGCCAACAAAGGCTTCCTTGATCCGTTTTCGCCTGCCAATCCTCAGCAGGTCGCTTATGCCAAACAAATGCTGGACCAGATTCACCGGCAATTTATCCAGGCGGTCCGAGAAGGTCGCGGCAGCCGTTTGAAAGAAACGCCCGATATGTTCAGCGGCCTGGTCTGGACGGGGGCGCAAAGTATCAAGCTTGGTTTGGCTGACGGTTTGGGAAGTACGGATTATGTGGCGCGCGAAATCATTCACGCCAAAAAAATAGTCGATTTTACGCCGCAAGAAGGCTTTGCCGATCGCTTTGCCAAACATCTGGGCGTAGCTTTAGCTAAAAATATCAATCCATTGACTCTGATGGACATGAAAATACATTAAGAATTTGGATGCCAATTTGTTTGCAATAATCAATTTTTTCTGCTTTCGATATCCGGCAGTATATGGCGTTCGTCGATGGAATGCGGTTTCCCGTTACACAGAGCGGGGCGGCGACAGGAACCGGGCCGAAAAAATCGGGGCAGGCCTGACTGCATTCGGGTGGAAGGAAGTTTGTGCCTAGTGCCGATGAGTTGTCCCGTTTTCTGGCGGATGTAGAACGCAGGGCTTATCGGCAGGCGGCTTTTGCTGTGCGCGACGAGCAGGCCGCGCTCGATATAGTCCAGGATTCCATGATGAAGCTGGCGGAAAAATATGCAGGCGCGCCTGCGGCAGAATTTCCTTTGTTATTCCAGCGGATACTGCAAAATACGATCCGCGATTATTACCGGCGTCAAAAGGTACGCAACTTTTGGGTGTCCGCGCTGTCTTTTTTTACAGCGGGCCGAGACGATAGCGATGAGGAAGGGCAGGAGCATATCCAGCCGACTGAAGAAAAAGATAATCCTTATAATCAGCTCGCTACCGGCAAAAATCTTGCTCTTATAGAAAATGCGATAGAAAAGCTGCCTGCGCGTCAACGAGAAGCCTTCCTGCTGCGTTATTGGGAGGAAATGGATATTGCAGAAACAGCGACAGCAATGGGATGCTCGGAAGGTAGCGTCAAAACGCATTGCTCCCGTGCCGTGCGCGCGCTTGCCGAGCTGTTGCAGGATAAAGGAATAAAAAATGAATGAGGATGCTTACGCAAAGGAAATGATCGCTGCGCTAGACGGCAGTTTGCCTTTGTTGCGCCCTGAAATCACGGAGCAGCTCCGGCTAGCCCGTGAACAGGCCTGCGCCCTGGCGACTCACAGCAGTTACGCCCATTCTTACAGCGCGGGCCATGGAGTGACCTGGACGGATTGGGTGCGGCAGCACAGGTTCGGGTTGGCGGGCATGCTGCTGATATTGGCCCTGGGTGGCGGCACGGCGGTCTGGCAATCGAGCGGTAACGGCAAGGACGATAATACTGCGAGTGTGGATACTGAACTGCTAACCGGCGATTTACCAGTCAACGCTTATCTGGACGGACATCTGAGCAAATGGGTCAGCAATTCTTCCGCATACTGACAGTGCTGGCGTGCCTGTTATGCTTGGCATCCCCGGGCTGGGCTGCCGAAGCGGAATGGGTCGGCCTGTCGCCGGCCCAGCAAGCCATCCTCGCACCGGTAAAAGCCAAATGGCAAGGCATGACCGATCTGCAGCGCAAGCGATTGCTCGCGATCGCGGCGAAATATCCCAAGCTCAAACCGGAGCAGCAAAAACGTTTCCAGAAGCGCCTGACAACCTGGAGTTCCCTGACGGGGCAGCAAAGGGAGCTGGCCCGGAAAAATTACCTAAAACTGAAACGCTTGCCGCCTAAAAAGCAATTGGCGGTAAAACAGAAATGGTTGCTCTCGCATCAGCCGCAGCCGCCGATAGTGGTGGCCGCTCCCGATAAAATACAGGTCGCGCCCTGATGGCGCAGATCAATAAACGTTTTGTACGGCCGTAACCTGGGGAAAGGTTCGGCGCACGATTTTTTCCACTACGTTTTTTAAATCCAGTACCGAATTCGGACAGCCGACGCAAGCGCCCTTGAGGCGGACGCGCACCACGGTGTCGCAAATTTCGACCAGTTCCAGATCGCCTCCATCGCGCAACAGCACGGCTCTGGCTTCTTCGAGTACGTCGATCAGCGCTTCCCGGGTTAAGGGCGGCGTAGCGCCGGTAGCGGTATACGGCTTGAGTTTCTCGATCCTCGCCTGACGCTGGGCGATGCGGGCCGCCAGCAGCGGGTCGCGGGTTTCCAGTTCGTCCAGTTCCTCTTCTTCGTACCAGCGCGTATCGTCCACGCCCATTTCGGCATCGCGCTGCGCCAGTTCAGCGGCAGAAAAACGGCGGATCGGAATCGTCTTGTCGATAGTCATGCCGGTTATTGTACCCATTTGCGCGCATTTTGAAACAGCCGCAGCCACGGCCCGTTTTCCTGCGCGCGGTCTGGATGCCAGCTTTGCTGGACAGCGCGGAAAACCCGTTCCGGATGCGGCATCATGATCGTAAACCGGCCGTCCTCGCTGGTGACGCCCGTAAGGCCGCCGGCGGAACCGTTAGGGTTGAGCGGATACGTCTCCGTAGGCATGCCCCGATGATCGATAAAACGCACAGCTCCATGCACGCGGCCGGCGTCGCCGGTCTGGGAGAAATTGGCGTAACCTTCGCCATGGGCGACGACTATGGGCATCTGACTGCCGGCCATGTCGGCGAACAGTATGGAAGGGTTGTCGGTCACTTCAACCATGACGAAGCGCGCTTCGAACTGTTCCGAGATATTGCGGGTGAACTTGGGCCAGAACCGTGCGCCGGGTATGATCGATTTGAGGTTGCTCATCATTTGGCATCCGTTGCAGATGCCGAGTGCGAAGCTGTCGCTGCGGTTAAAAAATGCTTCGAATTCATCGCGTGCGCGCGAATTGAACAGTATGGACTTTGCCCAGCCTTCGCCGGCCCCCAGCACGTCGCCGTAAGAGAAACCGCCGCAGGCGGCCAAGCCGCGAAACTCCCGTAAACTCGTGCGACCGGCCAGTATGTCGCTCATGTGTACGTCTATGGCTTCAAAGCCCGCACGATCGAACGCGGCAGCCATTTCCACTTCGCCGTTGACGCCCTGCTCGCGCAGTACGGCGATGCGTGGCCTGCTGCCGCCGATCGTCCAGTGCATGTCGGGGTCGAAGCTGAGCTTGACGAATCTTCCGGGATCGGTTTCATCCTGAAGGTGGGTAAATTCGCTGTCCGCGCACTGCGGATTATCGCGCAGTTTTTGAATGTGATAGCTCGTTTCATTCCATGCCCGATACAGTTCGGTACGGCTGAAATTCAGCAGATCCTTGCCGTTTCGGCGTATGCTGATCTGGTCGCTCGAATTCGGCATGCCGATGACGTGCACTTCGCTGCGTAATCCGGCAGTACAGAATGCCTGCAATACGGCTGCGGTATCGGAGCGCCGCACCTGAATCACGGCTCCGCATTCTTCGTTGAACAGAACGCCTAAAATATAATCGGGATGATCGGGGCGCGGGGTAACGTCCGTGGTTTCCTCATCGTCCAGACTGTTTTCGCCGCCTGCGGCATTGAAATCCTGGCACAGTTCATCGCAATCGATGCTGATGCCGCAGTGCCCTGCGAACGCCATTTCGCATAGCGTAGCCCATAAGCCGCCATCGGAACGGTCATGATAAGCCAGCAGTAACTGACGTGCATTCAGAGCCTGTATTACGCCGAAAAAAGCTTTGAGCTGTTCTGCGGAATAAACGTCCGGACAACGGTTGCCGATTTGCGTATAGGCTTGCGCCAGCGCCGAGCCGCCCAGTCGATTGCGTCCGCGGCCCAGGTCGACGAGGATCAGGTCGGTTTCGCCCTGATCGGTGCAAAGCTGCGGCGTGAGGGTCTGGCGAGCATCCGACGCCGGTGCGAAAGCGGTAATAATCAGTGACAGCGGTGCAGTCACAGCTTTGTTTTCGCCGTTTTCCTGCCAGGCGCTGCGCATGGACAGCGAATCCTTGCCGACCGGGATGCTGATTCCCAGCGCCGGGCAGAATTCCGTTCCCACGGCTTTTACCGTATCGAACAAAGCCGCGTCTTCGCCGGGAAATCCGGCGGCTGCCATCCAGTTGGCGGATAATTTGATGTCGCCGATTTTATCGATGCGCGCCGCGGCGATATTGGTTAATGCTTCTGCTATCGCCATGCGCCCCGATGCCGGTGCGTCGATCAGCGCCAGAGGAGTGCGCTCGCCAACGGCGAACGCTTCGCCTTCGTAACCGGTATGGCTCATGGTTGTGACAGCGACGTCGGCAACCGGGACCTGCCACGGTCCTACCAATTGATCGCGGGCTGTGTAACCGCCTACCGTCCGGTCTCCGATATGGATTAAAAACGCTTTGGAAGCGACACTGGGCAAACGAAGAATACGCACCGCCGCTTCGGCAAGATCGATTCCCTGCAAATCCAGCGCGGGTAATTGGCGCGTGACGCGTTCTACAATGCGCGTCATGCGCGGCGGCTTGCCTAACAGCACGGACATGTCCATATCGACGGGCGTCTCGGGCAATACGCTATCCTGAACCGTAAGGCGATGTTCTTCGGTTGCTACGCCGACGACGGCGTAAGGACAGCGTTCCCGTTCGCACAGCCCGCGGAACAATTCCAGATCAGCCGGCGCAAGTGCGAGCACATAGCGTTCCTGCGCTTCATTCGACCAGATTTCCCGCGGCGACATGCCGGTTTCTTCCAGCGGAACGTCGCGCAACTGAAATACTGCGCCTCGTCCGGCGCCGTCCACTAGTTCGGGAAAGGCGTTTGAAATGCCGCCTGCGCCGACATCATGGATAGAAAGTATGGGGTTGTCCGCGCCCATTTGCCAGCAACGGTCTATCACTTCCTGCGCGCGGCGCTGCATTTCGGGATTGCCGCGCTGTACCGAATCGAAATCGAGGTTTTCGTCGTTGCTGCCGGTGTCCATGCTCGATGCAGCGCCGCCGCCCAGGCCGATGAGCATCCCCGGTCCGCCAAGCTGAACGAGCAGCGTCCCGGGCGCAAACGGTTTTTTAACGCATTGGTCGGCATCGATATTTCCTACGCCGCCGGCCAGCATGATGGGCTTGTGATAACCGCGCATTTCGCCGTCGCAAAGCGCTTCGAAAGTTCTGAAATACCCTGCAAGATTGGGGCGGCCGAATTCGTTATTGAATGCGGCAGCGCCGAGCGGCCCTTCGATCATGATTTGCAAAGCTGAAGCAATGCGCCCCGGTTTACCATATTCAGGAATATGATCCGGATTGTTTTCCCAGGGCTGCGGGAAATCGGGGATGCGTAAATTTGATACCGAGAAGCCGCATAATCCGGCTTTGGGTTTGGAACCCGTCCCGGTGGCGCCTTCGTCGCGGATTTCGCCGCCGGAACCGGTCGCCGCGCCGGGAAAAGGCGAGATGGCGGTGGGGTGATTGTGCGTTTCCACTTTCATCAGAATGTGCGTGAGCCGTTGATGATACGCGTAACGGCCTTCTCGGTCAGGATAAAAACGCTGAGTTTCGGCACCGGCAATGACTGAGGAATTGTCCGAATAGGCGACTACGGTGCCTTCGGGATGACGGGCATGCGTTTCCCGTATCATGCCGAACAGCGTATTCCGCTGGGTTTCGCCGTTTATGACCCAGTTGGCATTAAATATCTTGTGCCGGCAATGTTCCGAGTTGGCCTGAGCGAACATCGTCAGCTCAACATCGGTAGGATTGCGTTTCATGCGTTTGAAATGGCTGAGCAGATAATCGATTTCATCGTCGGAGAGCGCCAGTCCCAGTTCGATATTGGCCTGGCGCAGCGCAGAAGCGTCATGCAGCAGGATATCGATGTATTGCAGCGGCCTGGGGGGCAAATGCCGGAATAAGGCATAGGCGTGATCGAGATCGCTTATGACGGTTTCGGTCATGCGGTCATGGATGTGCGGTGCGATGAGCGCAAGGTCTCCGGCTGTCAGCTCGTTGCCGTCGTGGCGCGAAAAAAAATACGCCGTACCGCGCTCTAGCCGGATAAGCTCGGGCAGGCCGCAATGCCTGGCGATGTCCGTCGCTTTGGAAGACCATGGCGATATCGTTCCCGGCCTGGGTATCACAACAATCATGTTTCCGCTGCCTGAACCGGCGAAGGCGTCGCCGTAGGTCAGCAGATCTGCGAGCAGCTTATGAGTTTTCGCGCTCGATACGCCCAGTTCGGCGAAATGCCAGAACTGGGCGCCAGAACATAGAAATTCGGGTAGCGCGCAACCGAGTTTTTCCAGGCGAAATTGAGAAAGAGCGTGACCCCCGGGGATTCGAATTAAATCAGACATCATGCATTCAGCGTCAAATAAAAGTGAATTTTACCTCAAAAACCGGCTTCGGCCGCCGCAAAATCCAAATTACGTGTTAAGCGGCGTTCTATATCGCCGGTTACGGATGCTGGCATGCCGCGCGCCTGAAAATGATTTTTTGACCCGGATCGTCCTCAATCGGGTTATGATATTCCGTCCAGGATTAAAACCCTTACCGCATCGGCTCAGAGCTGAACGCAACAGAGTCATAGATATTTCAGGAGAAACCTAATGGCAGAAAAACTGGTGATGATGCTATTGACCATCAGTCCCGAACAGCCCCATTTATGCGGCACTCCTTTTTTTCAGGCAGCATCTGCTGCTGCCATGGATGTCGAGGTCGAGATTTTTTTCGCCAGTGCAGCAACCCGTTTGCTGGCTAAAGGCGCGGCGGAAAATATTTTTCCTTCCGAAAACAGGCAGAAATCGGTTTATGGCTTCATGAAAGATGCGGCGGATCTGGGAGTGAAGTTTTTTGCCTGCGGCGGAGCATTGGATGCTTACGCTATCAGTCCTGACATACTCATTCCTGAATGTACCGGAATCGCCGGCGGGGCGGCCTACATCAGCCGGGTTATGGACGACGAATGGCGGTCTATCAGTTATTGACGGCATGAAACAGGCGCTATTGGGATGGTCGGTCTGGGCTTTGTCTTGCTGCGTTTGTGCCGCCGGTATCGACAGCCAGATTCTGGTCCAGACGTCGCCGCTAGCCGGATTCCGGTACTATGCCGGCAAGTCGGTGTGGAAAAAAATGCATGAAGGCGACCGCCTGACGCTGGTGCGCGAGCCGGACAATATGTACGACCCGAAGGCGATACGCGTCGAGTGGCATGGGCAGGCCTTAGGGTATGTGCCGCGGCGGGATAATGCCGGGCTTGCGCGTCTTATGGACAACGGTTCGATAGTCGAAGCGCGTATCGTAAAATTGACGGCTAGCCGTAATCCCTGGCAAAGAATATTGTTCGAGGTTTATGAAACATTACATTAACGAAGAAGATTCCGGTCATGTGTCGCTGCCGGACAGGTCGATTGTTATTAAACGATGAAGATACTGGCTTTTGATACCGCTACCGAATATTGTTCAGCTGCGTTATGGCTGGACGGGGACGTGCTGGAGCGATCTGCGCTGGCCGGCCGGACGCACTCTCAACTCCTGTTGCCGCAATGCCAAAGCCTGCTGGCGGAAACGGAGATGAATCTGGGACAGCTCGACGGTATCGCGTTCGGGATGGGGCCGGGTTCGTTTACGGGCTTGAGGATAGGCTGCGCGGTGGCGCAGGGACTGGCTTTTGCCGCCGGACTGCCCGTCATCGGGATCAGCAGTCTTCAGGCCATGGCGGCATCCAGCGGCGGCGACAAGGCGCTGGTTTGCCTGGATGCGCGGATGGAAGAGGTTTATCACGCCGTTTACGCCCGGCAGAGCGAGACATGGGTGGAATTGCGGGCTCCAGCGGTGTGCCGGCCCGAGCTGGTGCCATATCCTGCCGGCGAGGGCTGGACCGGGTGCGGCAGCGGTTTTGCAACCTATGCCGAAGTGCTGTTGTCGCGCTTCGGCGAGTCGTTGAGCGGCGTAGTCGCGGACTGTTATCCGTATGCCGGGCAGATCGCTCAACTGGCGGCCGGGCAGTTCGAGCAAGGCAACGGTTACGCGGCCGAACTGGCAGCGCCGTTATATATCCGCAATAAAGTCGCGCTCAAAATCTGCGAACGATGAACGCCGTACTTTATCCCGATGCGTTGCTGCGCCCCATGACCATGGCCGATGTGCCGGCCATAGCCGAACTGGATGCGCAATGCTACCCGTATCCCTGGACTGCCGGCAATTTCGCCGATTCCGTGAGCGCGGGATATTATTGTTGCGTATATCAGCTCGAGCGCGAAATTATCGGTTATGCGGTGGTTTTACTGGCGGCCGGCGAAGCGCATCTGCTGAATATCACGATAGCGCCCGACTGGCAAGGGTTGGGGTGGGGACGGCTGCTGATGCAGAAAATAGTGAGCCGCGTCCGGCAGGATGACATCGCTGCGATATGGCTGGAAGTCAGGCCTTCCAATGCGATAGCGCATCGCCTTTATCACGGCCTGGGCTTTGTCGACGTTGCGGTACGCAAACAATATTATCCTGCCCCCGGCGGACGGGAAGATGCGCTGATCATGTGTCTGAATTTGCCTCATGCGGAATAACGCGGTTCTCGCCGAACTGGAATTGATGCCCTTATGGCAATTGCGCACTGCTCGATGCAACCCGGATCGACGGATTTCCGGTCCGCTGACTGCGATGCCGGTATCGACCCGGCAGGGGGCCGAAGGCTGGGCGCTAGTGTCCCGGCCGCTGGACGAAGAAGAAAAGGCGCTGTTTATGAATTTGCTGTTTGCAATGAAATTGCGCTGCGGGGAAGACATCTCTGTCGATCACGCAAAATTGCAGGCAGAAGCCGCGGCGGGCAGGATATCCTGGTTATGGCTGATCGGGAAAGACGCGGTATCGATGCTGGGCATGACTTCGCCGGCAGAAAGTCCAATGTGGCAGGAACTGACGGTGTTTATCAGCGCACATCCGGCTGAAATGCTGTCGCATCCTGAATTGAAACGTGAATTTTGGGGGAACTGGTGCCGGTATTGCGCTTGAATGCGTCTGCAATCGCGATTCCGGTTTCCCGGGCCGGCCGAATCGCCATCCTGACCCGGGATACTCGGCACCTGTTTCGCGGGTTTAACCGATCCAGGCATGCTCCATGACGTCGAGCAGGATATCCTGAGTAAATTTCCCGTTGTTTCCGGTAATGTTCAGGGTCACAACGCGAACGCCGGGAGTAGCGAAGCTGACTTCATGCGTATAGGTAGCGGGCGCGTTGACCGTCTGCTCGTTGATGACCTTGTTGTTGGCGTCGGTCAGTACGCACTTGACAGGGCCTTCCCCGTTTATCAGCGCCTGGATGCGAAACCCCTCGTTGGCTAAACGCCGGTACACGGCTGGATCGCGGTTGGCGTTATATTCCAGATTATTGAGCTTAACGAGTTTAACCAGCTTTTTCATGTCAGCATTCCATTTGTGAGTAAAGTTGAGTAAAATGATCGAGTATTGGTATCTGTGTATCCTGTCAATTTTATTCTTAATCTTCTATTCGGTCTAGTCAGAAATGGATCATCAACCTTTAATACAGACTTTTGAACAGGTCGATGCGCAAATTGTCGACCTCGAACGCATTTTGAACGAACGTCGATCCCTGGCTTTGCTTGGCACCGTTGAACAGAGCATGCGATTGATCAAACAATTGATTATTGCTTATATCGCCGATGTGGGCGAAAAGGAAATCCCTGACGCGAACGATGATTTGCTCGATGTATTCAAGGTTCTGGTAAAAAGCGATCCTTCCTGGAATACCATTCGGGACAATTGCCGGGAACTTGTGTATTACCATAACTGTATAACCATGGATCGCTGCGACGCCTTGCCGCAGCATCCGGAAAGAATGGCGGTGCGTACGCTGCGCCACATTTATTTGTTCATGAAAACGCGCTGCATGCGTGAAATGCGTCTGGAGATGGCATGAAAGGGTTTTTGAATCGGTTGCGCGGCGTGGAACGCGATATTATCCAGATGCCGGTGGAAGATAGCGCCGGCGCGCCGTATTACGAAGCGCAAAGCAACGAAATAGAGATTTTTGAGGCCGCTTACAAAAAACGTCTGCCGGTCATGCTCAAAGGGCCGACCGGCTGCGGCAAGACGCGTTTTCTGGAATACATGGCCTGGCGCTTGAAGCGCCCGCTGGTGACGGTTTCCTGTCACGAAGATCTGACGAGTTCGGATCTGGTCGGCCGTTTTTTGCTGGAAGGCGAGCAGACGGTCTGGCAGGACGGTCCCTTGACCCGTGCCGTCAAAGCCGGCGCCATCTGCTATCTGGACGAAATCGTCGAAGCGCGTACCGACAGTACTGTCATTATTCATCCGCTGACCGATCACCGGCGCCAGCTGCCGCTGGAGAAAAAGGGCCAGGAAATCGAAGCGCACGAAGATTTCATGCTGGTGATTTCTTACAATCCCGGTTACCAGACGGTGCTGAAAGATTTGAAACCGTCTACCAAGCAGCGTTTTATCGGAATCGACTTCAATTATCCCAACGAAGAAATCGAGCTTAAAATTATCCGCAACGAAGTCCCCGAACTGGCGGAAGCCCAGCTTGCGCCGCTCGTGGCAGCCGGTCGCCGGGCGCGGACGTTGAAGGATCACGGGCTGGACGAGGCGACATCGACGCGCGCGCTGGTGTATGCGGCGAATATGATCGCTGCCGGGATAACGCCTCTGGAAGCGTGCAAAGCAGCGCTGGTAAGCCCGGTAACGGACGATACCGAGCTGGCCGAAGCGTTGCTGGAAATCATACGCGCACATTTTCCCTGAACCGTCGCCATCTATGAGCAGTCCGGAGATTCTTGCCGAAATACAACAGGTACTGGCCGATCTGGAAAAGATCAGTTTTGTCGCGCATCGGGATACGCACGCAGCGTTGGGCGCCATCCAGCCTTACGGCGATGAAGTCGTGCTGGAATGGGTGCTCGCATGCAAGGCGCTGTTCGAGCACGACCGCGATGCAGGCAAAGCGTTTATGCGCGGCAGCGAAGCGGCCTGCACCCAAAGCCATTCCGTTTTGCCCTGGACCCGGCAGGCGAAGCGTTTTTTAGCCTGGCGCGGTTCATGGAAAGCGGTGGACGGCTTTATGAGCCAGTTGCCCGAAGCGTATCGAAGCCTCGGAAACGAAGGTGAAGGGCGCTGGGCGGAACTGGGCCTCGAATGGTGCGAGCGGCATCTGGATTCCGGAGTCGCCTATTTTCGCTGTCCCGTGCTCGAACTCGAAGGCGGTCACGGCATAAGCGGCATCGAAGAAGTGGTGTTGCCGAGCCTGGAATTATTCAGCAAACGGCGTCTGGCGCTCGGCACTTATCTGAGCGGTGCGATACGGGTACGCAATCTGCTCGGTATCGAAGCCGTGCTGCCCTGGGCGAAGCGCGGCGCGGACATCCTGCAGGCCGGCCGTTTGAGGGGCGAAGCGTTTTTCAGGCTGGAATCCGAAGAAAGCATGGCGCTGCTGCTGGAAAACCTGCCCGGTTTTCGCATACCGGAGCATCAGCGATTATTGCAATTGGTGATATACGCGTGGTTCGGCCATAATTTCGATTTGCTGGAAAGCAACTGGTCGCCCGATAAAGGCCGCGCTTTCGTGGAAACGGACGGCGTTGCCCTGTATTTGCCGATGGCGCTGCCCGACCGGGAGGAAGCGATGCTGGCGGTTCTGCACGCTGCCGGTCATCTGGTGTTCCATTCCTACGAACGTCGCCATATAGACGCCCTGTTCCGCGAAGCCGGCCGCGACCATCCGCCGCTCGACGCGGAACTGCGGATTACCTGGCGGCCGCTGTTTGCAGCCTACGGCGACGATATGATACGGTTCCAGCTGATTTTCGACGTCTGCGAAGATACGCGGATAGACGAGCGGATCGGCCGGCGTATCCCCAATTACCGCCAGCGTTTGTTGCGTGCCGCGCATGCTGCCGCGCCAGCGGGCGGGCCTGCCGCCGATTATTACCGTTGGGCGCAGAACGTTTTGCAATGGACGATAGCGGGCGCGCCCGCCGATCCCGTTTTCGAACCGCTGCGCCCTTTGCTGAACGATGACGCGAATATCGTCGATGCGTTCAGGATCGCCAACGAGCTATATAAAAGTACCAGCTTGCCGCCGATAGCGCTCAAGCAGCGCGATGCCGCTTTTTTGCCCGGCCGCAGCCCGAACGCCGCGCGACCGGTTTATCCGCGCCGCGAGCTCGATCAGGCAGAATTCGGCACCGGACTCGAAGACCAGGAAGACGTCGTCAAAAATCAGGACATCAAGCCAAACCCGGAGCAGAAGCAGATTCCCAAACACGCCGCCGGCGAAGATCCCGATTTCGATATCCCGCCTGAAGAAACGGCGGGTTCCGGCGGTCGCGTCGGCGTCGGTATTCCGCAGCCGGCGCATGTGCAGGGTTACGCCAAAGGAGCCGAATACAGCGAAAAAGGCAAACCTTACGTCGAATGGGATTACCGCGACAATCGGTATAAGCGTAACTGGGCCTGGGTGCAGGAAAAACAGCTGACCGAACTGGACGCCAATGAAGCAACCCGGCTATTGGCGCAATACGCTCCGGCGCTGCAGCGTTTGAAACGCGCGATACAGACCCAGAAACCGACCCGGATGGCGCCGCTGAGGCGGCAATTCGACGGCGACGAACTGGATCTGGAAGCCAGTATTGCGTATGTCGTCGAAAAACGGGCGGGCATGTCGCCGCAGGCCAATATTTACCGGCAGCGCGTCGTCCAGCATCGCGATACGGCTGTCGTGCTATTGGCCGATATGTCTACCTCGATTATGCAGGCCTGCGCGGAAGGTGGCGGCAAAGTGGTCGATCGCATCCGCGCGGGCATGCTGCTGTTTGCGGAAAGCATGGAAGAAGTGGGCGATCCTTATTGCCTGGCGGGGTTTGCCTCCAAATATCGCGATAATGTAAGCTATTACACGATCAAAGGTTTCGACGAGACCCTGACGCAACATGCCCGCGCCGTGCTGGGCGGGTTGACGGGGCGCCTGGCGACGCGCATGGGCGCGGCCATCCGCCATGCGGTCGCCAGTTTCGACCGAGCGCCGTCGGCGCGGCGTTTGTTATTGATCCTGTCGGACGGACGGCCGGCCGATTACGACGACGGCGGCGATGAAAGATACCTGCACGAAGACACGCGGATGGCGGTGAAGGAAGCCGGCGATGCGGGCATCCACTTATTCTGTATCACGCTGGACGCGGCCGGCAGCGAGTATTTGCCGCAGATATTCGGCGCGGGGCATTATCTGGTCCTGGACCATATTAACGATTTGCCCAAAAAACTGCCTGAGGTCTATTTGCGTCTGCGCAAATGATTCGGCCCGGCTCGGCAAGGAGCCATGGTCAGCCGTGTTTGTTGTGGCTGCGCATCGCGCGCTGGATCTCGATACTGGATTCGCGGTTTTTTGCGGTTTCGCGCTTGTCGTGTTCTTTTTTGCCCTTGGCCAGTCCGATTTGCAATTTGACGCGGCTGCGCGTGTAATGCATATCGATCGGAACCAGCGTATAACCGGCGCGTTCGACCTTGCCGATCAGCTTGCTGATTTCGGCGGCGTGTAACAATAATTTCCGGGTGCGCGTCGCTTCGGGGTGGACGTGCGTCGAAGCGGTCGCAAGTGCGCTGATGTGCGCGCCGATCAGAAAGACTTCGCCGTTTTTGATGACGACGTAGGCTTCCTTGAGCTGAACCCGTCCGGCCCGTATGGCTTTGACTTCCCAGCCGTGTAGCATCAGGCCCGCTTCGTATTTATCCTCGATGAAATAATCGTGGTATGCTTTTTTGTTTTGTACGATACTCATTAGACGTATTCCGGTTTAAGCGGGTATTTTACCAGTTTTTATAGGCACTCAGCATAATGGCACTCGTAAACAAAAGCGTTCTGGTAGCGCACAGCGCACGGCAAATGTTCGATCTGGTCGATAAAGTTGAAGAGTACCCCCAATTCCTGCCCTGGTGCAGCGGAAGTGAAGTGAAAAGCCGCGAGGAACATCGAATGGTCGCCACCATTCATATCGATTATATGCATATCAAACAGCATTTCACGACCGAAAATACCAATGAGGCGCCCGCCCTGATCAAAATGCGCCTGCTGGACGGCCCGTTCAAACATCTGGACGGCGAATGGCGCTTCAGGGCATTGAGCGACACGGCCTGCAAGATCGAATTCGTCCTGCATTACGAGTTTTCCAGCAAATTGCTCGACACCGTGCTCGGCCCGGTGTTCGGCTATATCGCCAACAGCTTCGTCGAAGCCTTTATCAAGCGCGCGGAAGAGGTATACGGAACATCATGAACCAGCCGGTCGATATGGCGAAGGCGTTTGCCAAGCCCGATAATAAAGTAGATCTGCCAGTCAAAATCGAGGTGGCGTATGCCAGGCCCGAAACGCAACTGATTCTGACTTTGTACGGCGAAGAGGGCATGACGGTAGCGCAGGCGATCGAGGCGTCCGGCATCCAGCAGAAATTTCCGGAAATCGACCTGAAACAGAACAAGGTCGGCATTTTCGGCAAGCTGGTCAAGCCCGACACCGTATTGCGCGATAAGGACCGCGTCGAAATCTACCGCAAATTGCTGGCGGACCCTAAAGAAGTCCGGCGTCAGCGCGCCGAAGAAGGCAAGGTCATGAAAAAGGGCGGCGGCGATATGGAAAAAACCGATGCGACAGCGGATTGATTGCCACCGGACACCGGTGAGATCAAGCCAGTTCCAGGCGGCGTTCGATACGTTCCAGCCGTAGATTAAACCCGTCCGCAGCCAGTTGCTGCTGTGCGTCGGCAGCGGCCAGGTGCCCTAAATGCTGAATAACGGACGCCAGTCCGGCTTCCAGATTCGACACCCGGCGTGTCAGCTCATCCTGTTTGCGTTCCATACGGTCCTGACCGGCCTGAAATCGTTTTAAATGTTCCCGCAGCAAGTTCTCTATGTTATCGGTCATGATTTGATCCGCCAGCGAGACTTATAGATATCACTGATATTATAGATTATTTAATCGAATGAAAAGCTGTCGAGGCATTGCCGACCGTTTATTTTATCGATGAGCCCTCGAACCGGTTTATTTGAACGGGTCGGTGCTCGGTAACGACAATTGCTCGATGCCTAATTTGGCCAGCGCGCTCGCTTCATGCGCATGGCTGATCACGGCAGCGCTGTCGCCCTGCGTGGCGGCGGTTTCGGCGGCGTTCAGTTCGTTGAGCGCCGTAGTCCACAATGCATCGCGCTGCCGGGCTTTTTCGACATCGGCTTTGGCCCGATCGAGCGCGGCGATCGCGGACCCGGTCAAATACACGCCGTTGGGCTGCCTGACCGGTGCATTGTTTGCGCAAGCGCTGACCAGAAGCGTCACGACGCAAAGGAATGCCCCGATAAATTTGTTTGTCATGGTCGACCTCTTTAAAAACGGATGGATTAAGATAAACTTAGCGATTAGCAGCCGGGGCGTCAAATATTTTTGCAAACGGGTTGGTTTATCGTCAATCCGGTTGGCTGCCGGTTTCCGGAATAGCGGCGAATTCAAGTTTAGCGTATAATATTGCTTTGTTCGGAACAAAGATCATGCGCGTGATCCAAAAAGCCCTCACTTTCGATGATGTATTGCTCGTCCCCGCCCATTCTGAAGTACTGCCTCGCGACGTAAGCCTGCAAACCCGGTTGACTCGGGAAATTACCCTGAATATCCCTCTGCTTTCCGCGGCTATGGACACAGTCACCGAAGCGCCGATGGCGATTGCGCTGGCGCAGGAAGGCGGCATAGGAATCGTTCATAAAAACATGAGCATAGAACAGCAGGCGGCCGAAGTTTCGCGGGTAAAGCGGTTCGAGTCCGGCGTGGTGAAAGAACCTGTTACGGTAACGCCCGACATGACGGTGCGCGACGTGCAGGCGACCATGCGGAAACACAAAATATCCGGTTTGCCGGTCGTCGATGGCGGCGGCAAGGTAGTCGGCATCGTCACCAACCGCGATCTGCGTTTCGAAACCAATCTGGACCAGCCCGTCAGCCGGGTCATGACGCCGCGCGAGCGCCTGGTGACGGTAATGGAAGGCGCCACCCGTTCGGAAGTGCTGAGTTTGTTGCATAAACACCGGCTGGAGCGTTTGCTCGTCGTCAACGACGCGTTCGAATTGCGCGGGCTGGTTACGGTCAAGGATATCCAGAAATCGTCGGAGCACCCCAATGCCTGCAAGGACAATCAAGGCCGTCTGCGCGTAGGCGCTGCGCTGGGCGTCGGCGAAGGGACGGAAGATCGCGTGGCCGCGCTGGCGCATGCCGGCGTCGATGTCGTCGTCATCGATACCGCGCACGGCCATTCCAAAGGCGTACTCGACCGGGTGCGCTGGGTAAAAACGAATTTTCCTCATCTGCAGATCATCGGCGGCAATATTGCTACGGCCAGCGCAGCGCTGGCATTGGCCGATCACGGCGCCGATGCGGTGAAAGTAGGCATAGGGCCGGGTTCCATCTGCACGACGCGTATCATCGCGGGCGTAGGCGTGCCGCAAATAACTGCGATCCAGAACGTGGCGCTGGCGCTGGCGGATCGCGGCATACCGCTGATCGCCGACGGCGGCGTGCGCTATTCGGGCGATATCGCGAAAGCGATTGCAGCCGGAGCGAATACCGTCATGCTGGGCGGCCTGTTCGCCGGGACGGAAGAAGCGCCGGGCGAAATCGAACTGTTCCAGGGCCGTTCCTACAAATCGTATCGCGGCATGGGGTCGCTGGGCGCAATGCAAAAAGGGTCGAGCGACCGGTATTTTCAGGATAACGAATCCAATACCGACAAATTCGTGCCCGAAGGCATCGAAGGCCGCGTGCCGTACAAAGGCAGCGTACTCGCGGTCATCCATCAATTGATGGGCGGATTGCGCGCCAGCATGGGCTATCTGGGCTGCATGACGATAACCGATATGCAGGCGCGCGCCGAATTCGTTGAAATTACCGCGGCCGGAGCGCGCGAGTCGCACGTGCACGATGTGCAGATCACCAAGGAAGCGCCCAATTATCGGCTGGATTGAGCAGCGACCGGCTTGCGCGGATTTTACGCAAGCGCGGATATCCGGACAGCAGCCTGCGAACTTATTGCCGGCTGCTGTTTTTTTACGTATTGCAGAGTATGGAAATGACTTATAAAAAAATACTGATTCTGGATTTCGGTTCGCAATATTCGCAATTGATCGCGCGTCGGGTACGCGAAACGCATGTTTATTGCGAATTGCATCCTTACGATGTGAGCGACGAATTCATTCGCCAGTTCGATCCCGCGGGCATTATCCTGTCGGGCGGCCCGTCTTCGGTGACGGAAGAAGAAACGCCGCGCGCGCCGCAAGCGGTGTTCGATCTCGGCGTACCGGTGCTGGGCATCTGTTACGGCATGCAAACCATGGCGGCGCAACTCGGCGGGGCGGTCGAGCAAGCGCTGCAGCGCGAATTCGGCTACGCGCAGGTCCGCGCCCAGGGCCATTCCCGGCTGTTGAAGGAATTGCAGGATCACGTCAACGAACACGGACACGGTCTGCTCGATGTGTGGATGAGCCACGGCGATAAAGTGATCACACTGCCGGAAGGGTTCAGCATCTGCGCCAGCAATGCGGCGACGCCGATCGCCGGCATGGCGGATGAAGCGCGCTGTTATTACGGACTGCAATTTCACCCAGAAGTCACGCACAGCGTGCAGGGCAAAGCGATCATTGCGCGCTTCGTGCACGATATCTGCGGCATAGGCGAGGAATGGCACATGCCCGGCTACGCCGATACCGCCATTGCCCGGATACGCGCGGAAGTCGGCAGCGACGAGGTGTTGCTGGGACTGTCCGGCGGCGTCGATTCGTCGGTGGTCGCGGCGTTATTGCATAAAGCGATAGGCGGCCAGCTGACCTGCGTGTTCGTCGATAACGGCTTGCTGCGTTTGAACGAAGCGGAACAGGTCATGCTGACCTTTGCGCAAAATCTGGGCGTCAAGGTCATTCATGTCGACGCCGGCGCGGAATTCATGCGCCATCTCGCCGGCGTTACCGACCCGGAGCAAAAACGCAAAATCATCGGCCGTGAATTCGTCGAGGTATTCCAGCGCGAATCGGCAAAACTACCGAAAGTGAAATGGCTGGCGCAGGGCACGATATATCCCGACGTCATCGAATCCGCCGGCGCAAAAACCAAAAAAGCGCACGCCATCAAATCGCACCATAACGTCGGTGGCCTGCCGGAGAGCTTGCATCTTAAATTGCTCGAACCCCTGCGCGAACTGTTCAAGGACGAGGTGCGCGAGCTGGGCGTGGCCCTCGGACTGGCGCACGACATGGTGTACCGCCATCCCTTCCCGGGCCCGGGCCTAGGCGTTCGCATCCTCGGCGAAGTCCGCGCCGAATTCGCCGACCTGCTGCGCCGCGCCGACGCGATATTTATCGAAGAACTGCGCCGCAGCGGCTGGTATGAAAAAGTGGCGCAAGCCTTCGCCGTCTTCCTGCCGGTGAAATCGGTGGGCGTCATGGGCGACGGCAGGACCTATGAATACGTCGTCGCCCTGCGCGCCGTGCAAACCACGGACTTCATGACCGCGCACTGGGCCGAACTGCCGTACGAATTATTGGGCAAGGTATCCAACCGCATCATCAACGAAGTCCGGGGCATCAATCGCGTGGTGTACGATATTTCGGGCAAGCCGCCGGCGACGATTGAGTGGGAATAAAATAAATTTACATCTATTGATTTAAATTAATTATTTTGAGCCATTGATGATCTGGATCACATCATCAATGGCTTTTTTCATGGTATCGTCGGTTGTTCGTTGTCGCTTGACAGCGATACCAAGATCGGCATGCTTTGGGTACCCATGGTATCTGATTGCTCATAAAGCAATAGTCCTCCGGGTGTCGGTCCTTGCGTTTATATTCGAACAGATATAAACTGCGTCAATCGTAGATCGAGGAAACAACTCATTTTGATCGGGAGCAGCAAGAAATATCTGATGTCGTTTCCGCTTGATGTACGGATGTTCTTTGGTCATGCTCTCGGCTTCGCTCAGCACGCCGATCTGCACGATGCGTCAAAACTCAAGGACTTTGCGGGGCCGGCGTCCTTGAGATCGGCGAGAACTATGCTGGCGGCACGTACCGGGCCATCTACACGGTGAAGTTCGCGGAAGCGGTGTTCGTTCTGCACTGGTTCCAGAAGAAGAACATGAGTGGGATCGCCACGCCGAAAGAGGACATGGCATAATTTTGCGCTAGGCTGAAGGTAGTCGGGGTGCTGGCAAAGGAGTTACGACATGGAAAAGCGCATGATTGAAGGCATCGAGATCGAAACCAGTTCGGGCAACGTTTTTGCCGATCTTGGTCTGCCTGATGCCGAGAAGCGCAAGATCAAGTCCGGCCTGGTGATCGAGATCACCAGCGCCGTGCGTCGCCTTGGCCTGACCCAAGAAGAGGCGGGCCGGCGCATGCGTATCCCGCAACCGAAGGTATCGGGGATGATGCGTGGCGACTTCGCCAACCTCTCCGAGCGCAAGCTGATGGAGTGCCTGAATCGTCTTGGTTACGACATCGAGATCAAGGTGCGGCCGGCCACCGAGCCGGTTGGGCACCTGACGCTCGCAATCGCTTGATTTGGCGCGAAAGGGTGACCGCTTTTTGAAGGCTTCGCTTCGACAAATTTACGGGCCCTGGGATGACGGATGGGTGCTAGATAAGCATACCCTGCAAAGCGTTTATCTTGGGGATGACGAATACGGCCATGCACGCTTTGACACGACACGTACCGAGGTAGGCGAGGCCATGTATCAACTTAAGTACCGCAGCGATTCGGCACAGGGAAAGCCGCTAGCGCAAGCTATTGCCGATCACATCTGTCCGAAACTGGTCCAGGTGGGGTTGATCGTCCCGATGCCAGCATCGAATCCGCGCCATCGGCAGCCCGTCACCGAAATAGCCAATGAGCTGGGCGCACTAGTGAAGGTGCCCGTCTTCGACAACCTGCTGGTGAAAGCTGCGAATGGAAAGTCTCTCAAGGATCTGCACACCAAGGACGAGAAGATCGAAGCGATCGGCGATAGCTTCAGAGTAAACGATGCGATTGAAGGCAACGGTCCCTGGAACGTGCTCATCGTCGATGACTTGTTCCACACCGGGGCGTCAATGGAGGCCGCTTGCAAGGTGCTGCGTGTGTACTCGAAAGTACGGAAGATCTACGTAGCCGCATTGACTTGGAGATAGAGAATGACTACGCGAGTTTTCATTGCCGGTTCTATGAACATCAAGCACCTTGATCCGAAGGTCAAAGAGCGAATCGACAATATCGTCGCCCAAGACTTTGAGGTCGTGGTGGGCGATGCCGACGGAGTCGACACCTCGATCCAACAGTACCTTGTCAACCACGGTACGACGAGGACTATCGTCTTTTGTAGCGGCGAGCGGCCTAGGAACAACGTGGGGCATTGGCCTGTTCAATGCGTCGAGACAAGTCACTCGCAGGGATCGCGGGCGTTCTTCACCGCCAAAGACATCCGCATGGCCGAGGTGGCGGACATCGGTTTGATGATCTGGGACACCAAGAGCACAGGCACGCTGAGTAACGTCATCGAACTTCTGGCGCTCAAAAAGAAATCAGTCGTCTTCGTGAACAAGGCAAAGGTCTTCAAGAGCATCGGTACCGTTGAACAACTCGAAGGACTGCTCTCATTCATGTCGGAGCATGCGAAGCAGAAGGCCGATGCGAAGATCCGACTGTTCGCTAGGATCGACGCACTGAAGCACGAACAGATTCAGATGTTTGCTTGATATGAGAAACATAAAAGTCTAATTGTTTTCATAAAAATCCCAATGGATGATACTTATGAAACTCCTCGCGAGCTCGATCCTAATAAGTTGCTGGAACCTCCAGAGCTGGGAGAATATCTTGCCTATGAGCCTAAACTTAGTTCACTTCCCTTCGACCAAGTTCCTTGGCAAAGCTTCGAGAAGCTAAGTGCGCGACTGCTGGAAGCGGTCTTTGGTAGTAAGGTAATACAAGCGTTCACATATGGTAGGCTTGGTCAAACCCAATACGGTATTGATGTCATTGCATTGAAATCTGGCTCAAGTAAACAGACCGTCTTGCAATGCAAAAATGTCAGGATCGTCAAGCGCGGCGAGTTACGTAAATGGATTGAAAAGTTCCTATCCAACAGAAAATGTGGAGATGCAGATCACTATATTCTTTGTCTTCCGTTTCCAGTCGAAAATGATGCCAAACTTGTCGAGGAATGGAGCGAACAGGTACAGTTGCTCCACAAAGAAGGCATCTATGCAGAGCTATGGAGCCTAAGTCGCCTGTATTCTCTTTTGCGTGATCAGGCGGATCTGGTTGCGGAATTTTTTGGGGATGGAATTGCGTCGAGTTTCTGCGCACGCCCTTTGATAATCGATGGCTACCCGGTGCGTTACCGGCACGAGTTTCGATTGCAGATCGACAATCACTTCGTTTTCGAGAACGAAACAGCTAGGCTAGATATATTTGTGCCTGACGATCGTAGACCTCGTGTCTCCGCTTCGTTGTCCTTCGCACGTGCGGACCTAAGCGGCATCACTTTTACTATTCCTGGCTCGACCTTGGTCGATTGGCTGCAATGGACCGACCATGCTAAGGACTTGTCGAAGCCTCCTTATGCTTCGCGAGTACCTGGTTTCGAGGGGCGTCATGTTTTCTGCGCACCCGATGTCCGATTGATGCTGGATGATAGCGAATTAGGTCATATACATTGGATTTTCAAAAATGCGTGGGTGGCCTATAACGGAGCGGCCACGGAAATTGAGGCTAAGTGGCGCTTCTTGCGGTTCGACCCCATAGAGGGAGCCCAAAAAAGGACATTTGCTTTAGCGAACGTCAGTCGCCAATTGTGGAGGGCAATACTTGTATTTGCTCGCGAGCACGATTGCAATCAAGGCAAGTCAGATTGGTACATTTTTGACGCAGCACCGGGCGTTCTCAAGGTGTATGTTGAAACTGCTACAAAGAGGCTTGAGCGCGGTTACCATTTAATCATGTACGGGTACCAGGAGGGCGGAATGATTTTTCCGTATGAGGATACCATCATTCTGGGTTGGGCACCGCTCACGCCCATTTCCGACGAGCCCATTAAAATGCACCCGCGTTTGGCTTGGGATGCCGAGTATACGCACGAATGGATTTTCCGTGAGCTTGTTCCTGCCGTGAAGAAATGGAGCGAGGAGAAGGGGGAAAAGAAAAATGTTTGGTCCGGTTTCTTGCCAAAATTCTTTTCCCCTAGGCGCGCTGATGTGGACTTGTCTTCCCATATCTATTCGCTTGGGAAGCTGTCCGTCCGCTCCATGTCGAGTGGAACAGTGACTTTATCGGCGTTAGCTGAATATGCTGAGGTATTGCAGTCATTCTTCCACGTCTACCGACGCACTGCGCAAATCTCGGACCAGTTAGTTTTGACGGTCCTCAATATGTTGGTGCGGTTGGTACCTTTAGTCCAGATGCCGGATGAACGTTATATTCGGGGGAATCTCCATCTTGGCGATGGGGACTTGCAGGCAGAGCTTTCCGAGCTCATACAGCGTATCCCCGATACCGTGAGCAATCCAGCGTACCTTGACATGAGTCTGCGTTCTTTGATCGCGTTATTGCGGGATACCCAAGAGCTTCCGCAGTCTGAGCGAGAATTGATTGTTGATGCGCTGGTTCCTCTGTGGAACCGCATGACTGAGGACCGGCTTTGCGACAGCCTGCGATAGCGCTGACTCGTCAGTCTTCCATGTTGAGCATGGTCTTTTTTATGGTATTGCAGTATTTTTATAAATTCAATATATTGATTTATAATGATTTATCTTTGTAATTTACAATCGAGTGGGAGTGAGAGAATTCTGTAGTGCATTGACTTATTGAAAAAATTAAATGCCATTGATGACCTGCCACACGTCATCAATGGCATTTTTCATGGCACTCCTGAAGCCGTTGAGGCGATGTCGGGTCGATGCCATGAAGCGGGATGGTAGTGACGCATGGTATCGAATCTGCGCGCGAGCATTCGTCGTATGAGAAGAGAAAGATTGCATTGTACTGCGGGAATCCCGTATAATCGCTTTCATGCGCACCGTGATCGAAACCCCGACTTTCCAGAAGCAGGCCGAGAAGCTGTGGTTAGAAGAGGAGCGACTGGCCTTCATCGACTGGATTGCAGCGAATCCGCTGGCAGGGGACGTGATTCCCGGTGCGGATGGAGCACGCAAGGTTCGTTGGAGCCGTGCCGGATCTGGCAAATCAAGTGGTGCGCGGGTGATCTACTTCAACTTGGCCGAGCAGGAAGTGGTGCTGTTGGTGGCAGCGTATGCCAAGGCCGAACGCGCCAACATGCTTCCAGCCGAAATCAAAAAGGTGGTGTGACATGGGCATTAAGGAAATCGACGTTGAGAAGGTGGCAACGGCTATTGAGGCCGATGCCGGTGAGGTTCTTCCCGATCTGCGGCAAGCACTCGCAGAGGTGAAGGCAGGACTTGGGCGTGTCACAATGCCTGAGCAGATTCTTGTGCGTCAGGCCCGAGAGAAATCAGGCCTGACACAGGCCGCGTTTGCCGAGCGTATCGAAACCCCGGTGGCGACATTGCGCGATTGGGAGCAAGGACGGTTCGCGCCTCCAGGGGGGGTGCTGTGCCTGCTTCGGTTGATAATCAAGCATCCCGAGTTGTCCCGGGAGTTGAGTGTCGTATGAAAGTGACTGAGCGTGGCACTTTTCATGGCATTGGAATCGGCGACTTTCCCAGCTGTTGTATAGCAATGTGTTTTTTCGCTCATTGACGATCGAGTGGGTGTGAGATTAATGTCGAGCAATGACTAGTAAATGCAAGCCGAGCATAATAGCTGGGTATGCGGGTTATGGCAGATTTTACGAGCTTTGATAATCAGGATATCAGATCGTGGGGGGTGAGTATGCTGACAGATGCAAAGTTACGGAATCTAAAGCCAGAACATAAGGCGTATAAGGTTAGTGACCGTGATGGCCTATATGTCATCAGCTTGGCCGCCGGCCTGGTGTCTTTGCGCAATAACTACCATATTAATGGGCGGCAAGGGACACTGCTCATCGGGCGTTATGGTGCTGGAGGGCTGATTGACAGTCCACGTCCAAGCCATACGTAATAACCGCTTATCGACACCTCGAAAATTCGGCACATCATCGGCACAGGGTAGCAGAATGCGGCAGTGACCTATCCAGATGGAAGCCAGTAAAGCATTTCACCTCATTGTTAAGCGCAAATTCAAGCAACGATCGATTCGAAGCATAATCTGCAGATGGTTTAAGCAGCTCGGTATGGCATCCTTCATGATCCGTAAGAGCGATTGTTGGGATAAATGCACCCATGGAAAGCTTCTGCGGAACCCTGAAAAATGACCTGGAGCATCATCGGCGGTAAATCGCGCGGGAAGAGGCAAAACGGGAGATCGCCGAAAACATCGAGATATTCTATAATCGGCAACGAAAGCAGGCACGCCTTGACTGCCTGCCGGCTGCCTTTACCCGGCGATATTATGAAAAAATTTGCTGCTTAGCTCGTTGGACTCCATAATTTCCGTCCGACCTCCTCCAGCCCGGTAATCGCTAACCACGAGTTCGCTATTACGCCTTTCAGGTATTTCGGTAATGATGTGCTGGATGTGCAGGCATATAAAGGTGAACCATGCGCTTACTGTTGGTAGAAGACGATATCATGATAGCTGAGAGTCTGAATGAGGCGCTCACTGGTGAAAACTATGCCGTAGACTGGGTACGCGACGGGCACAGTGCCACGTTGGCACTAAATAATGGCGTATATGATTTGTTGCTGCTGGATTTGGGGTTGCCGAAGAAACAGGGTTTGGAAGTATTAAGCGAATATCGGCAACGTGGCGGAATGTTGCCCGTATTGATTATAACGGCGCGCGATGCGACGGCGGACAGGGTAAGCGGACTGGACGCGGGGGCAGATGATTATCTGGTCAAGCCATTTGATCTGGAGGAATTGTTTGCTCGCGTGCGCGCACTGTTGCGCCGCCATGCGGGACGAGCACAGCCCATGATTGTGCATGGTGGGTTAACGCTCAATCCCGCTAGTCACGAGGTGTTTTGGAGCGGGAAATTATTAAGCTTGTCGGCGCGTGAATTCGCGTTGTTGCAAGCTTTGCTCGATCCACCTGGACGGGTGTTGTCACTAGCCGAGCTGGAAGAAAAACTCTACGGCTGGGATCGGGAAATTGGTAGTAACGCAGTCGAAGTCTATATCCATCATCTGCGAAAAAAACTCGGTGCCCACTTCATACGCAACGTGCGCGGTGTGGGCTATAAAGTGATTGCCATATGAATTCAATACGGCAACGCCTGCTGCTCTGGCTCATTGTCGGCATGCTGATAAGCACAGGTATAGCGAGTTTGAGCATATACTGGTTAGCGCAGGATGAGGTTAATCAACTGTTCGATTACCAGATCAAGCAAATCGCATTGTCATTGCCCGGTCATAGTCAATTGCCCACAATCATTGCGGAGGATGAAGATCCTGATGAAGATAATGTTATTCAGGTGTGGAATGCGCAGGGCAAGCTATTGTTTGTATCGTATCCGTCACGCGCTTTGCCGCGTTATGTCACGCATGGCTTGCATACGGTGAAGTATCGGCAGCAGCCTTGGCGGTTGTACAGCACCCAACGGTATGGACGATATATTCAGGTTGCGCAGCCAATGACGGTGCGTGAAGAGTTAGCTGCGGTCCTGGCTACCCGCATGTTAGAGCCGTTTTTCGTGCTTATCCCTTTGCTGGCGGGACTGATTTGGTGGTCGGTGGGTCAGAGCTTGCGCCCATTGCAAGCTGTAACTGCTGCGGTAGCTGTACGTCACGCCGATGCCATGCAACCGCTGGACGAAGCCAATTTGCCGCAAGAAATTAAACCTATGGTCATTGCGCTAAATCAATTACTTACGCGCCTGAATCAAGCCATGCAGTCGCAACGGGCATTCATTGCCGATGCCGCCCATGAATTACGCAGCCCATTAACCGCACTCAAACTGCAATTGCAATTGACTGAACGTGCCGGTACCGATGAACAACGTTCTATTGCCTTTACCAAACTTAATCAACGTCTGGATCGTAGTATTCATCTGGTCAGGCAATTACTCACCCTCGCGCGTAGCGAACCGCAATTGGAAGCTATGCATTTTGTTCCGGTGGATTTGGCTATTTTGGTACAGGAAGTCGTGCAAGATTTTATGTCCTTGGCCGAAGCGCACCAAACCGACTTGCAGCTTGATGTGCAGCCTCATGTCCTGGTGTCAGGGCGGCAAGCGGATTTGCATACCCTGATAAGTAATCTGGTCGATAACGCTCTCCGTTATACGCCTGATGCAGGCCAAGTGCGCATTTGCGTTACACGTGAAGCAGGGCAAACCTTGCTGCGCGTGATTGATAATGGTAGCGGGATTCCGGCGCATGAGCGGGAGCGCGTGTTTGACCGCTTCTACCGGCGCGAAGGCACGGAAGTTACCGGCAGCGGCTTGGGGTTGGCCATTGTGCGTAATATTGCTGACGCACATCACGCAGCGCTGGAACTGTCGGACAATCTGGTTGGTACGGGCTTGGTCGTTACGGTGAAATTTACTTAATAATTAATTGATTAACAATAATAATAAATTAAACTTACTTCAGCGCTCGCCTATATGGAAAAAGCACCGTGAGTTCGTTGATGATTAAGCGTACAGCCACATAATTCATTTTTTAAAAAAGATAATCAAGTCGTTAAGTATCTGTTAAGTGTTGATCTTTTACTCTGTGAACACAGCACAACATTTCGTTGTGCTGGTTTAATCAAGGAGTCTCAATCATGATTCAAAATAAAAATATAGCAGCAGTGGCATTGGTGATGTTGTTGGGCGCAGTGGGTGCGCAGGCTTATACAGGCGAAGCGTTGGCAAAACATGCTAAGGTGACGATGGCCGAAGCGCGAGCCATCGCACTGAAAGCTCATCCTGGCAAAATTACCGATGAGGAATTAGAAAAAGAGGCTGGCGGCAGCGGTTTGCGTTATTCCTTCGATATCCGTAAAGGCAAGGTCAAGCAGGAAGTGGGTGTAGATGCCCAGACGGGTGCGGTATTAGAAAATAAGGAAGAAGGCTCTCATCCAGATTAAATGGGGTCTGATCCCAGCGACCGGTTCCGCCACTCGATCACGCGTTCCTTGACGGCGAACAGGTCGTTCCAGCTTCGAAATTGCAGGACGCCTTAAAGCGGATCAAATTGCCTGAAGCCGCC
>DASSZW010000186.1:0-16586 GCA_035713285.1 Burkholderiales bacterium
CGCGCTGATGGAGAATCTTGAAAGGCGAGCTGAGCTTTTCGCTGCATTAAATGACGTCGAACATGAGTATTGGCTTGAGAACAGCGAAGCTAAAAAATATGTTCGAGAACTGCTATTGTTCAAAGTCAAGCAGATGACGCCACTGTTGTTTGCTGCTTTTGAAATGCTGAGTCAGGCAGATTTTGTACGCGTACTCAGATTGGTAAGCGTCATTTCATTTCGCTACACAATAATCAGCGGCTTAAATACAAATGATCTGGAGCCGGTATACCATCGGGCAGCCAAGGCATTGTTGACGAAACAAGTTTCAACACCTGGTCAGGTATTCGATCAACTCAGAAACATTTATGTGCCCGACGACCGATTTATTGGTAATTTTACAGAAATTGAAATTGATACGGGTGGACAACGGAAGAGACTTGCCAAATATATTCTTTGTCGTCTTGAAACAGACCAATCCGGGGTGTCGCGTGATTATGAAGCCGATACCGGAACCATAGAACATATTCTTCCCGAGAACGCTGCTGCGGAATGGGACACCTTGTTTTTACCAGACCGACAAAAGGATTTCGTTTATCGTCTGGGCAATTTGACACTGCTGGAAGGCAAGCTAAATCGTGATATTGGAAACGGTTTACTTCAGTAGTGTCCGGCAATTTAGTCGAATATATTCAATTGGTTATCGTTTTTAGGTTCGCTCATTTGCGTTTCCATATTTGTAAGTAGTTGATCGAGCGGTGTTTTCTCGAAAAGAGTCAGGCTTAAAATCTGTAGAATTGTGTAAAGCGAAGCCTCGGTTTTGAGGCGTTTCTTCACAATGGCGACCAGCACGTAAATGCTGATTGCGATCCAGATTTGAGTCTTGACTGCATTTTCGGTTGTACCGTAAAACTTCTTGATTCGAAGATGCTGTTTGATCCATTTGAAAAACAGTTCGACCTGCCAGCGACAGCGATAAAGCTGTGCAATGGTTAGCGCAGGCAAGTCGAAGTTGTTGGTTAGAAAGATCAGATATTTCTTGTGTTTGGCATCGTAGAACTTGATGCGGCGCAGGTGTTGCGGGTAATCGTGACTGGCCTTGACCGAAGTTAATGCAATGGTCTGGTCGCAGTGCAACCCGGTAGTTTTGTCCACGGCGCGGGAGTAGACGCGACGAAACGTCAGGTTGGATTTGCCGCGAATAACGAAGAACGCCTGTGCCTGATGCAGAGTGAACCAGCGGGCGAAGTCGGTGAAGCCGCGATCCATGATGTAAAAGCTGCCGGCTTCGGGTATCAGTATGTCGAGCACATTGACCTCGTGCATCTTGCCGTCGCTGATGTGGATGAAGGTTGGAATGTTGCCGCGCAGGTCGAGCAGCGTATGCATCTTGACGGCGGCTTTGGCCTGACGAAAGCGCGCCCAGGGAAAGACGCTCAAGCACAAGTCGATGGTCGTGGTATCGAGTGCGTAGACGGTTTGTTCCAGTTCCACCGCAAAGCTGTCGCTGGCGTAAAGTGATCTGGCGGTTTGAATTAGGCTCATCGCGAAATCCGCATAGATGCGGCAGTCGCGCTGCTCGTTGGCATCGGCCAGTGTGCTCTTGGCGACGTTGCCACGGATGCCCAAATGGTAAAGCTTGGTTTGATGGGCTCGCAGACAGGTTTCGATGTCGCGCAGGCTTTCGCGATAGGTCAGTTGTGCAAAGGCCATGCAGAGAAATTGATCGAGATGCGAGAAACTCTTGGTGGGGTAGTTGGACGGGTAACGCTGCACACAGCGGCGAAATGTGTGAAGGGGTAAATACTCCATGAGTTGTGCGAACACCAATTTGCCTGAATACATGATGAGAACCGGCGCGGGAAAACCGCCAGTTTCTCAAAAAAATCACGTTCAAGTCGGTGACACCCATTAACACGCCATTTCCTATGACAGATCAATATGTTGAACAACCGTCTAGGCAAAATTGCCGGACACTACTGGGTTTACTTATAGAAAAACAACCCTTTTATGCCAAGAGCAGTTATCACTTGTCCGCAGCGTTAGCTGATAACGGATTGGATGAATGGACTCCTGCAGCACTCGATGACCGGCAGCAAAAGCTGGCTCGTCGTGCTGCCCATATCTGGCGTTCTGACTTTGATCAAAAAGAATTGTAGAGACGCATCTTTGATGTGAGCGAACTGATATCAACCAATATGATATGACTTGTTGATTTATATGGATTCATCGAGCAGGTACGTCAGTATATAACAAGAAAAGGCAAGAAAAAAGTTGCCGAGGCAGTTCTCACATTCGAAGGTTTATTATTCTATAAATTAAAGACTTATATTCAGCAATTAAAATGTATATTTTTTGTTGTAGCAAAGTGAGAGCTGCCCCCGGCTTTTCTGCAAAGCCGGATTTCCAATCTGGAGGATTATTCCTCCAGAATCCGCCGAATGCAACCGCCAAAAAAATCCGCTCCCATTATTCTAGCGGGCGATAAAACGCGGCGGGCGGTGGCGTGCCGACGACTTCGGCGAGAAAGGCCGAGAGGTCGGGTTGGAGGGTCGACAACGGCATATCGGTGCGGTACACCAGGTCACCGGATCACAGCGAGGCGATGATGACTGGATGGGCAAGGGCATGCCGTATTGGCCGTAGTAAGTGGCGATGCCGGCCGAAATCGCGTGCGCGATCGACATCATGGCGAAGGGGTGGCCTTTTGCCGCCATGAAGCGGTCGGCGGCGTCTCGGTAGGCTTTGAGCACGGTTTGCGTGACGGCCAGACGGGGGGTGGGCTGTCGAGCACGGATTTGAGCACCGACATGCCGCTGTGCGCCAGCAGTTTAGGATAAGACGATCCTTGCAGTCAAGACACCTCAACTCGGTTTTGGCGTTCGGGAGCGCGAGCGATGCGGCTTTGAGTCGATCAGCGACCGCCGCGCATGGAGTCGAAAAACTCCGCGTTATTCTTGGTGGCCTTGACTTTGTCGAGCAGGAATTCCATCGCTTCCAGATCGTCCATCGGATAGAGCAATTTGCGCAAGATCCAGATTTTTTGCAGGATATCGCCCTTGAGCAGCAGTTCTTCGCGCCGGGTGCCGGAACGGTTGACGTTGATCGCGGGATACAGCCGTTTTTCAGCCATGCGTCGATCCAGATGGATCTCCATATTGCCCGTACCCTTGAATTCCTCGAAAATGACGTCGTCCATACGGCTGCCGGTATCGACCAGCGCGGTGGCGATGATAGTGAGCGAACCGCCTTCTTCGATATTGCGCGCGGCGCCGAAGAAACGTTTCGGCCGTTGCAGGGCGTTGGCGTCGACGCCGCCGGTAAGCACCTTGCCGGACGAAGGGATGACGGTATTGTAAGCGCGCGCCAGGCGGGTGATCGAATCGAGCAGGATGACGACGTCTTTTTTGTGTTCAACCAGGCGTTTGGCTTTTTCTATGACCATTTCCGCTACCTGGACGTGGCGGGTCGCGGGTTCGTCGAAGGTTGACGCGACCACTTCGCCGCGCACCGAACGGGTCATTTCGGTGACTTCTTCCGGCCGTTCGTCGATCAGCAATACGATCATGATGACGTCGGGATGATTGCTGGTAATGGCATGCGCAATATGTTGCAGCATGACCGTTTTACCCGATTTCGGGCTGGCTACCAGCAGGCCGCGCTGGCCTTTGCCGATGGGCGCTATCATGTCTATGATACGGCCGGTGATATTTTCCTCGGCGCGGATATCGCGTTCCAGCAATAAGGGCTGGGTAGGATGCAGCGGCGTGAGGTTTTCGAACAGGATTTTGTTTTTTGCGTTTTCGGGCGCTTCGCTGTTGACTTTGTCTACCTTGACCAGCGCGAAGTAGCGTTCGCCGTCTTTGGGGATGCGTATCTCGCCTTCGATGGAGTCGCCGGTATGCAAGTTGAAGCGGCGGATCTGCGAGGGCGAGATATAAATGTCGTCAGGACTCGCCAGGTAAGACGTATCCGGCGATCTTAAAAAGCCGAAGCCGTCGGGCAGGACTTCCAGCGTACCTTCGCCGAAGATGCTGACGCCTTTTTTCGCCTGGTTTTTAAGTAGGGCAAAGATCAGCTCTTGCTTGCGCAAACGATTGGCACCTTCGATCGAATTGGTAGTAGCCATTTCGACTAATTCGGTGACGTGAAGTTGTTTCAGGTCGGATAAATGCATGTAGGGAAACTCTAGGCCCATTCACTGGGCAGAATGAAAACAAACAGGGAGGGTGCGCCTGATGTTCGAATTTGGATTTTTAATACTATTCGAATAGGCTCAGACGCAGGATAATAGAATTAGATATTGCTGTCAACAAAAGCCGTAAGTTGGGATTTGGACAGGGCGCCGACTTTGGTTGCTTCGACACTGCCGTTTTTGAATATCATCAGGGTAGGGATCCCGCGTATGCCGTATTTTGGGGGAGTGGCCTGATTCTCGTCGATATTGAGCTTGGCGATTTTAAGGCGACCTTCGTATTCTTTCGCCACTTCATCGAGGATAGGGGCAATCATCTTGCAGGGGCCGCACCAGTCAGCCCAGTAATCCACGATTACCGGCAGGGTTGATTGCAGGACTTCCTGCTCAAAAGTTTCATCGGTAACGTAATGAATATGCTCGCTCATGGAATCCTCACAGATTGAATTAGGGTAAAAGACGATATCGAGTACGCGAATGCGTTGGTTTATATGCGCATCGTAACCAAAAAAAGATTAAATGTGAAGCGATGCTCAGGATTTCGTTGAATTCATAAAACCGACAGGTGAAATCGATTATAGTCACGGATTTAAAACGTCCTTTAAGTAACCAGCTTACACCATTGGCGCAAGCTTACAAAGCGAATTCTAATGTCAGGAGATCGCGCTACATGCGGAAAACCGATTTAATTCAACGCACGCAGGCTGTAGTCTGGCATCCGTGCACCCAAATGAAAGAGCAGGAGACGACGCCCCCGCTGGCGATTAGCCGAGGCGCCGGGTCATGGCTGTACGATACGGCCGGGAGAGCCTATCTCGACGGAATTTCCTCGTGGTGGGTAAATTTGTTCGGTCACGCCAATTCCCGTATCAATGCAGCCATTTGCGATCAGCTCGCGCAAATCGAGCATGTGATGCTCGCGGGGTGTACGCACGAACCGGTAGTCGCCTTGTCGGAACGACTGGTTGCCCTCACCGGCCTGGAGCATGTTTTTTACGGCTCCGACGGAGCGTCGGCTACGGAAATCGCATTGAAAATGAGTTTTCATTACTGGCGCAATAGCGGCCGCCCGGACAAAACTGAATTCATCAGCATAAAACAAGGCTATCACGGCGAAACGCTGGGCGCTTTATCGGTCACCGACGTGGCGATATTCAAGGATGTGTATGCGCCGCTGTTGCGGCACAGTACCCAGATTATGAGCCCCGACTGGCGTCTGGCGGCTCCGGGCGAGTCTCAAGAGCAGTATGCGTTGCGGGCAGCAGACGATCTGGCGGTTTTTTTGCAGCGGCAGCACGCTCGCGTCGCCGCCGTGATCGTCGAGCCGCTGGTGCAGGCCGCGGCGGGCATGGCGATGCACCATCCGGCGTACTTGCGCCGGGTGAGGCAATTGTGCGACCAATACGGCGTGCATTTGATCGCCGATGAAATTGCGGTGGGATTCGGTCGTACCGGCACCATGTTTGCCTGCGAACAGGCCGATATCAAACCCGACCTCATGTGCCTGTCCAAAGGCATAACCGGGGGTTATCTGCCGCTATCGGCGGTACTTGCCAGCGATACGGTTTATCGGGCTTTTTATGACGATACGACGGCGCGCGGTTTCCTGCATTCGCATTCTTACACGGGGAATCCGCTCGCTTGCCGTGCGGCGCTGGCGACGCTGGCGATCTTTGAACAGGATGGGGTGCTGGCGAACAATACGCTGAAAGCGGAATACCTCGATGCGGCGGCAGCCCCATTGCGCGGGCACGAGCGCGCAAGGCATTTTCGGCGCACCGGAATGATCTGGGCGTTTGATGTGAGCGACGCGGGCAGCGATTTTGCCCGCGATTTTTATCTCGCCGCCCTGGCGCAGGGGGTTTTGTTGAGGCCGATAGGGAATACCGTCTATTTTATGCCGCCCTACGTAATTACCGAGGCGGAGATCGATCACATGGTGGCCGGCGCGCTGCGGGCATTGAATTGCGTAAAGTTGGCGTGAAGCGATCGGGGATCGATGTCAATGCGGGCTGTCGCAGGACGGCGCGCGTTCGTCGCCGCCGATGCATAAAGGCGCTGCGACCGGCGTTACATTGCCCAGGCGCGCTTTTATCGAGGTGTCCGGCTGCTTGAAGCTGCGGGCATAAAAAATGGTATTGGCGAAAACTTTTTTGACGTAATCCCGGGTTTCGCTAAAAGGGATGGTTTCGGCGTAGATCGCGCCTTCCTCCGGTTTGTTGATACGCCAGCGCAGGGCGCGTCGCGGCCCCGCATTATACGCCGCGGTGGCGAGCAAAGCCGAGTTGTCGAGATTTTGCTGCACCGATTTGAGATAGTACATGCCGAATTGCATGTTGGTGTCGAGTTTGGTCAGCTGTATCGGATGAAAATGATGCAGGCCGAGCCGGTTGGCGATCCAGTAAGCGGTCGCGGGCATGACTTGCATGATGCCGGACGCGCCTACGCCGGAATGTGCGCGGCTGACGAAGCGGCTCTCCTGCCTCATCAGCCCGTAAACCCAGGCTTCGTCCAGTCCGTATTCCTGCGCGTAAATATGGGCGGTTTCCCGGTACGGGGCCAGAAAACGCAAGGAGAAGTTATGCAATTGCTGCGTGCGATCGGCGGTGTTGATGGCGCAGTCGAGCCAGTTCTGATGCCGCGCGACTTCGGCCGCTGCAAGCAGCTGGCGGTCGCTGAAATTGCGTATCGTCCAGTACCATTCGCTATAGGCTTCGCCGCGCAAATCCATCTGGTAGAGCATCAAGGCGCGACGTATGCCGGACATATCGGCCACGGCTTCTATTTCGTCGGGCGAGACGGATATATCGGCGGTAGGGTTGGTGATGACGGGACCTAATTCTTCTTGCGCCAGCAGACCGTAAAAATTGTATTCGCGCGATAGCGGCAGGAGCAGAAGGTTGGCTTTATAGATTTCTCCCAGCGCCTTGTCGGCGCGTGCGAGCCAGTATTGCCAGGCCGCATTCGACTGAGCGTCGGCATCCATGGCGAGAATGCTATGTTGCACGGTGAGCCAGTCGCCCTGCAATAAAGCGGCACGAACCTTCCAGCCCAGCGCGTCGTCGTCCAGCATGGCGGTATTCGCGCGATCGAACCACGCCAGGGCTTGCGGCAGGTGCTGGCGGCTGGCGAATACGGCTATCTGACCCCAGATGCGCTGCCGCTCGGTTTTGCGAAATAATTTTTGGCTATGTTCCCATTGCGCGGCGGCCGCCGCGGCGTCATGCTGGGCCAGCCGGTAGACGGCGAAAAGCGTCAGTTCCTGTTCTGCGCGCGTTGCCGGCGGCCGATTCCTGGCCAGAAAAGCTGCTGGCGCGCTGGCCGCCAGATTGAGCTGATGCCGGTCGAGCCTGCTGTCCGGCAGATACGCCATGATCGTCAGCGCGTTGGGTATATTGTTGCTATCCAGAGCCAGCCGAACCCTCTGCCAGACATCTTCCGCGTCGAGATACTTTCCCGCTACCAGCAAGTTGAATAGTTCGTCGCAGGCGGACGGCAAAGGCTTGCCGGTGAACCAGAGTATTTTGGCTTCCCGGTACGCGGCTTCCGCATCCTGTTCCTGAGTGATGCGGGCATGCAGGTCGTAACATTGCAGGCCGATGTCGGGTTTGACCGCCAGTGGGTATTCGGCAAGAAAAGTAGACCAATCCTGTTGTTGCCCCAATTGGCGCAACCAGGCCAGCCGCAGTCTGTTGGACAAGGGCATGTCGGCGTGCTGCGCGATAAAGGCGCGGATATCGGCAGGACTGGTAACACTGAGCTCGGAACTGAGCTGCCAGTATTGAACGTACGGCAACAGAATGGAATTTTGCAGGCGTTGCGCATAGACCGGCAGCAAGGCAATATGGCCGCTGCGATACGCTTCGCGCGCACCGAGAAAATCGCTGTATTGATCGGCGTGGGCGAAACTGCTCAAAATCAGAAAAAACCAGACTAAATTACGCATCAGTTGAGAAACAGGCGATAAGCAACATTCAGGGTCTCGTCCCAGTAAGGATAGCCCAATTGGTCCAGCGAAGCATGAAATTCATCGCGCTCACGCGGCGGAACCTGTATGCCGACCAGTATGCGGCCATAATCGGCGCCATGATTGCGATAATGGAACAGGCTGATATTCCAGTCGTGGCTGAGCGCGTTCAAAAATTGCAGCAACGCGCCGGGACGTTCCGGAAATTCGAACCGGTAGAGCAGTTCGTGCTCAACGTGCGGCGCATGTCCACCCACCAGATGCCGCACATGCAATTTTGCCATTTCGTTATCGGTCAGGTCCAGTGCGGTAAGTTGATGCGCTTGCAATCTTTGCACCAGATCGGTCGCCGCCTGCCGGTTGCTTACCTGGATGCCGACAAAAACGTGGGCGTCGCGGTTGTCGGCATAGCGATAATTGAATTCGGTGATATTGCTCGCGCCCAGCAGGGCGCAGAAAGCCTTGAAACTCCCCGGCGTTTCGGGAATGGTGACGGCAAGTATCGCTTCCCTGTGTTCGCCGAGTTCGGCGCGTTCGGCAATGTAGCGCAGACGGTCGAAATTCATATTGGCGCCGCTGGCGACAGCGACTACGGTGCCGTTGCGGACCTGTTCGCGGGCGCACCAGATCTTGGCGCCGGCAATGGAGAGCGCACCCGAAGGTTCGAGGATGGAACGGGTATCTTCGAATACGTCTTTAATGGCTGCACAGATGGCGTCGTTATCGACCCGTATGATTTCGTCTACGTACAGACTGGCCAGCCGGAAGGTTTCCTTGCCTACCTGCTTGACCGCTACGCCGTCGGCAAAGATGCCGACCTGTGACAAGACGATGCGTTCTTTTGCCGCCAGCGAGCGAGCCATCGCATCGGCATCCTCCGGTTCCACACCGATGACCTTGATGCCGGGTTTGAGCTGCTTGATGTAGACGGCCATACCCGCAATCAGGCCGCCCCCGCCCACGGGAATGAAAATAGCGTCGATCGGCGCACTGTGCTGGCGCAGGATTTCCATCGCTATGGTCCCTTGCCCTGCGATAACCGCCGGATCGTCGTACGGATGGACGTACGTGGCGCCGGACGCGGCTGCCAGCGTTCTGGCGTACGCATACGCATCGTCATAGGTATCGCCGAACAAGATGGTTTCGGCGCCGCGAGCTCGAACGGCATTGACTTTGATCTGGGGTGTTGGAGTGGGCATGACTATGGTCGCGCGGCAGCCGAGTTTTTGCGCTGCAAGCGCGACGCCCTGGGCGTGGTTGCCAGCCGAGGCGGTGATTACGCCTGCCGCCAATGCATCGGCCGACAGGCCGGCCATTTTGTTATAAGCGCCGCGCAATTTGAAGGCGAATACCGATTGCAAATCCTCGCGTTTTAAATAAATCCGGTTGCCGAGACGGGCCGACAGATTGGGAGCGAGTTCCAGCGGCGATTCAACGGCAACATCGTAGACGCGGGAAGTGAGTATGGCGGTCAGGTAATCTTCAGTATTCATCATCTCTGTATTTATAGTATAAATTTATATTGCCGTGCTTCCAATCCGATAAAAAACCTGATTCTTCGGACTGGCAAAACAATATATGCCTGTAAGCTGGAATCGGGCATGGCGTTTTACCTGGGGGAATTCGTCTTGGTTCCTTGTCCGGCGAGCCGCCTTGCACCAATGGCAGCCAATATAACTAACCTTACTGCGTATTGGCGATCGGTGCAAGAAACGGCGTGTTTGCTTGGGTCTGACCTGACAGGGCATCAGGTTAACAGACCTTATGGATTTGTGAAAATACGGAATTATAGGTATTCTCTGGCTCGTGCGGAATGAAGTGAATTTAGGACAAGGATGATGTAGCGATCCGATACGTTTTACGCTTATAGTTTTATAGCTGATTTATATAGCCATGCAAATCTGGGGGAAGAAAATGACACAGGATGAATTGAAAAAAGCCGTGGCGCGCGCCGCTATCGATTATGTTCCACAGGGGATTATCGGCGTAGGCACCGGCTCCACAGCCAATTTTTTTATCGATGAGCTCGCCAAGGTAAAAGGCAGGATCGATGGGACCGTTGCGAGTTCCGAGGCGACTGCCCAGCGCTTGAAAAGCCACGGTATTGCCGTATACGAGCTCAATGAAGTCGGCGAACTGGAAATTTATGTAGACGGTGCCGATGAAATTACCTCGCATATGCATATGATCAAGGGCGGCGGCGGCGCGCTGACGCGGGAAAAAATTGTTGCCGCCTGCAGCAGGAAATTCATTTGTCTCGCCGATCAGTCCAAGCTGGTCGATGTGTTGGGTAAATTTCCGCTGCCGATCGAAGTAATTCCGATGGCGCGGAGCTATGTTGCGCGCAAACTGGTGCAATTAGGCGGCCAGCCGCGATTGCGCGAGGGATTTACGACCGATAACGGCAATGTGATCCTGGATGTCGTGGGGTTGAGCATTATGAATCCGGTAGAAATGGAGACGCAGCTGAACCAGATCGTAGGCGTAGTCACTAACGGCTTGTTTGCGGTGCGGCCAGCCGATGTTTTGCTGTTGGGGACGGCGGACGGGGTAACGACGATGCGCGCATGAAAACCGCCCGTGCTTGTCGGGAGCTATTCGTCGTCCGAGTCGGGTTTTTCGTCCAGAGGTTTGGTCACGGGCAGCGTGTAGCGTTCGCTCTCCCATTGCCCGAGATCGATCAGGCGGCAGCGTTCCGAGCAAAAAGGCCGATAGGTCTGCTCTGCGCACCAGACCACCGGAGTCTGGCAGGTAGGGCATTTGACGGTAATCGGCGGTTTCATAAATTGCAAAACCCCAAATCGAATTCTATGTCCTCGGTGCAGGACTTGGGCGGCATTTCGGTAAAACAGAGAAAGCGCACGCTGATTGCATATTTGTTGGCGCTGGTTTCCGGTACGTAGGGTACGGAAGGACTGAGGCTGATTTTAAGCAGCTGCGCATTACGTCCCGCGAGCATTTGCTGATAGCAGCCTTTCAATGCCAGCGTGGTTTGCGGTTGACCGCTTTCACGCAGCAGTTTGAGTACGATACTCAGCCCGCGATAGATCGGCAGCATGGGCGCGATCCAGGAAGTTAGATTGTCGCGGCGCAAATCGGAACTTGCGTGCAGCCAATGATAGAACACCGGCAGATCGAAACCGCTCACGCCGCCGGGTATGCCGGCGCGCTGCTTGACGTTGGCGAGCCACTCGTGCTCCTTGATCGTCTGGTCGAGTCTGCCGGCAAGGCTGTGTACGGATTTCAGGCACTGATTGATTTCATCCAGCACTTCTTCGAGTTTGACGGTATCGATCGCCCGATTATGCCTGAGCAATTCCAGGCTTTGGCGCTGCCGCTCCAGTTCCTGCAGCAGGTCCGACTTCAAGTCCGCGCGGGTCGCGACTTCGATGATATCGAAAATTGCAAACAGGGCTGTCTGGTGCGGTAGCGGTTCGTCGAGGGCGATAAAATAGAACGCTTTTTGAAATAAGCCCTCAAGTCTGAGCAAGGTCCGGATGCGCTCGTTAAGTGGATATTCGTAATGAATCACGCGGTTATGTGGCTTACCTAAACGATAGGATGTTAATTCTGACACGATATCGAGTATGTTGGCAAATGTCTGTCGATCAGGGAAGTTAGATCAGTTAGAAATTTGATAAATTTGGTGTGCAGTTTACATTTCCATAAGATGCGCACAAAAGCAAAGGCCCCAATGTCTCCAAAGGGGCCCAATATGTCACTACACTGGATTGCAATCTCCTATGTGCAGAGGCCACATTCCTGTGGACTTAAGCTTGATGCTTACGCAGAGCAAGTGTGGTTACATTGTAATCACATATATTGTGTTGTCAAGTCTTTATTCCTAATCCATTTCGTACGCAATTCATCACTATGTCCATAGTTGTAGCATCCAAAATTCTAGCGTCGTATATTCTTTTTCCCTGCTCATCTCTACCGTTTGATAAAGATTTTAGCCTTTCAAATCCCACCGTATAAATCATATCTCCCAAAACCCAGGAAAAGGGGTTTGTATAAGGTTCTGGAAGTAATGGATTAAAGAACATTTTGTGATGATATGGCTCTATTCGTTTAGGCACGGATTTACTCAAGGGAATTACAGTGCAAAGATTATCTCTGCTCTTGAAATTTGGAGAAATAACTATTACTGGTCGACGCTTTGTAATTTCAGGCGTTTTAAACATCTTAAAATCACATATGAGAATTGTTCCTCTTGGTGGGTGATAATTAATTGCCATTTTTATTTGTCTACTTTCTTATTATAAGGCTCACGCTTTTTTTGCTCAACTTCTGGAAGATGCACCACAGCATCAGAATATTCCAAGTATTTTTCTGAGCCTAGTCGATAAAGTTGGTTATAGAGACGATCGAGTTCCATAATTTGCCGACGGGTAAATTCCAGCTGGTCGTGATTTAAAATCATGTCGTCTGCATGCCGCAACCGCTCGCTGCGGGACATTTGCCGGTTCATGATGCGCCGAACAGCGGTCTCGTCGAGCCGGCTGCGTTTCATGGTGCGGCTGATCTGCTGGGCTTCCTCGCAATCGACCACCAGTACACGATCGATCAATGGCAGATAGGTGCCCGTCTCGAACAGCAAGGGTACTACGAGTACAATATAGCTGGCTTCGCTGTGCAGGGATATCATCCTGACGGCTTCCTGATAAATCATCGGATGCAGAATGTTTTCCAGTTTCACCCTGGCTTCGTCGTCGCTGAAGATAAGGTCGCGCATGCGCGGCCGGTTGAGCGAGCCATCTTCATTCCGGAATTCCGTGCCGAAAACGTCGACTATACCAGGCATGGCCGCGCCGTTAGGGGCAGTCAGCGCATGGGCGATTTTGTCCGTATCGACTACCGGAGCGCCCAGTTGTTCGAATTGGGCGCTTACGCTGCTTTTCCCGCTGCCTATGCCACCTGTCAGGCCGACGATCAAACTTCTGTTCATATTCAGGAAAAAGCGGAAAGATAGGTGGAAACCAGCGTTTTCCCCCAAAACAGCGCTACCAGACCGCCGCCCGCCAGATAAGGGCCGAACGGTATAGGCACTGAGCGTCCGCGTTTGGTCAGGATCATCAGGCTGATGCCTGCTATCGCTCCGATAGCCGACGAAAACAGGATAATCAGCGGCAGCATGGTCCACCCCAGCCAGGCGCCGAGCGCCGCGAGCAGTTTGAAATCGCCATATCCCATTCCGTGCTTGCCGGTGAGCAGGCGGAATAGCCAATATACGCTCCACAGGCTCAAATACCCCGCCATCGCGCCGATGACAGCGGAATGCAGGGGAACGAATCCATTGTTCAAATTAAAAAACAGTCCGAACCAGAGCAGCGGTAAAGTAATGCTGTCAGGCAAAAGCTGGGTATCTAAATCGATAAAGGTCAATGCGATCAATGACCAGATCAATAATATCGCCGCAGCGGCAGGGATGCCGTAACCGAAATGAGCAGCAGCGTAGCCCGACAGTATGCCGGTCAGCGCTTCGACGACGGGATAGCGAATGCCGATGGCTGCGCGGCAATGCCGGCATTTGCCGCGCAGCCACAAATAGCTCAGCAGAGGGATATTTTCAGCGGCGCGGAGCGTATGCCCGCAGCTCGGACAAGCGGAGCGGGGAACGGCTAGCGTGTAGGGCGATTCATCCGCTATTGCATGCCCGTCCAGCTCGGCGCATTGAGCGCGCCACTCGCGTTCCATGATTTTGGGCAGCCGGTAGATCACCACATTCAAAAAGCTGCCGACGATCAAACCCAGGATCGCGCAGACGGCAATGAAGAATGCGTGGCTGGTTTGCAATAAGGACAGCAACATTATCCGACCACGCTGCCCATTTTAAAGATAGGCAGATACATGGCAATCACCATGCTGCCGATCAATCCGCCCAGCACAACCATGATGATAGGTTCCATCAGGCTTGACAGCGCAGCCACTGCGTCGTCGACTTCGCCTTCGTAGAAGTCGGCGACTTTGCCGAGCATCGTATCGAGTGCGCCGGACTCTTCGCCGATAGCGACCATCTGCTGCACCATATTGGGGAAAATCCCGCTATTTTGCATGGCGTTGGTCAAGTTGGTGCCGGTGCTCACTTCCGCCCGGATTTTCATGGTTGCGTTGAAGAAAACTATATTCCCGGCAGCTCCGGCGACGGAACTGAGCGCCTCGACCAGCGGCACTCCGGCGGCGAACATGGTGGACAGGGTGCGCGACCAGCGCGCGATCGCCGCTTTTTCCAGTACGGCGCCGAAAATCGGCAGCTTGAGCATGATCCGGTCCATGAATTCCTGCATTTTTCTCGAACGTTTCCAGGTGTAGAAGAAAAACCACAGACCGCCGCCGATAGAACCGAATATCAGCCACCAGTATTTTACGAAAAAGTCGGAAATGCTCATCATGATCAAGGTCGGCGTCGGCAAGTCGGCTCCGAAACTGCTGAACAGCTGTTTGAAGGCAGGGACGACAAACAGCATGATGATAGCGGTGATGACGAAGGCGACGACGATAATCGAGACCGGATAAAATAAGGCGGATTTGATTTTGCCTTTGATCGCTATCGTTTTTTCCTGGTAAGTGGCAAGACGGTCCAGCACTTCGTCGAGAATGCCCGCCTGCTCGCCGGCATTGACCAGATTGATATAGAGTGTGTCGAAATAGAGTGGATGCTTGGAAAACGACTGGCTCAGGCTGTTACCGCCCTCAATGTCGGTTTTGATGTCTATCAGCAGTTTTTGTACCGACGGATTGGAATGCCCTTTGGCCACGATATCGAAAGATTGCAGCAGCGGTACGCCTGCTTTCATCATGGTTGCAAGCTGGCGAGTAAACAGCGCGACATCTTTGCCGGAAATTTTTTTGCCGCCGGCGATGCCGCTTTTTTTCTTGATTTTTTTCGGGTTGATGCCTTGCCGCCGCAAGGTCGAACTGACGACTGCCTCGCCCGCCGCGATCATTTCCCCCTGAATTTTTTTCCCGTTTTTATCGACGCCTTCCCAACTGAATGCGCTGTCTCTTTTTTGTGATTTTGTAGTTTTTTTTGCGACAGCCATACTTCGGTCTCCGAATAATTTTGTGCCGTAAACTCCTGCCGGTAATAATAGCCGTTCCAGGAGCTGTGTTATCGATTTTCGAATTATAATTTATTGTATCGGTTATTATTTAAGCCGGATATTTCATAAATTAACGTACTGTCGCTGTCTTCGTTTCGTATGAAAATCCTGTTCGATTGGGCGTATGAACCACTACGCCAAGCTTTCATAAAACTTTCACTGCGAAACAAAATCCTGCGCGATCATCACGCGAATTTATGAAATATCGGGTTTATTCATTGGCCGGTATTACTCGTTCGTTACCGATTCCACTTCTTCCAGCGATGTGATGCCGAGCTTAACTTTATTCAGGCCGGAGCGGCGCAGGTCGTTGACGCCGTCGCGCCGTGCCTGGTCCGCAATGTCCATTGCATTGCCGTTGTTCAGGATGATGCGGGTCATGGCGTCGGTAATCGGCATGACCTGGTAGATGCCGAGTCGGCCTTTATACCCGGTGTCTTTGCATAATTCGCAGCCTGCTGCCCGATAAGCCTGCCAGCTGCCGTCGAGTTCTTCTTCCTTGAACCCGGCGCGAAGCAGGGCGGCGGCAGGAATTTCAACCGGCTGCTTGCATTTGCATAAGCGCCTGGCCAGTCGCTGCGCGGTAATCAGAATGACGCTGGATGCGATATTAAAGGGAGCGATACCCATGTTCATCAGCCGCGTCAGCGTGGACGGCGCGTCGTTGGTGTGCACTGTCGACAAGACCATGTGGCCGGTTTGCGCGGCTTTGATGGCGATTTCGGCAGTTTCGAGATCGCGGATTTCACCGACCATGATGACGTCGGGATCCTGGCGCAGAAACGACTTGAGGGCGACGGAAAAAGTGAGGCCGGCTTTATCGTTGACGTTGACCTGGTTGACGCCGGGCAAATTGATTTCGGCGGGATCTTCGGCTGTGGAAATATTGATTCCGGGCTTGTTGAGGATGTTGAGGCAGGTATAAAGCGAAACGGTTTTACCGCTTCCCGTCGGTCCCGTTACCAGTATCATGCCGTACGGGCGTTGCACGGCGGCGAGCAGAAGTTCTTTCTGGTGCGGTTCGTAACCCAGCGCGTCGATGCCCAGGGTCGCGCTGGTCGGATCCAGAATGCGCATGACGATTTTTTCGCCGTAAAGCGTAGGCAAGGTGCTGACGCGGAAATCGATCGCGCGGTTTTTCGAGAGCACCAGTTTCATGCGCCCGTCCTGCGGAACGCGTTTCTCGGAAATGTCGAGCTTGGATATGACCTTGATCCGTGAGGATAATTTGTCCTTTATGGCTAGCGGCGGCTGTGCCACCTCGCGCAATATGCCGTCGAGACGATAACGGATGCGGTAAAATTTTTCGTAGGGCTCGAAATGGATATCCGATACGTTATCG
>DASSZW010000187.1:0-10431 GCA_035713285.1 Burkholderiales bacterium
CGGCAAACATGTCGTTGCCGCAAACGTTTCACGTCATCGACCGCGCGCATGCGCAACGGTACAATGTCCGGTCCTGGCAGGCCGGTAACGGAGCACTTCGTTCGAACGGAGGAAATGCGGCCGTAAGCCCAGTCCCCAGAAGCGGCAATTCGGCGATGCGACAGAACCGGTATGCTTCACCGGGCCCGATCCAATCTTCCGCCGGCGCCAAACACGATTTTCAGCAGCTGCACCTGCCGCCGGCCGGCCAGCCGGCCGCCAGGCCCGAATCCCGGGCAGCGCAGGCTCCTGCCGGTTTCGGCAATGCTAACGGGTATCCGCATCCCCACCCGTACTCGCAAGCTTACCCTGACCGCAACGTGCAAGCAGTGCATGTGCCCGCAAATCAGCAACGTCGCGTCATGCAGAGAGAAAATTACGGACAGCAATCGTATTTCGGCAACGAGCGCACTGATCAGCGCATAAATGCCCGACGCATGCAACCGCAGAACCAGGCGATGCCTAAGCCAGTCCCGGCACAGTCGGCCGAAATGGCCAATCCTCGTCCTGCTCCCGTTCCGCGGCCGCGCGCTCCGGTCTATCCGAGAACGCCGCCGCAGCACGATTAACATTCAGCCGCAATGGCAACGGGCCATTCCGCTTATCCGATTATTTGACCGGCACTTACTCATGTTCCATATCGTCTTGTTTCAACCGGAGATTCCGCCCAATACCGGCAATATCATCCGGCTCGCCGCCAATACCGGCTGCACGCTGCATCTGGTGGAACCTTTGGGTTTCGGGCTCGAAGACAAACAGCTGCGGCGAGCAGGCCTGGATTATCACGAATACGCCAGCCTGCGCGTCCATGCCGACTGGACAGCTTGCCGGGATGAGCTGGGTAATCGCCGTTTTTTCGCCATGACCACCAAAGGCTCGGCCATGCTGGCGACGTGCGACTTCAAAGCCGAAGACGTATTCCTCTTCGGCCCGGAAACGCGCGGCCTGCCTGACGGGATTCTGGCTGAATTCGACAGCGGGCAACGTCTGCGCCTGCCGATGAAAGCCGACAGCCGCAGCCTTAACCTATCCAATAGCGTAGCCGTCGTGATTTACGAAGCATGGCGGCAAAACGCGTTTGCCGGCGGCGTTTGACTCTGCCGGAAACGCATGTTTATCCCTGCCTGTAATTTTTCTTGACACATCCATACCGTTTGGTATCTAATCCTCCCATGACGGCCGAAACCAAATTCAAATCGCACGATGCAACCCGGGAGAAACTGCTCTCGTCGGCTTATTGCGAAATTCGCCGCCACGGCTATCAAGGCGCGAGCATCAACAATATCCTCGAATCGACCGGACTGACCAAAGGGGCGCTGTATCATCACTTCGCCACCAAGCACGCATTGGGGCTCGCCGTCATCGACGAGGTCATCGCAGTCAACCTGAACGACTGGTTCATAGCGCGCATACGCGACAGCGAAACGCCAGTCGAAACCTTGCTTGACGTGATCGCCCAACTCGGATCCCGTCTCGACGAAGAAGCCATCTTGCTGGGCTGTCCGCTCAACAATCTGATCCAGGAAATGAGCCCGCTGGACGAACAATTCCGGCATCGCCTGAACGTCATACTGGAAGAGTGGCAATCGGCCATACATACCGCCCTGCTCAACGGGCAACGGCAAGGCACGATCAAACCGGAAATAGACTGTTCCGCCGCTGCCCTGTTCATACTTTCGGCGTGGGAAGGCTGCATAGGCATGGCAAAAAACCGGCAATCGGTTTGTCCTTTCCAGATATGCCTTCAGCAGTTGCAGGGTTATATACGCAGCTTAATGATTTTGTAACCGATGGCGATCTATGATTGCCATACCTGAAAATACATTGACCCGGCGTTAATCGCGTGGGACTTTGTGAGCGCCGGATCACGCCGTGATCCGGATTGGCAGATACCGAATGGTCGGTATCTTATTTGCGAGGAGTAATGAACATGCCTTTAATCCATACTGTAACCCCTGAAAAAGCGGAAGGAAAAGTCAAGGAAATCTATGACGAAATACAGAACGCGTTCGGCTCGGTCCCGGCCGCCATACAGATTTACAGCAGCAGCCCGCAGCTTCTGGCGCGGCAATGGCAACAGGTCGGCTATTACATGCAGCATCCGACCTTGAGCGCTACCCTGCTGGCGATGATGCGCATGCTGATTTCGCAGAACACGAATTGCGAATATTGCGTGGGATTTAACGAAGCGATGCTGATCAATATGTGTCATCTGACGCAGGAACAGGTCGCCGCCACTAAAATCGATCCCGCCAGCGCGCCGTTATCCGAAAAGGATAAAGCCATGCTGCTGTTTGTACTGAAAGCCACGAAAAACTCCAACTCCATCGATCAGAACGACATCGCCCAACTCAAGGCGCAAGGCTGGAACGACGGGGAAATTCTCGACGGCCTGAATCACGGCGCGTACATGCTCGCCGGCGACACCATTCTGAACGCCCTCAAAATCGAAAGGGATTTCTGATCCGGATCGTTTCCTGAAACGCACCGCATTATCGTTCAGGCGGTAATGCGGCAGATCAATTTTATCGAGCCGGCACAGCACAAATTGCTCCGGCTCTCTGCCGTACAAACCCGCACGCAAAACATTTGGATACAGCGCATCATTTCAGGTATTCTTGGAGGTTAACGATACGGGATAATTTGTACGATGCAGCGCACGCCGTAATCGTACAGGGTCTCACCATTATAATTCTGGGCACTTCTATGGCTTTGTTTGATTTCCTGGGCTTCAACAAATTGCCCGACGGCATGCGCGGCAGCACTTTGCTTTTAACCGACGCGGCGACGCTATCGCGTGCGGGCGAATTTATCGTCGCCCTGCAAGCCAAATTCCATAACCTGGCCCTGGCGGTTACGGACAATACCGATCCGGTATCTGCTTATCCCTTGCTGCAATTACCCGCCGATCTGGCTGGGGCCGCGGAACGGATAAAAAAAATCCAGCCGCAACGGTTGATTATACTCGGCATGACGAGTGCCTATCGCCCCTTGGCGGTCGCGGCAAATTGCCCGATTTTCTGGATCAACGCCCGGGATGCGGCGATTGCCGATGCAAAATGCAGAATAATTACCACGGCTCAAGCGTTAGCGGAGTTGCCCGAAGCCGTCGTTACCGGCGATCCCCTCGCCGGATTAGCCCGATTACCTACCGTCAGCGTCGATACGGAAATTTGCAAGCGATTCAAAGAACAGCGCGAAGGCGACCGCTGGTTAGGCTATTTCGCCGCCACCGGCGAAGCCGAAGAAGATTATGCTTACGCGCTGTTCAATCGCGCGATCCGCCATAAAATGGGGCTGATGCTGCTGGCGCCGCGCGATCCCGCCCGCTGCGAACCGGTCTATCGCGAATCGATCAAATACCGGCTGCAAACGATACGCCACCGCCGCCTGTCGACGTCGTTCGTTCCGATTAAAACGCGGGTCTATTACATAGAAGACCCTCAACCGCTGGAATCGCTCTACGCCTGCGCCGATTTTGTGATCGCCGGCGGCACGCTCGATGCGCAAGCCCAAAACGACCCCGATATCGTTACCCCGGTTTTATTAAACAAGCCGGTCATAGTCGGCGCCGCGCATCGGCGCCAGCCGCTGATCGCCGCCGCAGTCGAAGCCGGAGTCGTATTGGCCGGAAACGACAGCGAAGCCCTGTTCGCCCGCATTAAAATGCTCATCGACCAGCCGGAACAAGGCGCGGCTCTCGCCGCCCGCGCTCACGCCTGGCTGGAACGTCAGGTGGGAGCAAGCGAGCGCGTACTGTCTCTCATCGATTGACGCCGAACGGCACGACGAATATGTTTCTTCAGGTTTTGTCGGAATTCGATTTCCATCATCGCCTCGCCGCGGCTCCCGGAGTCAGCCTGGTCCTGTTCACCGCGCCCGATTGCGGCAGTTGCCGTATGTGGTTGCATTTGCTGGAAGGATTTTCCAGCCCGCTATTGCAAAACGGTTACGTCGTCGACGTAGCGGTCGCCACCGCACTGGCGAACGAATACGAAGTATTTCATTTGCCCAGCCTGTTTTTATTCGCAGACGGCAAATTCCACGCGCCGCTCCATGCCGAAGCGCTGCCCGCCGCGCTGCATCAGGCAATCGCCGATACCCTGAACTGCGCGCCGCAGGAAGAACCCTGATGAATATCGACGACCGCGGCGTACTCGCCGGCACGCGCTTCATCGCTTCCCCGCACTGCGACTACCGCGGCAATCCCGCCGACATCCGCTTGATCGTGATCCATAATATCTCGCTGCCGCCCGGCGAATTCGGCGGTAGCGGCGTACCGGAACTGTTTACCGGCCAGCTCGATCCCGCCGCTCACCCTTATTACGCGCAAATTCATACGCTGCGCGTATCGGCGCATTTTTTTATCCGCCGCGACGGCGAAATCATCCAGTTTGTGCCTTGCCTCAAACGCGCCTGGCATTGCGGCGTCTCGGCATGGCGCGGCTGGGAACGCTGCAACGATTTCTCCCTCGGCATAGAACTCGAAGGCGACGACCATACTGCATTTACCGAATTGCAATATCGTCAGTTAACAGACCTGATCGCCGGTTTGCGCGCCGCTTACGGCAAACTGCCGCTAGCCGGACACAGCGCCATCGCCCCCGGCCGCAAAACCGACCCCGGGCCGTATTTCGACTGGGCGCGGGTTGGTCCGAAAATACCACACGAACCGTAACTACGTCACAACTACGTACTCAAACTTGCCGAATATGCAGATATGCACAAATCCATGTTATTGCCACAGCGTTTCACGTCAACAAGCCTTCCAAAAAACTGATGCCCATACCAAAAAATACGAATAGTTTATTATTAATTAAACGCTTAAAGTTTCTCCAGCACAGAAAATTTATCCTCGAACTGGAGAAATCATGAAAACCAAATATTCACTAGGCGTCTTTTTTTGTATGGTTGCGACATTGTCATGGGGCGGCATGTTTCCGATAATGACCTCTGCGTTAAAGTATATCGATCCTTTTAATTTCACTGCAATGCGATATTCGATTGCCGGTGTGGCGTTCCTGTTCATACTGTTATTTAGAGAAGGACCGCAGGCCCTGAATTTGAAAGGCGAACGCATGCGTCCGCGAAGTGCTTGCATTGGGACCATAGACTTCAACTGCTTTGGCATGAGCGGCTGAGCGTCTGGATCAGCCTTGGCCGCAGCAGTAATAACCTTGTCTTCTTGCAAAGTAGGCATCACGACGGTTGGACGTTTAGATATTTTTGGCATAGTGTGTTACCTCGCGACGATTGGCTAGGCGCAGGCTAATAATCCTTCGCATCTTGCCCCGTTCAACAAATGCCACGTAGAGGATGCCAGTCTTTGGTGCGAGTGCGATCATTCGCAAATCGCCGTACTCAAAGCGGTCATCGACCCAAACCAGTGCGGCTTCCCAATCAAGTTCGCCTGCCAACGCAAGAGAGACGCCATGCTTTGTCTGGTTTGTTGCATCTTTGGCGGGGTCGAACTCGATTCTCATTGTTTACTGTAGATACAATAAATACGTTTGCCAATCCAGATACAGGCCGTGTTTTATGGGGCTAACGTGGAGCTAAGGGGCTGCGCTTTTGTACAGTTGACGATCAATAAGGCGACAATACACCCAGCATCCAACCATCTCCCATATTGCTGAAGCCATACCCAACAGAATGGCATACCTGGCTGATATTGCTGCAATAATTTACATAAAACTGAAATGCATTGGCTGTTTGCAGCGACCAGTTTGAAATCGAAACTACCTGAAGAGGCTGCGTTTTTGGCGTATTTTGCATATACATAAAAACTGTGGAATCGTTGCCGCTAATGAATTGGCAATTAAAATTACCCGGTCGGGCATACCGTTGTTCAAGACTGCACAAATTTCCGGTAGCTGTAGCCGCAAGTTCAATTGCTGGTTCAATCTGATCCTCTGCCTCCTTGATATCTTTTGCAAGGATCCCATGATTGGCTGGAAGATTTTCCGCCAGCTGGATTTTTTTTCTTATCAGCGCCTTGGCATTATCGCTCATGGTCAATGTACTTGCTTCAAATCCATTTTGAGCGGTGATTGGACCAGCGGTTGCAGCAGTGCCGGCATTCGCTGTTCCTGCCAGCGCATTATTCAAGCTATTGAGCGCACCGAGAAGATCAGCGTATGCCGTGCCATTTGCCAATAAAAACACCAACAACATCGTTCTTGCCAAGCGATTCATTGTTACCCCCTTTATAAAAACACAAAAAAAACATAATTTACCCAGAGCAACTATTTATATTATCAATAATTGAATTATAGATTATTTTTTCATTGGAATGATAAACATTACGACCGAAAATGACACCTTTATTTTGTTCAGCCGAATGCATGCATTATCAAGAAATGCCAATAAACCGAGGTGGGAACGACCTCTTAAATCTTAATTGCTTTGTTTTAGGTTAAAATAAGGCTTTGTTATCGCCTCAAATAATGCTGAAGATAAAATACAAATGAATGATTGATGATAAAGCGATAAGCTCTCACACCCCGATGATGCAGCAATACCTGCGCATCAAGGCCGAGCACGCCGACAAGCTGCTGTTTTACCGCATGGGCGATTTTTACGAGCTATTTTTCGACGATGCGGTACGCGCTGCGCAGTTGCTGGGGATTACACTCACGACCCGCGGTTCGTCGGCGGGCGCGGCGATCAAAATGGCGGGCGTGCCTTATCACGCAGTCGAGCCGTATCTGGCGAAGCTGGTCAAGCAGGGTTTGTCGGTCGCGATCTGCGAACAGATCGGCGACCCCGCTGCCGGTAAGGGTCCGGTCGAGCGCCGGGTGGCGCGGATCGTGACGCCGGGCACGCTGACCGATGCGGCGTTGCTGGACGATCGGCGCGACAGCCTGTTGCTGGCGATTGCCGCGCCGTCTAAATCCGGCCTGCTGGGGCTGGCGTGGCTCAATCTGGCGAGCGGGCGGTTTTGCGTAAGCGAAATCGCTGCCGAACAATTGTCCGCCGCGCTGGAGCGCATCGCGCCGGCCGAAATTCTGGTCGCGGAAGACGCCGGGTTTGCCGCGCTGAACGGCATCGCCGGCGTACGCAAGCTGTCCGCGCTCGATTTCAACGCGAAACGGGCGCACGAAGTGCTGTGCGAGCAATTCTCGACGCACGATCTGCGGGCCTACGGTTGCGCAAACATGACAGCGGCAATTGCCGCGGCCGGCGCTTTGCTGCAATATGCAAAAACGACTCAGGGCGGCGTTCTGCCGCATATCCAGAGCATCGTTACCGAACCGGACGACGCGTACGTGCGGATGGATGCCAACACGCGGCGAAACCTGGAAATCAGCCTGACGCTGCAAGGCGACGATGCGCCTACATTGCTATCCTTGCTCGATACCTGCGCGACGTCGATGGGCTCGCGCAGGTTGCGGCACTGGCTGCATCATCCCCTGCGCGACCGCCAGACCGTCTTGCGGCGGCAATCGGCGATTACCGATTTGATCGGGCAAATGCCGACTCGCCAGCGGCTCCATAAACTGCTTGCGGACTGTGTCGACATTGAGCGCATCGGCGGCCGGATCGCGCTGGAAAACGTACGCCCGCGCGATTTATCGGGATTGCGCGACACCCTGACATTATTGCCCTTGTTGCAGGAATCGCTGGAGGGTCTCAATAATCCCTGCACCCGTGATATTGCCGAACTGTGTCGACCGTTACCGGATTTGCATCGGTTGCTGGCCGACGCCATCCCGCCCGAACCCGCGGCGCTGGTGCGCGAAGGCGGCGTCATTGCGGCAGGTTACGACGCCGAACTCGACGAACTGCGCAATTTGCAGAGCGACAGCGGCGCCTTTCTCGTCGCGCTGGAAAGCCGCGAGCGCGAGCGCACCGGGATCGCCGGATTGCGCGTCGAATACAATCGGGTGCACGGGTATTACATCGAAATCAGCCGTGCCCAGACTGCTCCCGTTCCGGCTGACTATCAGCGCCGGCAAACGCTGAAAAACGCCGAGCGCTATATTACGCCCGAACTGAAGGAATTCGAGGATAAGGCCTTGTCTGCCGCCGACCGCGCGCTGGCGCGGGAAAAATACCTGTACGACGGTCTCGTGCGCCGTTTGCTGCCGGACGTGCCGCAATTGCAGCAACTGGCGTCGGCGCTGGCCGATCTCGATGTCCTCTGTACGCTGGCGGAACGGGCCGTCGCGCTCAATTTTTGCCGGCCGGAATTGAGCGACGATCCGGTCATCGACATCGTCGGCGGCCGGCATCCGGTCGTCGAACAGCGGCTGCACGAATTTATACCCAACGATACCCTGCTGACCCGCACCCGGCAAATGTTGCTCATAACCGGCCCGAATATGGGCGGAAAATCGACCTATATGCGGCAAACAGCGCTGATCGTCCTGCTCGCCTGCAGCGGCAGCTGGGTACCGGCGCGCGAGGCGCGCATCGGCGTTATCGATCAGATATTCACCCGCATCGGCAGTGCCGACGATCTGGCCGGCGGGCGCTCGACGTTTATGGTCGAAATGACCGAAGCAGCATATATTCTGCATAACGCCAGCCCGAACAGTCTGGTATTGCTCGACGAAATCGGACGCGGCACATCGACCTTCGACGGGCTGGCGCTCGCCTGGGCCATCGCGCGGCAACTGGCGGAGAAAATCGGCGCTTATACCTTATTCGCCACGCATTATTTCGAGCTGACGCAATTGCCCGCGCACTGGCAGCAAATCGTAAACATACACGTTACCGCCGTCGAATACAAAGATCGCATCGTTTTCCTGCATAACATCAAGGAAGGCCCGGCGAGCCAGAGTTACGGCCTGCAAGTCGCGGCGCTGGCGGGAATACCCAGGCCTGTAATTACGGCCGCCCGGCGCAAACTCGCGGAACTTGAGCTTGCTGCCGCGCCGAATCAGCCGCAAGCCGACCTGTTCCATAATCCGTGCGTGGAACCGGCCCTGCCGGCCCGAGGTCAATCCGCCGTCGATCTGCTCGAAACCGTCGATCCCGACGCGCTGACGCCGAAAGCGGCGCTGGATTTGCTGTACACCCTGAAATCGCTGCTATCATGACCGGGCCTGAATTGCTCAACGGCCTCGTAACCGCCGCTTACGGCCGGCATTATCAAGTAGAGACCGGCAACACGTCATTCGATTGTGTCGCCCGCGGCAAACAGACCGATACCGTCGCGTGCGGCGACCGGGTCGAATTCAAACTCACCAGTCCGGATCAGGGCGTAGTCGAACGCATCCTGCCCCGCCGCAGCCTGCTTTATCGTTCGGTCGCGCACCGCAGCAAGCTCATTGCGGCGAATGTCGACCTGGCCGTAATCGTGATTGCGCCGGAACCCAGCTATTACGACGTACTGGTCAATCGATGCATCATTGCTGCGGTAGCCGCCGAAATGGAAGTCATGATCTGTCTGAACAAATCCGATCTGGGCGCTACTGCGGAACGCATCTACCAGCAAACGAACCTGTACCGGGAATTGGGCTATCCGGTGATACGCGTCTCGGCGCTGCATGACGTCAATGCGCTCAGGCCGTATCTCAGCGGCAAAATCAGCGCCTTCGTCGGCCAATCCGGAATGGGCAAATCGAGCCTGATCAATGCATTGATACCGGGCGCCATGACGGTGACTGCCGACATATCCACCGCGCTCGATTCTGGCAAGCATACGACCACCAGCGCAAAAATGTACCGGCTCGATGCCGACAGCCGCGTTATCGATTCTCCAGGCATGCAGGCGTTCGGCCTGAATCATATTCGCGCGGGCGAACTCGATGATTTATTTATCGAATTCCGTCCGTACCTGGGATTGTGCCGGTTCAGCAATTGCAGGCATACCCACGAACCGGAATGTGCGGTACTGCAGGCTGCGTCGCAAGGAAAAATCAGTGCGACGAGATTGAACGCATACCACGATATCCTGAAAAGCCTGAAAGATTGATAAAAAAAGATGAAGACCGATGGAGTGGCCTTCATCCCCGAGAAACCGCCTAGAATTTCCAGCCGAGACCGACGCCCATCAATACCGGGTCGAGCGTAATGGTAGTAAGATATGCGCCGTTCATCGATGCATCGGTTTTCATATAGATTTTCTTGACATCCAGGTTGAACAACAGGTTCTGACTGAGCGGAACATCGAATCCGGCTTGCAGCGCAGCACCCCAACTGCTGTTGGAAACGTTTATCGCTCCCGCTGCCAGACCGGCATTCGAAAAGTTGGTGTAATTGATGCCCGCGCCGAGATACGGTCTGAAATACGGGCTGTCCGGCATAAAGTGGTACTGCAGCGTCAGCGTCGGCGGCAGTGCATCGACCGAGCCGATATTGTTGCCTTGCACATCGATACCTACAGATTGAGGATAAGTCAGTATCAATTCAGCGGCGATATGGCTGCTAAAGAAATAGCTCGCA
>DASSZW010000188.1:0-2608 GCA_035713285.1 Burkholderiales bacterium
GGTCTATTTCTTGATAGGCGCAATCGGCATCTGCGGCTTCAATCTGCTGTTTTTCGCGGCGATGCGCACGGCCAGCGCCGGCGATGCTGCGCTGATCATGGCCACCAACCCGTTACTGACCACCTTGCTTGCTGCGGTCGCGCTCGGCGAACGGCCTTCGGCCAGGCTGCTGATCTCTTTACCGCTCGCTTTGTTCGGCGTTATCGTCGTCATATCCGGGGGCGATCTCCGGCATCTGAGGCATCTGCAAATCGTTCAGGGAGACATCCTGATGCTAGGCGCCAATATCGCCTGGGCATTCTACAATGTCATCAGCCGCAGCGCCATGCCCAAACTCTCGGCTTTGACCAATACGACCTGGGTCATGGCTGCCGGCGCCGTCTTGCTCCTGGTCACGGCCTTATTCTCGACGCAAGTCCTCGTAGAGCCCGGCATCCATGCCGGCATCGCATTGCTGCTCATGGCCACCGGCGGAACCGTACTCGCCTATTTATTCTGGAATACCGGCATTGCGCATCTGGGCGCCGGCGGAACGGCGCTGTTTATGAATCTGATACCGGTATTCGCCCTGCTGATTGTCGCAATTACCGGAAAATTGCCGAGCGCCGTACAACTGGTCGGCGGCGCGCTCGTCCTCGCCGGCGTCAGCATCACCATGCTGGCGCCCAAGAAACAGCGCAGCGTTCCGGTCGGCTCGTAAGCCTTACGGCCGCCCCCCGCTTTTGCCTTTAAAGTTTCCTATCAGAGGCGATGATCAACTTTCACCGTTCATGTGTTGACCGCTATCGGGGCCTGGTACAGGATCGGTCCCGTCGGCTGGCCGGTGGGCGACCCTCCTGCCGGTTCCAGACTGACCGCCAGAGCATGGGAATTAGCCATTAATTTCGCCACGGCATGCGGCAACAGCCTGGTTATATTTCCGGTCAGCGGCAACAGCCCTAGCGAAACAGGTTGGCCGCCTTCAGGCAACAGCCATAATTCAAGCGAACGGCCCGCAATGACCGTGCTCGGAACCAATGATTTGATGGTAATGGCAGTATCGCTGCTGCTGAACAGCCATACCGGATTCGCGTGCTTGTCGGCAATGACGGCTATGTAACCAGGAGCGGATGTATGGATCGGGGCCGTTGAGATGTACGCCGCCATCAGAATGGCGGCCGCGGAAGAAAAAACTCCGAGATTACGCCAGAACAGGAGGCTGCGGCGAGAAACCGTATCGAACCCCAGACTGCTGCGTATGTCCTGCCATACCCGGCCGCGAGGTTTTATGGGAACCAGACTGTCGGCCAGAGGCATCATGCGGGTTTGCCAGTCCGCAACTTCGTCGCGCAACAGCTCATCCTCTCGCATCAGCCGTTCGAAACGCAAGCGGGCATGCCCGCGCAAGGTCCCTAATACATATTCGGCCGCAAGCCGGCTTTTTAACTCGGGGTTACGATAGTTCATGAGCGACCTCGAAGCATTTCCTGATGACAGCCAGCCCTCGCCTGATCCATGCTTTTACCGTTCCGATTGGTTGCTGCATGTGTTGCGCCAGCTCCGAATGCGTAAGCCCTTGCCAGAATGCCAGCGCAATCGCCTGACGATTTTTGGCCTCGATCTGGCGCATGCATTCCTCAATAGTCGCCCCCTCGCGCACCCGGCTTAATTGCTCGAACAGACCCGCAGCGGGATCATTCCAGCTATTCTCTACTTCCGCTCCATCCAGTATCGTTTCATGCTGGGGTCGCCGCAACCAGTCCAATGCGCGATTCCGGACGATATGCGTCATCCAGGTTAATGGAGCGGCTTTTTGTACCTGATAATCCTGCGCATGATGCCAGATATTGACAAACGATTCCTGCAATACATCTTCCGCCCAGTCGCGTCTTTGCAAAACCCTGAAGGCGACCGCCATCAGTCTGGCTGACGTCAGTTTATACAACTGCGCCAACGCCGCCTGATCGTTCAGGGCGCACCGGGAAAGTAAATGAGCCAGCGTGGCCGGTGTATCGGTCGATTGCGCCATATCGCGTACCTGAAATTATTTAACGACTATAACCCCATTCATATAAGCATGATACCCGCAATGATAGGCATATGTCCCTGCGGCAGCAAAGGTATGACTGAAGCTATCGTCAGGCTTTAAGGAACCGGAGTTGAATGTTCCAGCATCGCCGATCACGCTATGATTAACTTTGTCCCGATTGACCCAGACTATTTTAGTTCCGGCCGGCACTTCGACCACGGGTGTAAATGCAAACTGGCTGATATCGACAATTGTATCGGCAGCCATTACAGGACACGATAATACCGATAACGTCAAAACCTTAGCAAGGGGGGCAAGTTTATTCATGATGATGTCCTGTAAATGAACGTTATTCTCGCCTGCGAGGAGCTGACAAGAATAACGCAAAAGTTGTCTGGCCAGAACAAGCCACGACAGAAAGATACGGATTATTTGTGATCGATATCTTTTTTCATGGGTGCCAGTATGGCGAGCAATTTATTGCCCAATCCGATCGGCACATGATTGTCAGCCAGAGAAAGCTGTAAATCCTCTACCAAGGCGTTAAATTGCGCCGAATCGATATTCATCCCTTTATGCGCTGCCGACATACTTTGGCCG
>DASSZW010000189.1:0-5831 GCA_035713285.1 Burkholderiales bacterium
GCGCATGATAGGCAACTCTCCGGCTTTTCTGCAATGCGTGGAACTTTTGTCGCGCACCGCTCAGTCCGAGGCGTCGGTGTTATTGCTGGGCGAGAGCGGCGTCGGCAAGGAACTGGCCGCGCAATATCTGCACAAGCGCTCGCGCCGGCGCGATAAGCCTTTTTTCGCGATCAATTGCGCCGCGATTGCAGACACCATGTTCGAAGACGAACTGTTCGGTCATGAACGGGGAGCGTTTACCGGTTGTATCGGCCGTAAACAAGGCTTGTTCGAGCTGGCGGAAGGCGGGACCCTGTTTCTGGATGAAGTGGGAGAAATCCCGCTATCTTTGCAGGGAAAATTGTTGCGGGTACTGGAAAGCGGCGAATTCCGGCGCGTAGGAGGGACGGAAACATTGCAGGCGGATGTTCGCATTATTACTGCTACCAACAGCGATCTGTTAAAGATGATGGAAACCGGGCGCTTCCGCCCCGATTTATATTATCGTATTTCCGCCATTGATCTGCATTTGCCCAGTCTGCGCGAACGGCGCAGCGATATTCCTGCGCTGGCTGAAGCGATATTAAAACGCATCGCCGTAAACGGCACGCCGCGTTGCAGGCTGACCGACGACGCGCTGGCAAAACTGGCGCAGTATCATTTTCCCGGGAATGTGCGCGAATTGCGCAATATTCTATTAAAAGCCGTGGCAATTTGTCACCATTACGTGATTAGCGCCGACTATATCGTATTGGGCAATATGCAGCCGGAATCGTTGCCGCAACCGGCAGCAGTAACCGGCGCATCATCGGAACCGGCTGCTGCAGCAACTTCGATAACGGCTTCGGGAGAGTCTGTGCAGGGCGTTCCGATGGCGCAGATCGAAGCCGGCTACATAGCAGAGCTGTTGCACATCCATCACGGACACCGGCGCAACGTGGCCGATACGCTCGGTATCAGCGAACGCACTTTATATCGAAAATTAAAGCGCTACGGTTTGAATTCATCCAAGCTTTTGGCCGTTGGAAGCGATTAGCAGTACAATCGACTTTTCTTCATTATCAGAGCAGGGCGGTTGAATGTCTGGCGCGAACAAAAACCTGCCGATAGCGTCGGCCGAGACGCTGGACCCCGAAGACTGGCACGATCTGCGGCGACAGGGACATCGCATGCTCGACGATATGTTCGATTATCTCGAGCATCTGCGCGAGCGCCCGGTCTGGCAGCCGATTCCGGCGGCGGCGCGCGACGCGTTCCGGCAGCCGCTGCCGCAAGCGGCCAATTCGCTTGAATCCGTGCATGCGACGTTCATGCGGGATATTCTGCCGTACGCCATCGGCAACGCGCATCCCGGATTCATGGGCTGGGTGCATGGCGGCGGCACGGCGGTGGGCATGCTGGCCGATATGCTGAGCGCAGGGCTGAACGCAAATCTCGGCGGCCGCGACCAGATTCCGGTCGAAGTCGAACGGCAGGTGGCGAGCTGGATGCGCGAGCTGTTCGGTTTCCCCGAGAGCGCGAGCGGATTGTTCGTTACCGGCACTTCGATGGCTAATCTGCTGGCGGTCTGGGTAGCGCGTACCGCTGTGTCAGGCTCGGAAGTGCGCGATGCCGGCGTCGCCGCCGGCGGCAAACGCCTGACTGCGTACGCCTCTGCCGGCGCTCACAGCTGCATTGCCCAAGCGATGGATCTGGCCGGTTTCGGCCGCCAGGCCTTGCGGATCATCCCCATGAACGATCGCTTTCAGATCGATATCCCGAAACTCGAATCCGCCATCGCCGATGATCGCGAACGGGGATTTACGCCGTTTTTTATCGCGGCGACCGCCGGTTCGGTAGACGTCGGCGCGATCGACGATCTGGCAGCGCTGGCGGAAATCGCCGCCAGGGAAGCGCTGTGGTTTCATATCGACGGCGCTTACGGCGCGCTTGCCATGCTCGCGCCGGAAATCGCGCCGCAACTGAAAGGCATAGAACGCGCCGACTCGATTGCCTTCGATTTTCACAAATGGGGACAAGTGCCTTACGATGCGGGTTTTATCCTGGTAAAAGACAGCGCGATGCATTACGCTACGTTCGCCTCGCCCGCCGCTTACTTGCAGCGCGCCGCGACGGGCATGGCGGCGGGTTCGCCGTGGCCGTGCGACTTCGGGCCGGATCTGTCGCGCGGTTTCAGGGCGCTCAAAGCCTGGTTCACGATACAGGTTTACGGGGCGGAGAAACTGGGGGCGACAATTGCAAAAACCTGCCGTCTGGCGCAGTATTTGCGCCAACGGATAGAAGCGGAGCCGGAGCTGGAATTGCTGGCGCCGGTATCGCTGAACATCGTCTGCTTCGGATACCGCGGCGCAGGCACTGACACGCTCAATGCCGCGATTGCGGTTGCGGTACAGAATTCCGGCATCGCTGCGCCGTCGACGACGAATATTAACGGGCGGCTGGCGATCCGCGCTGCAATTGTGAATCATCGTACGCAAAGCAGGGATCTCGATAACCTGCTCGCGGCTGTCATCCGCTTCGGACGTCTTTTGAACAAAGAAGGGAATGAATATTGAGCGCTGAAACGACCTCGTCTCCGATCGGCAACGAGCCGGTCAAAGTGCCGTTCATCGGTCTGCCCGCATTGATGCGGATGGCCATGAAAGGGCTGGATTTGACCCCCCTGGGTTTGCGGTTGATCGAATATGTCAAGTCGAACCCCGCTGCTGCGGAATCATTCCTGGATATCGCCACCATATTTCAGCTCAAACAGAATAAAGAATTTGCTTTAAGAATGCAGACTGAGGCATTGAAAATGCAGCAAATTTACAGGCAGCCGGCTACGATAAGCCCGATTGCCCTGCGCTTGCTGGCGATTATGGGGCCGGGCGATCTGATGGCGAATACGCCGCTCGAATTTCTGGTGGAAGACAGCGATGTGGAGCTGGACATGCTGTATGTCGGCCCCGGTATTCCGTTCCCCGCCGAATTGCCGGATTACGATGTCGTCTTCGTCGCCATCGGCGAATCCGATCATAATCGGCCCTTGCTGGAGCATGTCGATAAAATGATTGCCGATTGGCGGAAACCGGTACTGAACCGGCCGGATAAAATCAGCCAGCTCGCGCGCGACGACGCGTGCGCCATGCTCGAATCGGTGCCCGGCATCGTGATGCCGAAGACCCGCCGCGCCGACAGAGCGCGGCTGCAAGAGGTGGCGCAGGGCGGCCTGCCGATCACGGCAATAATCGACGACGGCGATTTCCCGGTGATTGTTCGCCCGATCGATTCGCATGCCGGTCAGGGCCTGATGAAACTGGACGCTCCTTCCGACCTGGATGCTTATCTGGCGCAACGGGATGAAGCGGCGTTTTATGTGTCGCGGTTTGTCGAGTACAAGCAAGCCGACGGTTTGTACCGGAAATATCGCATCGTTCTGATCCGTGGGCGGCCTTACGTCTGCCATCTGGCGCTCTCCCGGCACTGGATGGTGCATTATCTGAATGCGGAAATGCTCGATAACCCTGAAAACCGCGAAGAAGAAGCGAGATTCATGGCGAATTTCGACGATACGTTCGCGATCAAGCATCAGGCGGCTTTCAATGAAATCAGCGCGCGCGCGGGGCTGGATTATCTCGGGATCGATTGCGGCGAAACGGCGGACGGCAAGCTGCTGATATTCGAGATCGACAGCAATATGATCGTGCATGCGCTCGATCCCGTCGAAATTTTTCCTTACAAACATCCGCAGATGCGGAAAGTCTTCGCCGCATTTCGCGAAATGCTGCTCAGGGCATTGACATCCCCTTATGCCGGACAGCGTTAAGAAACATAAGGAGTTTCCTTCCACAGCGCAATTTCTGACGGAAGGCGGAGACGACCGGATACGCCTGGACAAGCCGGGAGGCGTCAATAAATACGGCTGCAGCCCTTATCCAGACGCTAATCTGATCGCGCTGGGCTCGTCTACCGCGACGACGGTTTCCGCAGCCGGATTTGCGGCAGCCGACGCATTGCGCGAGAAACTGGCGCGCGCCGGAGACCGGCCCGGCGACCGGCGCTACGCGCAAGAGTACGAACGTTTGCGACAGGAATTGAAAACGCTTTTCGGTCTGGCCGACCTTCCCGGTGCCGATATCGTTTTTGCCGCTTCCGGCACCGACGCGCATCTGATTGCCGCACAATTAATCGATCATGCCGCTGCGATGCCTTTGTGCGCAGTGATGGTGGACACCGCTGAAACCGGGAGCGGGGTGGCGGCTGCGCTGGCAGGGCGGCATTTCAGCAGCCGGACCGCGCTCGGCGTTACCGTGACCGAAAACGCGCTGCTGACGGAGCGTTCCGTTGCGGTTCGCGTGGCAGCCATCCGCGACGCCAACGGGTATCCGCGTTCGGCCGAAGCAATCGATAACGATATTACCGGCATCGTTGCTTCCGCTATCGCCGGCGGACAGCGCGTGCTGCTGACGCTGACGGACGTCAGCAAGACCGGGCTGATCGCACCCAGCCCGGCGTGCGCGGCCAGACTTCTACGCATGTATGCTGGCCGTTTGACCGTATTGGTCGACGCGTGCCAGTGCCGGATTGTGCCGGCCACGCTGCGCGCTTACCTGGATTGCGGTTACATGGTGGCGATCACCGGTTCCAAATTCATGACCGGGCCGAGCTTTTCCGGCGCGCTGTTTTTGCCGGCAAGCATCCCGTCCGGCGAGCTCCCGCTTGCCTTGCTCGATTATTCCGCCCGGACGGAATGGCCGGAACAACGGCAGCATGGCGATTTGAGCGATGTCGCGAACTGCGGTTTATTGCTGCGCTGGGAAGCGGCTCTGGCGGAAATGCGGACGTTTTATGCGCTGCCTGAGTGGCGGGTGCAGGCATTTATGCAGAAATGCGCAGACGCGATCTCGCATCGATTGCAGAACGACGATACGTTTCAGCTGCTGCCGACGCAGCCCTTGAACCGTTATCCGTTGCCGGTCGAGGAGTCCTGGGATACGGTGCCGAGCATCTTCTCGTTTTTATTGTATCGTTCTGCGTCAAATCCGCATCTTCCTCGGGTGCCGCTGAACCGCGAAGAAACCGCGCGTATTTATCTCGATCTGCAACGCGATATGAGCACGGATAAAACCCTGCGGCAAGGAGACGCCGAAGCTGAATTGGCCGCACGGCGATTCCAGTTGGGCCAGCCGGTGTTATGCGGCAGCGGGCACGACATCCCAGTGAGCGCATTGCGCTTGTGCGTCAGCGCAAGAATGGTCGCGGCAGCGCTGTCGCCGTCGGGAATCGGCGAATCCGGCGTGATCGCGCAGGCGCTGGCGGCGCTGGACAAGATAGCGTGGTTGACAGGGGCCTTGCGTTAAACGGAAACGGAATTGGAACGACAAAATCCTGACCCGATAGCGATGTTTGCGAAGGCCGGTTGCATGGATAGTGTAACCGCCTGACTACTTGCCAAATCGTGCTGTTAAGCGTACCATAAAGCGTATTAATAGAGTTGTAAGGTTATCTCCATGTCGCACATTACCGCTAATGACTTGAAAATAAAAGGAATAGCTGCCATCGAAGCGATGCTGGCCGAAGATTCCGAGGCGATCGTATCGGTACGGGGCAAGGACCGCTTTGTGGTAATGGAGATAGCGCAATATCACTATTTGCGCGAATGCGAACTGGAAGCAGCGCTCGCAGAAACCCGCGCCGACCTGGCAACAGGGCGCTTTGTGCAAGAGTCGCCGGAAGAACATGTAGCACGGTTGAAATCCACCCTATGAGCTATCGCTTGGTTTTTACCGAGCGGTACACGAAACGCGCATCGTATTTTCTCAAACGGCATCCTGATCTGGAAAAACAGTATCTCAAAACCCTGCAATTGCTGG
>DASSZW010000190.1:0-4981 GCA_035713285.1 Burkholderiales bacterium
TTTTTTGCGCATGGCTTGCCCCGGCATGATAAAAGTACGGCCGATATAGCGGTTCCTGATAAACCCTTCGCGGTACGATAAACCCAGTACATTCGCCAGTTGCAATGCGCTCGGCCGACTGGTGTCGGGTATCGGTATCACCACGTCGATCTGCAGATGCCCCCATTGCTGGCGGATTTTTTCGGCCAGCCGCTCTCCCATCCGCAAACGGGTCTCGTACACCGATACGCCGTCGATGACCGAATCGGGCCTGGCAAGATAAACATACTCGAAAATACACGGAAACGATTGCGGATTGTCAGCGCACTGGCGGCTGTGCAACTGGCCCGAGGCGTCGATATACACCGCCTCTCCGGGCGCAACATCGCGCAAGATCCTGAAATCGAGCGCGTCGATGGCTACGCTCTCGGATGCGAGCATGTATTCCATGCCGTCTCCGGTTTGCCGGCTGCCGATAATCAGCGGCCGGATACCGTACGGATCGCGAAACGCCAGCAACCCGTAACCGGCAATCATGGCGACAACGGCATACGCGCCCTGACAGCGGCGGTGCACGCCGCTTACCGCTTTAAAAATCCGCTCCACGCTCAACTGGGGAGCATTGCCTACCGCAACGAGTTCGTGAGCCAGCACATTGAGCAGCACTTCCGAATCCGAACTGGTGTTGACATGGCGCAGGTCCAGCCTGAACAGGTCTTGCTTGAGCTGGTCGGTATTGGTTAAATTGCCGTTATGCGCCAGAACGATACCGAAGGGCGAATTCACATAAAACGGTTGCGCTTCAGCTCTTTCCGCCGGATTTCCGGCAGTCGGATAACGTACATGACCGATGCCTGAATTGCCCAGCAGATTGCGCATATCGCGGGTTCTGAACACATCGCGCACCAGACCGTTGTCCTTGTGCATATGAAAAGCGTTACCTTCGGCAGTAACTATGCCCGCAGCATCCTGGCCGCGATGCTGCAGCACCAGCAATCCGTCATAGAGCAACTGATTGACCGGGGTATGAGAAACAATGCCAATTATGCCGCACATAAATTATGACCCTAAAACTGTAGATGTTTCACGAAATCGTCCGGCAACCAGGGCTCAGCCATAGCCGCCAACCTGACCAGATAAGGCGCAAACAGGGATTGCCGCCATATCGGCGAACGGGGCAGCGTTGTAAGCCCCGCCAGCAAAACCAGTATCATTACGATAGCCATGCCGCGCAGGCTACCGAATATCAGCCCGAGCAAACTATCCCCCAGCCCTAGCCCCATCGCCTTGATAGAAGCCGACAATAACAGACTTATGAGCATTGCCAGCACCATGACCAGAATAAAAACCAGAACGAACCCGACCGCATGCCGCAATGCCGGATTTTCCAGTTGAGCCGGCACCCAGCGGGTGGCCGACTCCGCAAACATTTTCGCTGCCAGGTAAGCCGCAACCCACGCCAGCAGGGATAGCAATTCCCTGACCGCTCCTCGCACCAGCCCCAGCAATGACGACACGGCAACGATACCGATTACGCAATAATCCAGCGGTGTCATATCCGGGCCTTAATGCGACAGCGGAACAATCTGCGCCTGTATCCCTGCCATGCTTATTTTAGCCAGGGTTTTGTCGGCCAATTCATAACTGGAGAAAGGACCGGCTCTGACGCGAGTCGAACCGCTGGGGAGGATTTCAGTATATGTGGCTACGCCTGCCTTTTTCAAGCGATCGCATAATTGCCTGACATTTGCCGCGCTGCTGAACGCACCCAACTGTACGACGTAACGGGTATGGTCGTTAGCGGCCCTGATTGCCGCCGGTTTTGCGTCAGCCGGCGGTTGGGCGGAATGGCCGACGGCGGCAGGGGAAACCGAATGCATCGGTTTGAGCTTATCGGCAGCACGGGCGATTTTTTTGGTATCCGCGCTCTTTTCGGATTTTTTATGATCGGCTGAATCGGTATGTACGTCTTTGACGGCCGTGTGGCGTGCAATCGGGGCCGTAACCGGCGGAACCGGCGTAACCGGCGGAACGGCATGATCCGGCGACGGGACGACGGCCGGCACCGGCAGTTTTTGGACAGGAACGGCCGCAATCTTTACCGGCGGTTTTGCCGGTGGCGCCTTGGCTTCAGGCATATCGATCACGACATCCGAATTCAGCGGACGCGGAGATTTGTCCAGCAGCATCGGCAGTATGATCGCCGTTGCGATCAGTAATACCACCGCGCCGATCAAGCGTTGCCGGGCTCGCGTTTTTAACCGCATTCGTTCTTCTGTAGTGACTTGAATGGCCATGCAGGGGCTTTCGGATTAGTCGGCTATCAATCTCAATACTGCAGCGACAGTATAGAAAGAACCAAATACGCATATTCTATCATTTTCCGACGCCTGTTCACAGGCCAAATTCCAGGCTTGCTCGACGCTATCGAGCAACTGTATCCGGGTGGCGCCGGAAGCTTCAAGGATGGTGTGCATTTGAGCAGCCGATGCGCCCCGGCTTTCGTTTAATCCCGCCGCCAGCCAGATATCGATTTCATCGGTCATGGCAGCCACAACACTCGCAATATCCTTGTCTGCAAGCATCGCGAATACGGCGTAAGTCTTGCCGGTAACAGGCATGCGCCCCAGATTTTCCGCCAGCGCGGCGGCGCCGTGCGGATTGTGCGCCACATCGAGGATTCTTAACGGCAGACCGGGCAAGACCTGAAACCGGCCCGGGATGACAGCGTTTTTCAGCCCGAGACGCAGCGCCTGTTCAGGGACCGGCAAGCGCTGTTGCAATAGCTCCAGCGCAGCGATTGCCGCCGCCGCATTATTCACCTGATAGCTGCCTCGCATGGCAGGCAGCGGCAAGTTGGCGTAACGCTGTTCGCCGGTATAATCCCATCCCGTCGCATGCACCTCGTAACGGTAGGCTTCGCCCACTGCACGCCAGTCCGCACCGATGGCTTGCGCATGGGAGCGCAACGACCGGGGCGGTGACGCATCGGCACATATTGCCGGCCGTCCCGAGCGGAAAATACCGGCTTTTTCCCGTCCTATCTGCTCCCTCGTAGTACCTAGAAACTCGGTATGATCGATATCGATGCAGGTAACGATGGCGCAGTCGGTGTCAAATACATTTACCGCATCCAGGCGTCCGCCCAAACCCACTTCGAGAATTGCCACATCGACAGCAGCCTGTTCGAACAGATGCATGGCCGCCAGGGTGCCGAATTCAAAATAGGTTAACGACGTTTTGCCGCGCACAGCTTCGATTCGGTCAAACGCCGAGACAAGCGCCTCATCGCTTACCGGTGTCCGGTTGATGCGTATGCGCTCGTTATAGCGCAACAAATGCGGCGACGTATATAACCCGACCCGGTATCCGGCCTCGATCAGAATCGCTTCGAGATAAGCGCAGGTCGAACCTTTACCGTTAGTGCCTCCTACCGTAACGATAGCCATCGGCATCGCTGTAAAAAGCTGCGCCGCCACTATCGCAACGCGTTCGAGTCCCATATCTATCGTTTTGCCGTGCAGGGACTCCAGATAAACCAGCCATTCGGAGAGACTCATCAGGCAGCGGCGGGAATCCGCAACATCATCGTCAGCAAATTAGCCAGCCGCTCGCGCATCGCGCGACGATCGATAATTAAATCCACGGCGCCGTGTTCCTGCAGAAATTCCGAGCGCTGAAACCCTTCCGGCAAAGTTTCGCGCACGGTCTGCTCGATCACGCGCGGTCCCGCGAAACCGATCAGCGCGCGCGGTTCGGCGACGATAACGTCGCCCAGCATGGCGAAACTTGCCGACACTCCGCCCATGGTCGGATCGGTCAGCACCGAGATGAAAGGCAGTTTCGCCTCCGCCAGCCGCGTCAGAGCGGCGCTGGTTTTAGCCATCTGCATCAGTGAAAACAAGCCTTCCTGCATCCTTGCGCCGCCGCTTGCGGCAAAACAGACGAACGGCAGGTTGTCGCGCAGACAGACGTCTACGGCGCGAACAAACCGCTCTCCGACCACCGCTCCCATGGAGCCGCCCATAAACTTGAACTCGAATGCGGCAACGACGATCGGAATATTGCGGACTTTACCTTTCATTACCAGCAAAGCATCGCTTTCAGAGGTACTGCGTTGCGCTTCGAGCAAACGTTCGTTGTACCGTTTAGTGTCCTTGAATCTTAAAGTGTCGACCGGCCTGACTGTGCCGCCGATCTCTTCGCGTTCACCTTCATCCAGAAACATATTGAGGCGGGCGCGGGCGCAGATGCGATGGTGATGCCCGCATTTGGGACAGACTTCGAGATTGCGCTGCAGATCGACGCAATAAAGTACCGTTTCGCACGACTGGCATTTGTTCCAGAGGCCTTCCGGCATTACTTTCTTGGGGTCTTCCGCCAGCCGCCGATTGACTTTTGGACGCAGTATTTTTTGAAACCAGCTCATGGCATTTCCTTCTTGTAATCCCGACGGGCAGCGTCCATAGCGAAGCGCACGTCCGTCACAAAAGCAGATAAATTAGCGAGCACCTGATCGCGAGGGGCGGTTTCGATTTCTTCCACCAGCCTGCTGCCTATGATCACCGCGTCAGCGAATAGCGCAATCGCAGCCGCCGTTGCAGCATCGCGTACGCCGAAGCCGACTCCCACCGGCACATCGCCGCATGATCGCACCAGCGCGACGCGTTGCGATACTTCCGCCAGATCCAGAGTTGCCGATCCGGTTACGCCTTTGAGCGAAACGTAATAGACAAAACCGCTGGCCTGTTGCGCAATCTGCCGCATCCGGGCTTCCGGCGTAGTCGGCGACAGCAGGAATATCCTGTCCAGAACCGCCGTTGTCATGCTGTCGGCAATGCTTTCTTCGGGCGGCAAATCGACCAGCAATACTCCGTCCACGCCCGCGGCCGCTGCGGCTTGAGCAAAAATCGCATACCCCATGCGCTCGACCGGATTCGCGTAACCCATCAACACCACAGGCGTAGCCGTATTGCTGGCGCGGAACTCCGATACGATCGAC
>DASSZW010000191.1:0-12088 GCA_035713285.1 Burkholderiales bacterium
CGATCCCAGCTTATATCTGAAATGGTAATAGCCAGACCGGCTGCCAGATTCCGCATCGTATTCAATACATTAACGGCATGCAGCTGTTGCGGTTTGGGCACGTGGCCGAGCGCAAGCGCCGTCATCGCCACGAATAAAAGGCCCAGCGCCCCGCCCAGCAGAAATTGCGGCGCCAGCATGCTTTCCCACGTAGCAGGCCGCTGATAACCGGAAATCCACCAAAAGCCGAGCGCAAGCGCGACAAACGCCAGACTGGCCAGAATCCTCGGGTCATTACCGTTGTGGATCAGTTTTTGCGCGTACAGACTAAGCGGTTTTGAAAAGACAAAAACCGGCAGGAACAATAAACCTGCGTGCCACGCCGTATATCCGCCTACCAATTGCAGGCGGATCAGGTACTGCACGACTGCGCCCTGAATTCCCATAAATGCCAGGCTTAACAGCAACATACCGTACGCATAATTCGGATGGGAAAAAAGCGAAAATTGCAGTAACGATTTCTTCAGTACAGAATTGCCTACCCAGAATAACCATGAAAACAGCATGAAAGCAAAAAACAGCCACCATAATTCCACAATACGGCTGGACAGGTCACTCAGCAGCCCTACATCGAAAAATTCCTGCAGCGCCAGCACCGCAGCAAAAAAAAACATGAAAACGCTAACAGGCTTTACCAGACGTATGTCATGGTCCCTTTCATCTTCCCAGTCGGCCAACAATGACCAGAGGACCAATGCGACCCATAGCGCCACCACCGTAGACAAAACAAACAGCAGCCGCCAGTCGCCCCATTCGTAAGCAATCCATCCGCCTAGCGCAGGACCGACCGAAAACGGTACGAATTGCGCGAGACTCCAAAGCGAAACCGCCGTCTGTTGTCGACCTTTATGATAATACTCAAGCAACAGAAAGAACGAAGGAATAATGCACATTCCCGCTGCAAAACCCTGGATTATGCGTACAGCAATATATAAAGAAAATAGCGGGATGGTTAACAAAGCGGCAAAACTCGACGCAGCAAACAGCAAATAGGCGAAAATGGCGGTATTTTTCGGGCCGAATCGCCCCATCAATGTATTGGCTATCAATAAAGCGCTGCCCATGGCGGTGAAATAATCGCTCTGGCTCCATACCGCATACGAAATGCCGACTCCCATGCTGGCCGAAACATACGGCATCATAGGCAGATAAGCGCCTGCGTTGAGTAAAACCAGAAAATGGCCTATACCTAACGTCAGATTCAGCAATATGAATTGAAAACCGGGCAGAATCCGTGAATATCCGTCCAGTTTTGTCATTGCTGTTCAATACGGACGTTTTTATATCTGTGAATACTGGCCATTTGCACGAAAACAACAAGAAAACCCGCAATTTACTCAGCAGGCAGATCGATTATAAGAATATTGCGCATTATTCTGGTATTAAAAAAATTTCGAAACATAACATATATACTGGATACATATTAATTAAGAACCCACTTGATTGTCAAGGAAGAGTAGACAGGAAGAGTAGACATCCAGTCAGCTTTCCGCCGTTATCCAGATCAGGCTGGCCATGCGTCCGGTCACTCCGTCGCGCCTGAATGAATAGAACCGTTCGGCTTCCTGATACGTGCACCATTCGCCGCCAAAAATCCGGGTTATCCCCATCCGTCGCAAACGCAAACGCGCAAGAGCATAGATATCCGCCAGCCATTTGCCGTTCGCCCTGTTTTTAAATGCCGCAGTACTCTGCGGCTGGTCGGCGACAAATATCTCCCTGACTTCGGCCCCCACTTCGAATGCCGATGGACCGATCGCAGGCCCCAGCCACGCCATGATTTTTTCTGGCGCATGATCCATCATGCTTACCGTCTGCTCCAGCACGCCTGCCGCGAGTCCTCGCCAGCCAGCGTGTGCGGCCCCCACTACGCTGGCGTCCTCCGCGCAGAACAAAACCGGCAGGCAGTCTGCCGTCAATACCGCACAAACGGTATTGACCTGTCGCGCTACCGCGGCGTCCGCTTCCACCAGTTCCCCGAGGTTGTCTGCGTAAGCAACCGTTGAACCGTGGGTCTGTTTCAGCCAGTGCGGATCGCCGGGCAATTCCTCTCTCAACCGGGTCCGGTTCTGCGCCACATCGACTGCGTTATCGCCAACGTGGTCGCCCAGATTAAGCCCCGAATAAGCCCCCCGGCTCACGCCGCCTGCGCGTGTCGTAACGAGCGCCCTGATTCTGGAAGGAGCGGGCCAGTCAGGATATATCCATTGTTTTTGCATTTAGCCTCTGTACTCGATCGCATTCACGGCTTGATTGCCTCTTTGCGATCTTCGTTATCTTTAGTCAAGCATGCGACCAGGCCGTTAAAGTCGTCCGGCGGGTCGATCCGCCATTGCACCGGTTCGCCGCTGACCGGATGAATCAAACCCAATTCCGCGGCATGGAGCGCCTGGCGGGGAAAATTGCGCACGCAGTCTATATCGCCGCTACGGGTGCGGTTATATACCGCATCCCCTACCAGCGGATGACCGATGGATTGCATATGGACCCGGATCTGATGCGTACGGCCGGTTTCCAGTGTGCAACGCACCAAGGCACTGCCGGAAAACCGGGTCAATACCGAAAAATAAGTCACTGCAGGCCGCCCCGTTGCAACGATGGCCATTTTGGTGCGTTGACCGGGATGGCGGCCGATCGGCGCATCGACGCACCCTTCTTGCGGAATCGCGCCCAGGACGATCGCCCGATAAACTCGTTTTACGCTGCGCGCCTGCAATTGCCGCACCAGATGTGTTTGCGCTTCCAGGGTTTTGGCGACGACCAGCAGACCGCTGGTATCCTTATCGAGTCGATGAACGATCCCCGCCCGAGGGATATGGGTCAATGACGGGGCATGATAAAGCAACGCATTCAATAGAGTGCCCTGCCAGTTGCCGCTGCCGGGATGAACGACCAGGCCGGCGGGTTTATTGATGACGAGGATGGCATCGTCTTCGTAAACCACATCCAGCGCGATGGCTTCCGGCAATGAGGGCAATTCCGCCGGATGCCGTTCCGGATGGATCAGCACGCTTTCTCCACCCCATACTTTATCCTTGACGCTATAAATATGCCCGTCAACCAGAACCGAAGCCTGCCTGATCCATACCTGAATGCGGCTGCGCGAATAGTGGGGCAGCAGGGCCGACAGCGCATTATCCAACCGCCATCCCGCGCTGGCCAAAGGAATTTCCAGCTTGATAACGCTGTTGAGGTACGGCTTTAATGTATAATCTGTTAACTGTTTTTCGGATGATGTCATGAAACGAAGTTTACTTGTTTTACTGCTGATTGGGTTAACCGGCTGCGCCACCGTCAAACCGGAGGATGATACCAAAAATTGGTCCGCACAAAAAATCTATAGCGAAGGCATGCGCGAACTTCAGGCCGCAAATTACGAAAAAGCCGTCAAGCTGTTTGATTCGCTGGAAGCGCGCTATCCTTACGGCCATTACGCCCAGCAAGCGCAGCTTGAAGCGGCTTACGCAGACTATAAGGATGGCGAAACCGCTTCCGCCGTCGCGGCATGCGATCGTTTCATCAAGCTCCATCCCAAAAACGAGAATATCGATTACGTTTATTATTTAAAAGGGCTGGCCAATTTTCCCCAGGACCGGAATCTGTTTGCTCGAATCGCCAATCAGGACATCACCGAACGCGACCCGACTACAACGATCAGTTCCTTCAATGCTTTCCGCGAATTAACTACCCACTTCCCCAACAGCAAGTATACGCCGGACGCGCTGGCGCGCATGAAATACCTGGTTGGCGCGCTGGCGCAGCATGAAATACATATCGCCCACTATTATTACAACCGCAAAGCCTACGTCGCCGCCATAGACAGGGTGCAGTATTCGCTGGTCCACTATCCGCTGGCTCCCGCTAACGAACTGGGACTGGCTATCATGGTACGATCCTACGATGCACTCAACATACCTTCCTTGCGTGACGATACCCTGCGTATCCTGGAAAAAAACTTTCCTGACAGCAAATATATCAAGGGGCCTTTCGACCCTGTCAAACCCTGGTGGCGATTTTGGGAGCTGTAAGTCATGAAACTCGTTCTGTTCGATCTCGATAACACTTTGCTGGCAGGCGATTCCGACTACGAATGGGGACAATTCCTCATCGAACGAGGGATACTGGATCGCGATACCTACGAACATCAAAACCGGAAATTTCATCAGCAATATAAAAATGGAGTGCTGGATATACACGAATTCCTTGAATTTCAGTTGCATCCGTTATCGCAGTATAGCCGTGCGCAGCTCGATGTCTGGCATGCCGAATACATGCAAGCCAAAATCCTGCCCATGATTACGCCGGCCGCGCGCGACCTGGTCGAATCATCCCTGACCGGGGATAACCTGGTAAGTATCATCACCGCCACCAACAGTTTTGTCACGGCACCCATTGCCCGCGAATTCGGAGTAAGCCATCTGATCGCTACCGAACCGGAATTGCGCGATGGTAAATTTACCGGACAGGTATGCGGCATTCCGAGCTTTCGTGAAGGTAAAATCACCCGTCTGCATCAATGGCTGGAAGGCATGGGGAAAACCATGAGCGATTTTGACGAAAGCTGGTTTTATAGCGATTCCCTCAACGATTTACCCTTGCTGGAAAACGTCAGCCATCCGGTTGTCGTCAACGCAGATCCGGTTTTACACGCCCATGCGCAGAAAAACGGCTGGCCGCAGATCAGCCTGGGACAACCTGAATGAACAAACCCGAGGCATGTTCTTGCCGGATTGATGCGCGACCTGAATTCGGCATGCCGTGAGAAATATATCAGTACTTATGATTAAACAATTTATGGCGCGTTTTTTCAGGGCCAGTAAAGCACAAAGCGGAAACCTGTCGCGTTTGCAGCGCATCCCTTACAGTCAGCATGGCCTGACGCGCGCCCAGATTTCGCCTTGCGCCCTGAAAGTTACCGATACCTTGCAGCAGGCGGGCTTTACTGCTTTTATTGTCGGTGGCGCGGTACGGGACCTGCTGTTGAAATCCACACCGAAAGATTTCGACGTGGCGACCAACGCGACGCCGGAACAGGTACACGCCCTGTTTCGGCGCTCGCACATCATAGGCCGCCGTTTTCGGCTGGTACATGTAATGTGCGGCAACGATACGATAGAAGTGTCGACTTTTCGCGCCAGCGCTTCGTCCGAAGAACATACCGGCCAGGTCACGGACGATACCGGACGCATAGTGCGGGATAATGTATTCGGCAGCCAGGAAAGCGATGCCCAGCGACGCGATTTCACTATCAACGCCTTATATTACGACCCCTCGAATCAGGAAATCTGGGATTTCCAGGGCGGCCTGCACGATATCGAATGCAAATCGCTGCGCATTATCGGCGACGCCATGACGCGCTATCGGGAAGATCCGGTTCGCATGCTGCGCGCGGCGCGCTTTGCTGCGAAGCTCGATTTTTATATCGATGAAAGCGCCAGAGCGCCGCTGGCGCAATTGGCCGATCTGCTGGGCAATGTTCCGCCCTCGCGCCTGTTTGACGAAATGCTCAAACTGCTGTTGTCAGGCCATGCTGTGCGCGCCATCGAACAATTACGTGCCGAAGGCTTGCACCACGGCATATTGCCGATGCTCGACGACTTGCTGGAAGAAGAATCGGGCAATCGTTTTATCGTCGCGGCACTGAAAAATACCGATACCCGGGTCCAGACCGGAAAATCGGTATCGCCGGCCTTTTTATTCGCAACGCTGTTATGGCATGAATTACAGATCCATCATCAGACGCGCCTGGCGGCCGGCGAAATGACCACGCCCGCCTTGTTTTCCGCCATGGACGACACGCTGGAACAGCAGCGTACGCGCCTCGCGGTCCCGCGCCGGCTGGACGGCATGATGAAAGAAATCTGGAGCCTGCAGCCCCGGTTCGAGCAGCGCTCAGGCTCTCGCCCGTTTCGGCTGCTGGGCCATCCGCGCTTTCGGGCCGGATACGACTTTCTTTTGTTGCGTGCCGAAAGCGGCGAAATCGATCTGGAACTTGCCCGCTGGTGGACGGAATTCCAGGCCGCCGATGAAACGCGCCGGGCTGCGATGCTGACTGCCCCGGTTGCGACCGAGCAACCCAAACGGCGGCGGCGCCGGAAAAAACCTTCCGCTGCGGAAACGGTAGAAATTGTTAATGAATAGCAACGCACACCGTCCGGTTGACGTTTTTATCGCGCTGGGCAGCAATCTGGCCGACCCCGCCAGACAGATCATGCTCGCGTTCGATGCCATTGCAGGCTTGCCGGAAACCAGCCTGCGCGCGAGATCTTCGCTTTATCTCACTGCACCGGTCGGGTATGCCGACCAGCCCGATTTTATAAACGCCGTCATAAAGATCAATACCGGCCTTGCTCCCAGGTTACTGTTGACAGCCCTCCTCGACATAGAGCAGCGCCAGGGACGCGAACGCACGTTCCGTAACGCGCCCAGAGTCATTGACCTCGACATTCTTTTGTACCATGAGATGGTGCTGGACGAGAGCGAACTGACTCTGCCGCATCCACGGATGCACGAACGGGCTTTCGTATTGATGCCCCTGCTGGAAATCGCCCCTGAAATCAATATTCCCGGACACGGTCCTGCCATCTGCTTCCTTAAACACGAATCCAGCCCAAGCGTCCGACGAGTCGACGACAAGGGCGTTTAACACGATGAATTTACTTGATAAATCTCCTTACATTGCGATAGAAGGCCCCATTGGAGCCGGCAAAACCAGTCTGGCAACCCGTATCGCACGCCATCTGGAAGCCGAACTGCTACTGGAAAATGCGGACGACAACCCGTTTTTAGCGCGGTTTTATCAAGATCCAAAGCGACACGCGCTGGCGACGCAATTATTTTTTCTGTTCCAGCGTAGCGGACAGGTTAACGGTCTGAGACAAAACGATTTGTTCAGACAGGCGCTGGTTTCAGATTTCCTGCTCGACAAAGATCCCTTGTTCGCCGAAATCAATCTGGACGATGAAGAATTCAGACTTTATCAAAAAATATACCGCGAACTGCACCTTCAGGCCCCCGTACCCGCGCTGGTAATCTATCTGCAAGCAAAACCGGCCGTTCTGCTCAATCGCATCCGTCGCCGCGGCATTGCTTATGAAAACAATATCAGCACCGATTACCTCGAATTGCTTTCGGAACGCTACGCCCGGTACTTTCATCGATATGACGCTGCTCCGTTATTGATCGTTAATTGCGAACAGTTTAACTTTGTAGACAACGATGAGCATTTTGCTTTATTAATGCAACAGATTGCCGACATGCGCAGCCCGCGCGTGTTCCTCAATCAGGCGATATGAAAGGAAACCCTACATGGCGAATCTCTTGAATCTGCAGCAGCGCGCCAAGGCTGGAGAAAAGCTGACCATGTTAACCTGTTATGACGCAAGTTTTGCTGCGTTGATGCAAGCCGCCGGCATCGATGCGATCCTGGTTGGCGACACTCTGGGAATGGTCGTACAGGGACAGCGCTCCACCCTTCCGGTGACCCTCGGCGACATCGCGTACCATACCGCAGCGGTCGCGCGCGGCGCCCCGGACACTTTTATCATTGCCGACCTGCCATTTGGCAGTTATCAGGCCAGCCCCGCGCAAGCATTGCAATCGGCGGCAACGCTGATGGCAGCGGGCGCTCATTGCGTCAAACTGGAAGGCGGCGCCGTAATGGGCGAAACGGTAGCTTTCCTGACCGCTCGCGGCATTCCGGTCTGCGGACATCTCGGGCTGTTGCCGCAATCGGTACACGCGACGGGCGGGTACAAAGTTCAGGCCAAATCTTCCGTTGCGGCCCGGCAATTGACGGATGATGCCGGCCTGCTTGCCCAAAGCGGAGCCTGCATGCTGGTCCTGGAAGCGATACCGGCGAGCGTCGCCAGAACCGTAACATCCGCCGTCAACATTCCTACTATCGGTATCGGTGCCGGCGTCGACTGCAATGGCCAGGTCCTGGTCATCTATGATTTGCTCGGCATTTCGCCCGGCAAGCCGCCGCGGTTTACGCGCAATTTCATGGATGGGGCATCCAGTATCGCAGCCGCCCTGACAGCCTATGTCGAGTCCGTTAAAAACGGTTCTTTTCCTGCCGAACAACACAGCTATTTCGTCGAGCCATCGTGAAAACCCTGCAAAGCATCGCACAATTACAGGACTGGCGCGCCAAGAACAAAGACGTAGCGTTTGTTCCGACCATGGGCAATTTGCATGAAGGCCATCTTGCGCTGGTCAATCTCGCCCGGCAGCACGCCCGAAAAGTCGTGGTCAGCATATTCGTCAACCCTCTGCAATTCGGCCCCGACGAGGATTTTGCCCTGTATCCTCGAACATTGGCGCAAGACACGGCTATCTTGAATGAGATAAAGGCAGGGGTGGTTTTCGCGCCGAATGTCGACGAGCTGTTTCCCGGCCCGCAACGATATCATATCGAAGTGCCGCCTCTCGCCAATGAACTATGCGGCCGGTTCCGGCCGGGGCATTTTCGCGGCGTAGCGACTATCGTGATGAAATTATTCAATCTGGTTCAACCCAGGATCGCGGTATTCGGCAAAAAAGATTATCAGCAGCTGAGCATGCTGCGCGCCATGGCGCAAGATTTTTCCGTACCCGTAACCATTCTTGCCGGCGAAACGATACGCGCTGACGACGGCCTTGCCCTTTCCTCCCGAAATCGTTACCTGAATGCTGCCGAACGTCAGGAAGCCCCCTTGCTCTATGCCTGCCTGACCAATATCAAAGCCCGCATACTTCAGGGCGAACGCAATTATGCCGAACTCGAGCAGGAAGCGCAGATACTGTTGAGCGCAAAAGGCTGGCGCGTCGACTACGTCAGTGTGCGCAACCGGGATTTGACTTCCCCGGCCCCGGACAGCAAGCAACTAGTGGTGCTGGCTGCCGCGCATCTGGGACGCACCCGGCTGATAGATAATTTGGAAATCGATCTGCAGCCGGTAATTATTTCCCTGCCGCGAGTTGCCCTTTAATCGCTTTGTCGTCGGCGGCCGACAGCAGGCCGCCATCCTTGACGATCGCATCTTCCGTTTTTTTGTTCATCACGATGATACTGATGCGCCGGTTAACCGGGCTGAAAGGATCTGCTTTGTAGAAAGGGATCGCCGACGCCAGTCCAACCACCCGCAATACCTTGTTTTCATCCATTCCTCCGGTGATCAGTTCGCGTCTCGATGCGTTCGCACGGTCGGTCGATAATTCCCAGTTGCTGTACGACGTCCCGCCATTGGCGTAAGGCGTTGCGTCGGTATGACCGGACAAGCTGATTTTGTTCGGCACCGAATTGAGCATTTTTCCTATTTGATGAAGAATAACTTTGGTATAAGGCTGCAGTTCGGCGCTGGCGGACGCGAACATAGGACGATTTTTTTCATCGATGATCTGGATGCGCAAGCCTTCGGTAGTGATATCCAGCAATAGCTGCTTCTTGAACTGCTTAAGCAAGGGATTGGCATTGATAGCCGTTTCGATCTGCATCTTGAGGCCCTTGAGCCGCTCCGTTTCCTGCTTTTCAAGATCCGCTTGCGCGCTTTTCAGATCGTAGGTCTTTTTTTGTACGGGGTCGACGGCGTTATTGACCTGTCCAACATGTCTGGTCAGGTCCTTGCCGCCCCCCGGGATGACGCTGGAACTGTCGCCGCTGCCGGACCCTCCCGCCATGGCTACGCGCAGAGGCGTAGAAAAATATTCGGCTATGCCCTTCAGGTCGCCTTTACTGGTCGAACCCAGCAACCACATCAGCAAAAAAAACGCCATCATCGCGGTCACAAAATCCGCATAAGCGATTTTCCATGCCCCGCCGTGGCTGCTGCCGGACACTTTTTTGATTCGCTTAATGATGATGGGACGAACTTCAGCCATGATTTTCCCGATTGCGTTATTTGACTTTGGTCTGCTTGACGTGATCTTCCAGTTCGATAAAACTGGGGCGTTCGGTCGAATACAGCACTTTACGTCCGAATTCCACCGCCAGCGCAGGGGCATAACCGTTCAGACTGGCCAGCAAGGTTATTTTCACGCACTGCAGCATTTTGGTCGATTCATCGAGTTTCTGTTCCAGCAAACCCGAAAGCGGGCCGATGAACCCGTAAGCCAGCAGGATACCGAGGAACGTGCCGACCAGCGCATGCGCGATCATGATGCCCAGTTCGGATGGCGGCGCTCCGACCGATTCCATCGTATGCACTACTCCCATCACCGCGGCGATAATACCGAACGCTGGCAGTCCGTCGCCCACTTTGGCGATACAGTGCACCGGCACCGCGCCTTCGTGATGATGCGTTTCAAGCTCGTTATCCATCAGATTTTCGATCTGAAAGGCATCCATATTGCCTGAAACCATTAATCTCAAATAATCCGTCATAAATTCGATGACATGATGATTGGCTAGAATTGCTGGATACTTACTGAACAAGGGGCTCGCTTCCGGGGTTTCGATATCGCCTTCAATCGACATCAGGCCTTCTTTGCGAACTTTGCCTAAAATCTCGAACAGCAAAGCGAGCAAGTCCATATACAACACTTTAGTGTAAGTCGAACCTTTCAGTATCGATTTCATCGCTTTCAAAGTCGCTTTAACGGATTTTCCGTTGTTGCCGACAAAAAAAGCACCGCCCGCTCCCCCGGCTATCATCAGCAATTCAATAGGCTGAAACAACGCGGCCATATGGCCGCCCGCCATCGCAAACCCACCGAATACCGCTGCGAGCACCACTATATAGCCAACAATTACTAGCACTTGCTGCTCCCCGTGAAATGAAGGACCAGCCTCCATATTAAATATAGTTGTTATAACGGCTGTGAAACTCCAAACTTGACGCGGCGATCCTAAAATTACATATACCAGACGAACAAGGGCGCTCGAGTTCCTGCCCTACGAATGATGACGTCGGGTTCCTGCGACTGGATTCCGAACTCATTGCTGAACAGAACCGAGCCCGGCCGCATTTCGCGGCGCGCTTTTTCCCATAACGCAGGCATGGCCGCCGGAGACAGATACGCAAATATGAAATCGCAACCTGAGAAATCGACAGCCATATAATCGATGCAAACGAACTTCGCCCGGCTCCGCCGCAAACGTGCTCGTATCCAGCTGACGCACCACACCAGCGGCGCTAATTCTACACCGAGGAATTCGCTATCGGGATAACGCGCGGCTAAATTTAACAACATGCCGCCCGTCCCGCTGCCGATATCGATCAATTTAAAGGTACGGTCCGGGGGAAAATAAGGGGTTAGCGATTGCCAGGTCATCCGGCTTGAAGGGTAAAACGGAACCTGGGTTCGAAATGCCGGCCCGTACCACAGCCACAAAACTATAAATCCGGCCAGAGACAGGTACGAGGGTAAATGCAGGGTCAGGGCAATAAATAAAGCGGGGGGAAACAGCAATTGCAAAAGCCACCACCACGGCGCCAGCCTCAACCAGCGGCTGATCAGTGCCGCAACGATACCCTGCAGCACTACCGCCATTCCCAGCGTCATGGTTTGCAAGGAAGGTATAGCAAGATACGTCCCGGCCAGCCACAGCAAACCGATTGCCAGCAATGCCAGCAATTGTCCTGACATGGCAACGACAGCGGGTATCCGGTGCAGACAAGGCCATCTTCTCAATCGGGCAGAATAAATTTTTTTCAAAACTGTATTTACCGATGAGCAGAATTATTGAAAATTGCAAACCACGCTGTTAGCGCAATTTTACCGCGAGGATCCGGAAAACCAAAGAAAAACCCCTGCGGGACCAGAAAATGACACGGTCGGAATAAACGTCCGGCGGGAACGTTGTTTTCGATTAGACGAGTAACGCTCGAGCGGTTTCTTCGCGTAATTTTTTGGTTTTGCCTGCACGCGACGGCAAGTGGCATAAACCGCATGCATAATGATGATTCAAATCGAACCGGTCGATTACAAATCGCCCGCTGCAATGAGTGCATGCAACAGTCGTCAGCATATTGCTTTCGATAAACCGGATCAGCGTCCAGGCACGGGTCAGGGACAATACGGTTTCATCGCCTCCGGAGCTTCCCACCTGCTCGAGATACAGTTGATA
>DASSZW010000192.1:0-38536 GCA_035713285.1 Burkholderiales bacterium
CGCACCTGGGAAATTGCGCTTTCCCTGTCTTTGGCAAGCTGTATGTCATACGCATCTAAAGTCCATCGCAATTGTTTTTGCAAGCCCGTATCGTCATCGACCAGCAACAAGGTTTCCTTTGATGAACTCACCTGAATTTTCTCCCGCAAATACCAGTATTAACCTGGCGATAACTATCTGTCCGACCAAACGGTTACGTAACGTTTTCGACCATGGGCAACGTCAGTTTGAACAGGCTGCCCCGGCCCGGTTTGCTGCTTACCTCCAGCGTGCCGCCCAGTTCTCGCACATACGTCAGGCATTCATAGGCGCCGATACCCATGCCGGATCTTTTTGTGGAATCGAAAGGACGGAACAAATGATCGCGAATAAAGTTTTCATCCATTCCTTTGCCGCTGTCTTCCACTTCGATCAAAGCCGATGCGCCGGATGATTTCAGGCGCACCGACACCTTGCCTTCATTTTCTGTCGCTTCGCAGGCATTCTGGATCAAATGTCCGATCACCCGGCCCAGCATTTCCCGGTTGGCGAGAACGATCTTTCCGGCTTCTCCCTGCAATTGAGGAACCGGACGGTATGCCGCTTTTTCTTGTATCACTGCTTCCAGCAAGGGATAAATGTCCACCGCCGTTTGCTCGACGGCTTGATTGCTGGTATGCAATTGCTGCAACAGGTGGTTCATCTTTTGTACGGAATTTTCCACCGTCGACAGCATGTCTGCCTGAAATTCAGGATTGCTGCCATGTTTTTCCGCATTGGATACCATCAACGACAATTGCATGATCAGGTTTTTTAATTCGTGCACTACAAATGCCGACATACGATTAAAAGAATCGAACTGTTTCGCCACCACCAGCGCGTCGTTTGCGCGTTTCTGCGCCAAATGGCTCGCCAGCTGGTGTCCGGCCGCTTTTAGCAGGTCGCTGACCTCCCAGTTGAATTGCACTTTGGTGCGCGGTGCCGCCAATACGATAAAACCCAGCAGTTGTTCATACAGCATCAAAGGCACAACCAGCCATGCCGAATCCAGCGCCAGCAGCCATTCAGGCATGACCAGATCGCCGTACAATGCGGGGTTCGGAATATACTCGTCTATGTTGATCACCCATTTGGAGCGCGCTAAAAAACGAACCATCGAATCCTGCGGCGGCACGATCGATTGCGGCAACGCGATATTATGGTGCGCGAAAAAGACGTAACCCGAGCCCGTTTCCTGCTCCATCCATAATGCGCCGGCAGGAGATTCGACCAGTACAGCAACCGCATTTATAGCCGCTTCATAAATTTGCTCGTTAGGTTTTGACGCCAGTAACGTACGGGTGAACCGCAACCATTCCTCGCGGTAATCGTATTTGTAATTGAAAAAATGCTTGCTCAAAGTAACCCGCAGCTTTGAGCGCATGCCTCCCGAAAAAAAGATTATCAGCAATAACACCGTAGTGCCGAAAAAGAACGCGATCTGCAATACCGCACCCCAAGAACCGCCGATGATCCGTATGTAATACCCGGCCGCGGCCATAACGAGCAGATAAGCCCCGGAACCGAATAAGGCCATGGTGTGGAATACCACATGCCGGGAAGTTCGCACCTGCAGCGACCATTGGGGATTACGTACGGCAGAAACCAGAATCAGCGGCACGGCAAACGCATCGACAAATCCTCGCGCGGTCCACAATGACGCATCGATCTGCCTGAACAGCATCGCATCGGAATACATATAAAAATCATAGGAGAAAATTATGCCTGCGCCCATGCTCATGAATTTAATTCCCCATCTCGATTCAGGATGGGTATTTCTGAAGAGCTGCTCGATGGACACCATGCCTAAAACAGCGAGCGCCACATGCGTAAAAATATTGGAAAGATAAAGGAGGCTGGCCGGTTCCGGCTTAACGTGATGGACATACAGCTCAAACGCAATCAATGCCGTAAAAATGATCCACGGCCTGATACCGGCTGCGACGAATTCCATGGTGCGGGATTTTCCTGAAGCAGAAGATACGTCCCAGATAAAAACAAGCCATAACACATCGCGCAGAATTTCCAGCAATTCGAATATAAAATGGAAAACAGGGAAAGCAACTCCGAGCGCATTAACCGTACCCCATAATGCGGTAACCAGACACGCTGCCGTCAAGGTGGAACTGCGCTGTCGCCATTTCAACCTGAACAGCAAGCCGAATCCCAGCAACGCAAAGGAAATCGCAGTCGTCAGATAACTGATGACAAGTAAATTCATAGCCCGGGCAGAAAATAAAATCTACCGGGCGGCACGTTCGAAGCGCACCCGCGGGGTTCGGATAAAAGACCGTACATCAACGCGCACCCTTTCCCCACAATACGACTTGAATTGTCTGGAACAGAATTAAAATATCCAGGAACAGGCTATGATTTTTAACATAATACAGGTCGTATTGTAATTTTTCCTTGGCGTCTTCCAGCGATGCGCCATAGGCATAGCGCACCTGCGCCCAGCCGGTTATACCGGGTTTTATCGTATGCCGGGCTTTATAATAGGGAATCTTTTCGGTCAGGGTTTCGACAAAAACAGGCCGTTCCGGGCGGGGCCCGACAAAACTCATGTCCCCTTTGAATACGTTGACTATTTGCGGCAATTCATCGATACGGAGGGTACGCAGGATCTTTCCGACGGCGGTAATGCGGTCATCATTTTTGGATGCCCATTTGGCGACGCCGCCCTTTTCGGCATCCAGGCGCATACTGCGAAATTTGTAAATGGTATAGGGTTTATTGTTTAACCCTACTCTTTCCTGGCGATAAATAACCGGCGCTCCGGTTTCTAGCAGAATGAAAAATGCGGCGGTAACCATGAATGGCATCGCGAATATCAGCAACGCGCTGCTCACGATCAGATCAAAAATCCGTTTGTTAAGATCGCGTCCCAATCCGTTCGGAAATCCGTCCGAACTGATCATCCAGCTGGCATTGAGCGATTCCAGTTTCAATTGCCCCACTTCTCTTTCCAGAAACGCAGACAATTCGATAATTTTAATGCCCATCAATTTGCATTCGAGCAAATCCTTGAAAGGCAAATTACCGCGCCGGTCGCGAACGGCAAGGATAATCTCGTCTACATCATGCGCAGCCACGAAATCGGGCAAACTGGTTTTCAATTGCAGGATTCTTTCGCCGCTTACCGCATGCTGGTTGCCCCCATAAGCCAGGTATCCCACCACGGAGAACCGCTTAAGCATCGACGGACTGGCACTCAGCATCTCGATTTGCGCCGCCCTGGTTCCTGTTCCCATCACCAGTACGCGATGTTTGAATCCCTGCCAGTTTGATCCGTGAAAAACCAGCCACCGCAACGCAATGACGATAATGACAGACGTGATAAATGAAATGGAAAATAATCCGCGTCCCAGGAATAAAGAAGGAAACACGTAAAACACCAGCATCATCAACACCAGCCCCAAGGAAAAGGCGGCACCGATGCGCTGCAGCATTCCCCACATCCCCAGTTCCCATTCCAAATCGTTATAAAGGCCGGACGCGATCATTGCGAACAGCATGATTGCGGTAAAGACCCAGGCATTCAGCAGCAGGCTATGCGAACCGTCCGTCAGCAACGGATGGACCGTATCCAGCCTCAATACCGAACCGGCATAAATTGACAGGAAAAACCCTCCCATTTCCACCATCAAAAGCAGCAAAGCCTTACTCGAAATATAATGCCTGAATAATCTAATCATTTTTAACCCTACTTTGCTGTCAAATCCGGGCAAATAAATACGGCCATTTCCTGCTGGTATTATATGAATCGAAAGTACTCGGGAAATGTCATGCCTTTACCGCATTTAATCGTTTTTATTCCAGAAAATATTTGGATCCCGGTTCAAACTTTTTTATTAAAAAATTATTTTTTAATACCGATTTTTTCTATCTAAACAATTGGAATTGAAATACATTCCGTGTCATAAAATGACTGTCACAATACTTCTTTTTCACACACAAGAATAGTTTGAAATAATTATTTAACCAATAACCATTGATTTTACAGCAATTTTATCAATAGCAGCGATTTTCCCGCGCACACCTTCACGCGACCGGCCTGCAACGCCGGACCATTCTTCGTTGATTGAACCGCGTCGGTCCCGGTTGAACCTTTATCGTCATATTTTCCGGGGAATTCAGTTCTTGTGAATATATCCTCCTCCAAAATCACCCGTTATGGCAAGTGATGCACAAGCAAAAAAACGGTTATTTTTTGTAAACTATAGGTTAATTTATTGATTTAAATGATATTTAACAAATTTTTTCATAACAAAATTCGATCTTTTATAATACATAGGATATGCATTTCGTAACAAGCGTAGCAGAGCGGCCGTTAAATTCCAGTTCCATCCTGTCGATAACGACCGTCCCAAGCATCAAACCACCACACATAAATATTACCGCACGCACGATTTTTAATTCAAATATCTACCTGTTTTTAAATTAAAATACTAAATATCGATGCACAAATACGAATCACGAATCTGATCCGGCGCAGTTCAAAAAACCCTGGTCTCGCAGCCAAAAAAATTTAAGCGCGGAAATCGTTCATTTTGGTTTGACTTAATTACTTTTAGTAAATACAATGCTCCAGAAATTATCCTACAAGGATACAAGATAAATTTGATAGCAACCTGCTCGCAAATTGATAGATCGGGATTTGCACGGCGTATCAGACCGCAATAAATCTTTGTGCTATCGGCTTATCCTTGAGAACAATGAAAAAGAAAATAACGGGATTCCTGAAAATGCAGACAAATCAGACAAAACATTCATTATCGGAAGAGCTGGCGCAAGCCAGGCAATATTCTGGCGCGACTATCTCAATCGTCTTCGATCTGCAGGATATCCGCCCAACGTAATATCAAGCGCGTCGAATAGGATTGCCTGGAATTGTCATGCTACCGTTCACAGCGATTGCCAGCGGCACCTAAGGCAATACCGTAAACAGGCTAGCGCAACGCTGACAAAATACCAAGCACAATACAAAATAATGAATGCGTGAGCGTTCGAAGAAATTTAGTTGAAATATGCCATCAAATCAAAGGGGTACTCATTTTGAAATCAACGATTAGCCGCATTACAAGCACCTTTGTTCTGTTATCCCTGCTGGCAGTTACGCTAGGAGGCTGTGCGGGAAGCGGATTGCAGCCCGCACCAAAAACAGTCAAACAAATCAGTGACTACCATTACATAATCGGCCCGGGCGACAACGTCAATATCGTCGTCTGGCATAATCCCGAACTATCGGAAATCATCCCCGTGCGCCCCGACGGCAAAATATCCACTCCTCTCGTCTCCGACATGCAGGCCGCCGGGAAGACGCCTACTGTTTTAGCCAAGGATCTCGAGCATTCGCTGGCCAAATACATACAGGACCCCGTAGTCACAGTCATTGTGATGGGCTTTGTGGGTCCGTACAGTCAACAGATACGGGTCATCGGCCAGGCTGCCAAACCGCAGACATTACAATATCGCGAAAACATGAGCATCATGGACGTCATGATTGCGGTAGGCGGCATTACGGATTTCGCAGCGGGCAACCGGTCAAAAATAATTCGTAAAATCAATGGAAAAGAACTTCAATTAAGAGTAAGGCTACAAGATTTGATGCGTGACGGAGACATTTCCGCCAACGTACCGATGCTGCCGGGCGACATACTTATTATTCCTGAAAGTTATTTCTAGGCGGCTTGAGATGGTCTTGCAACGGCATAACGATTGCATAGTTTTTTTAAACGACACATATTTGGAAAGCATAAGCCATGCATGAAATTTTTGAACAAATCATGGGACATGCAGTAGCAATCTGGCAGCGTCGCTGGACCGTGCTGATTGTTACCTGGATTCTGTCAATCGGTGCCTGGACTTATATTTTTTATATCCCGGACCGCTTTCAGGCTTCCGCCCGGGTTTACGTCGACACCCAGTCTCCGCTCAAACCCCTGCTGGCGGGCCTGACGGTGCAACCGAATACCAATGAAGAAATCGGCATTATGGCAAGCACCATCATCAATCGCCCCAACCTGGAAAAAGTCGCGAGAATGACCGATCTCGACCTCGGCGCAAAAACGCCCGCGGAACAGGAAAAGCTTATCAACAGCCTTGAAACCGGCATCACGTTGCAGGGTTCGGGTTCCAAAAACATTTACACCATCAATTACCAGAACCGCGACCCCATCATCGCCAAAAAAGTGGTGCAAGCGCTGCTGACCATTTTTGTCGACAACGGCCTGGGCACCAACCGTAAAGACATCTCGTCGTCGCAAAAATTCATCGAGGGACAGCTCAAGGATTACGAGACCAAGCTGATCGCCGCCGAAAGCGCGTTAAAAGATTTCAAGCGCAAGAACATCGGCTATTTACCCGGCGAAGAAGGCAAAGATTATTACACCGAATTATCCACGATCCAGGACCAGATCAGCCAAACCGAAATGGCGTTGATCGAAGCCAAGAACAAACGGGATTCGTTCAAGCGCCAACTCTCCGGCGACGACCCAACCGTCCTTTCCGACACTTCCATCAGCACGACTCCCGAAGTCGATGCGCGGATCGAGAACCTGAAGAAAAACCTTGACAAGCTGCGCCTGACATATACGGAAGACTATCCCGATATCGTCGCCACCAAAAGAGTGATTGCCAGCCTTGAAGCCATCAAGAAAAAAGACGCGAAGCTCCATAAGCCTTCTGCTGGTTTGTCTCAAAACACGTACTACCAGAACCTCAACCTGGCCGAAGCCGATGCCGATGCCGATGTCGCTTCCCTGCAGGGGCGGCTGGGAGATTATCAGAGCCGTTATGCCCAGCTCAAGGCAGCGGCAAACAAGATTCCCGAAGTGGAAGAACAGTACACCGCGCTTACGCGTAACTATGACACCTACAAAAAGAACTACGACGTACTGCTTGCCCGACTCGAATCCGCCAAACTTTCCGGCGAGCTGGACGCGAAAACCGACATTGTGGATTTCAAGATCATAGATCCGCCGCGCGTACCGCTGACGCCAGCCTTCCCCAACCGGCCGCTGCTCATGTCCCTGGCTTTGCTGGCGAGCGTGATTGTAGGTATCGGCGTCGCATTTCTGTTCAACCAGATCAAGCCGATCATACGCAACAAACAAGATATCGCGCTGCTCACCGATCTGCCCATACTCGGCAATGTCAGCCTGATCAAATCCCAGGCCCAGCGATTAAAAAACCGTAAAGGGCTTTTCGTCTTTTCTTCTGCGTGGCTCGCACTGATGGGAACTTTCGGCATATTGATGGTATGGCAGTTTATCGTGACCAAAGCAGTATAAGCCGGGAGATATAATAATGAGCATCATCGAAAAAGCCTTTGACAAACTCAGCACGACTTTGCCTGCCAGCAATCCGGCCGGCAACTCCGCAGCCGGTAACAGCGCCGGCATTGCGGAACCATCCCTGCCGCAAAATTCTGCGATCGCTTTCCTTTCGGAAACCGACGCCGCATCCGCCCGGCCGTCAGCCGTTGCTTCTGCAACCGCGACGGCAGGGTTTGGCGAACCTCATGCCGATTCGGCCGCGCTTCCCGCGGCCGCTCCCGCCTGGCCGCATACCGAGCAGCAGCCGGCTTCCAATGATATTCGTAACGAACCGCCCCAATCCGGCGCACACGTTGAAAGCGGCATCCCCATCCACATCAATCTGGACCGGTTGCGCAGCCTGAACATCATCACGCCGCACGGCAAATATTCCGCCACCGCGGACGAATTCAGGATGATCAAGCGCCCTTTGTTAAACAAGGCGCTGGACGAAAACATCACGCACGGCAATCTCATCATGGTCACCAGCTCGCTGCCGGGCGAAGGCAAAACCTTCTGCGCCATCAACCTGGCAATGAGCATTTCCATGGAAATGGACAAAACCGTGCTGCTGGTGGATGCCGATGTCGCAAAACCCAGCCTGATGAAAAATCTCGGACTGGCTAACGACAAAAAAGGCCTGCTCGACCTGTTGCAGGATAATACGCTCGGCGTATCCGATGTTTTAATGAAAACCAACATCGCCAACCTGACAATTATTTCTGCCGGACAATACGTACCTCATGCGACCGAACTGCTCGCCAGCGATGCCATGGCGAAATTGCTGGAAGAACTGGCCCAGCGCTATCATGACCGTATCATTCTGTTTGATTCCCCTCCCTTGCTCGTCACCACCGAGTCCAGCGTCCTGGCTACGCACATGGGTCAAATCGTGGTAGTCGTGGAAGCCGAGCGCACACCGCAGTCCGCACTGCAAAATGCGCTGGCGCTAATCGAATTCTGCAATTTGACCGGGGTAGTGCTGAACAAAAGCCAACGCATGCCGATTCTCGACTACGGCTACGGATACGGGTACAGGTATGGCCAGGAATAGGCATAGCGTTTCAATCGCATCGTGCAGCCTATTCACCAGCCTGCTTGTCAGTATTCCGGTCTTTGCCGCCGACTGGGTCATTACGCCTAATGTCAATGTCAATGAAACGTATTCGGACAATATGTTCCTGGCGCCGAGCAACCAGACCGTATCCGGCATAATTTCCACGATCACGCCAGGCATATCGATCACAGGCAGGAGCGACCGGCTCAAGCTGAATCTGAACTATGCGCTGGAAGACATGACGTATGTCGAAAACGGATTGCAAAACCAGTTATATAACCAGTTAAACAGCAATGCCAACCTGGAATTGATAAAGCATACCTTTTTTGTCGATGCGAGCGCGTCCATACTGCAACAGCCGCTGACGCCGTTCGGGCCGGTCAGCGCCAACAGCGCCAACCTTTCCGGCAACGTCGTAAATGTCGACACGACAAGCATCAGTCCCTACCTTACGCATCAGTTCAATACGTTTGCCACCGGCATAGCCCGTTACACCCATACCAACGCCACCTACAGCTATGGCGGTGCAACTCCTGCTCCCGGAACAACGAACTACGCTTATGTCTATGGGCCGCCGGGAGTATTTTCGACCAATACCGACGCGGAAGATTATCAGCTCAACAGCGGCTCGGCCTTCGACCGCCTGAGCTGGGGACTCGATTACAACAATGCGGTGAATACCTACTCCGGCTTCCCCACCACTACGATTTCGCTGCTCACCACCAGCTGGAATTATCTGCTGACGCCGGAATTCCAGCTGACTTCGCAAATCGGCTATGAAAACGACAATTACGTTTATTTCGGCCCCCGACCGCAAGGCTTGTTCTGGAATGCCGGCTTCAACTGGGCGCTGTCGCCCCGCACCAAACTCGCCATCACGGCAGGAAAACGTTTTTATGGATCAACGTACTCGTTCAATTTCAGCCATTATTCGCGGATGACGGTCTGGAACGCCAGCTACACGCAAGCGGTAGTCAGCAGCGCGATGCAGGAATCCGTACCGACCGCTACCACGCTCGACCAGTTGTTGCAGGCGCAGATTCCCGATCCCGTAGCGCGCCAGCAGGAAGTGCAGCAATTGATGCAAAATCTGGCGCCCCAAGGCGCATTGTTCGGACAGAACATCATGTCCAATCTGATTTATTTATCCAAGACGCTGCAATTTTCAACGGGCTTGAACACGCCGCGGAACACTGCGCTCATCACGCTTTATAACACCCAAAGCAATCCGCTCGAACAAAACAATGTCAGCCTGATCGGCAGCGGATATCTGGGCTATGGCAACATGACGCAAACCGGCGGCACCATCTCGTGGGCTCATCAGCTCACCCCGGTCATAAACAGCAATGTCAATATCAATTACAGCAAAATCGATTTCGGCAGCCAGGAACCCATAGCCACAACCGATTTTGTGATGGTCGGAGTCACGCGCAAGATCAATCCGAAGTTTTTCAGCAACTTGAGTTTACGCCATCAATCCATGAACTCCGGGTCGTACGGTTACAATTTCACAGAAAATGCCTTGATCGCTTCGCTCACCTATCTTTATTAAGCGTGAATTATGTATACGGCATTCTATCATTTAAGCAACAAACCCTTTCAGCTCAGTCCTGACCCACGGTTTTTTTATGCCAGCCGCGGACACAAACGCGCAATGGCCTATTTGAATTACGGGGTATCCCTGGCAGAAGGTTTCATTGTAATTACCGGTGAAGTCGGTGCAGGCAAAACCATGCTGGTGAGAAATCTATGCGCTCAAATGGTAAACGACAACATCATTACCGGCCATCTGGTCAGTACCCAGCTCGATGCCGACGACACATTGCGCACCGTCGCCACCAACTTCGGGCTGGAGCAGTCGGGACTGAACAAAGCAGCCGTACTAAAAAACCTGGAAACCTTTTTACAGCAATGCATGCATGAAGGAAAGCGCGTCCTGCTCATTATCGATGAAGCGCAGAACCTGACGCGATCGGCAGTGGAAGAACTTCGCATGCTGTCCAATTTCCAGCTCGATAACAAGCCCTTGCTGCAAAGTTTTCTATTGGGGCAACCCGAATTCCGCAATACCCTGCAAAATCCCGAAATGCTGCAATTGCGTCAACGCGTAATCGCCTCTTATCATCTCGGACCTATAGACGAGACCGAGATCGGCGCCTACATCGAGCACCGGCTCAACCAGGTCGACTGGCAAGGCGACCCGGTCTTTACGCCAGAAGCGCTGCACCGGATTTTTGAATTCACCGGAGGCATTCCAAGAAGAATCAACACCCTGTGCGACCGCATCATGCTGCTTGGCATGCTGGAAGAAGAACATGTATTCGATCAGGCCATCGTCAATACGGTGATTAAAGATATCCATGAGGAAGTTACCCACACGGAAACCGCGTCCTACGCGCCTGTTTCCAGCTTCGAGCCTCTGATGCCCAACCCGCATCACGCCGATAATGCGGCGATCACTATCGCGCTGGAGCAACTCGAGCAGAAAATAAAAAAAATGGATACTTCCCTGAACCGCTTGCTCAATCTCCTGATACGGAAATTTTTCTTCCATTCCCCGGACAAACATCAAAAAGCGCTCGAAACCGAAAAAAAAAAGGAGCCGACACCGAAGCGGTTTCTCAACCGGCTGATAAGAAAAATATTTTTCATTCGCCAGACAAACTGAAGAAAGCCTTAGATGAAAAATAACTCCGACCCGGCCGGTCAAGCCAGACACAAAATTCTCTGCATCATCGGGGCGCGCCCGAATTTCATGAAAATCGCCCCCATCATGCACGCGCTGAATAAAAACGAGTTCGGCATCGATGCCAAGCTCGTTCATACAGGCCAGCATTATGATGTCGCCATGAATCATCAGTTTTTTACCGATTTGGGCATACCGGCTCCCGAAATCAATCTGGAAGTAGGTTCAGGCAGCCATGCGGTTCAAACCGCAGAAATCATGCGCCGCTTCGAACCGGTGCTCGATCAGGAGCAACCTGCAGCGGTGCTGGTGGTCGGAGATGTCAATTCCACGATTGCCTGCGCGCTGGTGGCCGCAAAAAAAGAAATTCCGGTAATCCATGTCGAAGCGGGATTGCGCAGCTACGACCGCGCCATGCCGGAAGAAATCAACCGCGTACTGACCGACCAGATTTCAGACCTGCTGTTCACCACCGAGCGTACAGCGCGCGACAACCTGCTGCGGGAAGGGATAGCCGGCGAGCGCATCCATTTCGTCGGCAATGTCATGATCGACTCGCTGCATCACAACCTCGCGCAAGCGATACCGGCCGCGGAGACGTTCAGGCTGGCTCAAGCCGCACCGCAATTCACGGGGCTGAAAGGCAGCTATGCGGTATTGACGTTACACCGCCCGTCCAATGTGGACGACGCCGCGACGCTAGGCGCGCTGCTGGAAACCGTCATCGAAGTCAGCCGCCAGATTCCGGTGGCATTCCCGCTGCATCCCCGCACCCGCAGCAAAATTACCCAGTTTCAGCTCGACCCCCTGCTGGAACAGGGCAATATTCTGGTTCTTCCGCCCATGGGCTATTTGCAGATTCTCGGATTGATGCAAAGCGCCCGGTTCTTTCTGACCGATTCCGGCGGCATACAGGAAGAAACCACCGCTCTTGGCGTACCGTGTTTCACCTTGCGGCATAACACCGAACGACAGATTACCATCGATGAAGGCACGAACATCCTCGTGGGACAAGACCAGAATAAAATACTGGCTGCCGTTCAGGACGTCTTCGATTCGGGAGGAAAATCCGGCAACGTTCCCGAATACTGGGACGGCAACGCCGCCCGGCGGATATTGACGCACATACAGGACTGGCTGACCGGCAAAGTCAGCCGAGAAGATTAGCCATGCCAGTCAATGCCATGACTATCGATGTGGAAGATTATTTCCAGGTATCCGCCTTCTCCGGTCATATCGCTCGTAAAGATTGGGATAGCTTGCCCTGCCGCATCGAACGCAACATGGATACCATCCTGGCCTTGCTGCAAAACCACGGCGTTCGGGCTACTTTTTTCACTTTGGGATGGATCGCTCAACGCTATCCCGGACTCATCCGCCGCATAACTGAAAACGGTCATGAACTGGCCAGTCACGGTTATCATCATCATCGCGCCAGCGATCAATCCCGGCCTGAATTCTACGAAGACGTTTACAGCAGCAAAGCGTTGCTGGAAGACATCAGCGGGCAGCGTGTCAGGGGTTACCGGGCGCCCAGCTTTTCGATCGGCGCCAATAACCTTTGGGCATTCGACACCTTACTGGAAGCGGGTTACCAATACAGTTCAAGCATTTATCCCATCCGGCACGATCATTACGGCATGCCGGAAGCACCGCGGTTCCGATTCCATCCGCGGGGCGAACAAGGCATTCTGGAAATCCCCGTCACTACCGCAACCCTGCTCGGGCGCAACCTCCCGGCGGCAGGCGGCGGTTATTTCCGGCTGATCCCGTATGCCCTGTCTCACTGGCTGATACAGCGCATCAATACGCAGGACAACGAATCCTGCATTTTTTATTTTCACCCATGGGAAATCGATCCTCGGCAACCCCGGCAGACCGGCGTCGGGTTAAAAACCCGTTTCCGCCATTACGTAAACCTTTCGCGTATGGAAAGTAAAATACAGGCGCTCCTCAACGATTTTGAATGGGACAGAATGGATCATTTATTTTTGGGAAACATGCATGACTGAACCGGTATTACGCACCATGCGTCCTGAAGATGCGAACGCATGGGATGAATTTGTATCGAATTGCCCGGCCGCTACGTTTTTTCACCGATCGGGATGGAAACGTGTAATAGAACAAATCTTCGGCCATCGTACCCATTATCTACTGGTCGAGCAGAACGATACCATCTGCGGGATCCTGCCTCTGGTCGAAATCAAACATTTTTATTTTGGCCATTCGCTTTCTTCCTTGCCGTTTTGCGTGTACGGCGGAATAGCGGCCGGGACCGAAACTGCCAGACAGCGGCTCGATGCCGCGGCGCAACAACTGGCTGCCGAACTGAAGGTCGATTACCTGGAATACCGCAATATCGCTCCGCATCATACCGACTGGCCTGTGAAAGAACTGTACGTCACGTTTCGCAAAGCCATCGATCCCGATGTGGAGCAAAACATGAAAAACATTCCAAGAAAACAGCGCGCCATGGTACGCAGCGGCATCAAACGCGGCCTGTCCAGTGAAATCGATCCGACGGTAGACCGTTTTTTTTCGGTTTTCGCAGACAATATGCTGCGCCACGGCACCCCGGCGCTGCCAAAGCGCTATTTTGAACTCCTTAAAAAAACGTTTGGCGAAGACTGCGAAATTCTCTCCGTCGTGCACGAAGGCGAAGTGGTCAGCAGCGTCCTGAGCTTTTATTTTCGCGATGAAGTCTTGCCATATTATGCGGGCGACACGATCAAAGCGCGCAGTCTGGCCGCCAACGATTTCAAATACTGGGAATTGATGCGCCGCGCCTGCGAACGCGGGTTCCGGATATTCGATTTCGGCCGCAGCAAGCTTGGCACCGGCTCGTTCGATTTCAAGAAAAACTGGGGATTCGAACCCGCTCCGCTGAGTTACGAATACCAGCTGCATCGCGCCCGGAAAATTCCCGACCAGAACCCGCTTAACCCGAAATATCAGCTATTTATCAAAATGTGGCGCAATTTACCCATGCCCGTGGCCAATTTTCTGGGCCCGTACATAGTCAAAAATCTGGGATAGCCGTGCCGCCACATTTGCTCTACCTTACTCATCGCATACCGTATCCTCCCAACAAGGGCGACAAAATCCGCTCGTACCATTTATTACAATACCTGCGGGAAAATTACACGGTGCATGTGGGCAGTTTTATCGACGATCCGGCCGACTGGCGGTATGAATCCGAAATCAAGGCCCTAAGCGGCGAATACTGCCTGCGCCCTTTGTCGTCCCGTTCGGGGAAACTCCGCAGCCTGAGCGGATTTTTAACCGGCGAAGCGTTATCCCTGCCCTATTATCGCGATCCCGTGCTGCAAAGCTGGGTCAATGCAACCATCGCCAAATACGACATCCGCAATATGGTGGTGTTTTCCTCGGCCATGGCGCAATACATCGAACCGTTCAGCCAGGCGAAGCGGATCATGGATTTCGTGGATATCGATTCCGACAAATGGCAGCAATACGCCCTGACCAAAAAATGGCCCTACAATTGGGTATACCGGCGCGAAGGCAGACGATTGCTGGATTACGAACGCGCTATAGCCCGAAGCTTTACCGCTTCGTTTTTTGTTTCGCCCCATGAAGCGGAGCTGTTCCGGCAGCTTGCTCCCGAGTCGGCCGGCAAAGTGCATTATTTTAACAACGGGGTCGACGCAGCCTATTTTTCGCCGGACCGCCCTTATCCCGACCCGTACTCTCCCGGCGAACAAATCGTCGTGTTTACCGGCGCCATGGACTACTGGCCGAACATCGATGCCGTATGCTGGTTTGCACGCGACATATTTCCTTTGATATTGCAGCAGCATCCGCGCGCGCGTTTTTATATCGTGGGCTCCAATCCCGCGCAGGCCGTGCGGCAGCTTGCGCTGTTGCCCGGCGTTACGATGACCGGAGCAGTTGACGATGTGCGGCCGTACCTGGCGCATGCGAGCCTTGCCGTCGTACCGCTACGCATTGCCAGGGGAGTGCAGAACAAGGTACTCGAAGCCGTATCCATGGCAAAATCCGTCGTCGCAACCCCACAGGCCGTAGCCGGAGTCACTTCAGCCATTCAGGCATGCTGTGCCGTTGGCGAACAGGCTGCCGGATTTGCAGCGCGGGTGACCGAACTGCTCCAGAACGCCTTGCCGCCCAATCTTGCGGGCAGAGACGCCATTCTGAAACACTACGACTGGCAACGCAATCTGGCGCAGATCGATGCCTGTTTAACGGACATGCCAGCATGAACGAGAGCCAGGCCTGCTCCTTGCCGGATCAATACGCTGCGCCCCGCCCGGACGCCGCCTGGACTTTCCATGCCGTTGCCGCACTGTTTCTGGCGCTGGTCATCCTGCTTGTTTATCACTCCGCCGTCAGATTTACCGTCGAAACCTGGCTGGGCAACGAGACCTACATGCACGGATTTTTTATTCCGGTGATTTCCGGCTGGCTGATCTGGCGGGAGCGCGACACCCTCAGGCCGGTATTGCCCTGCATCGCCTGGCCACCGCTGATATTGCTGTTTCTGGCGGGTATCGGATGGGAACTGGGTTATCAATCCGGTTCCATGGTCATTCAGCAATACAGCGTCGTCGGCATGATAGTGCTCGCTGCCTGGATAATGCTGGGCAACACCGTATTCCGGATACTTCGTTTCCCGTTGCTGTTTCTGTTCTTCGCCGTCCCGTTCGGCGAAGCCCTGATCCCGGCAATGATCCAGTTTACCGCTAACTTTACAGTGGACGCCCTGGCTTTCACGGGCATTCCGGTTTATCGCGACGGCAGTTTCATCAGCATTCCCAGCGGCAACTGGTCGGTAATCGAAGCTTGCAGCGGTTTGCGTTATTTCGTAGCATCGGTGACGCTGGGTGTTCTGTATGCCCATCTTGCTTACCGCAGCCGGGTCAAAAAATTCCTGTTCATACTTGCAGCCTTGCTGGTTCCGGTGTTCGCCAATGGCGCTCGCGCTTACCTGATCGTCATGATCGGTCATCTGAGCAATATGACCCTGGCTGTCGGCATCGATCATCTGATCTATGGCTGGATATTTTTCGGCATTGTCATGCTATTGCTTTTCTGGGTGGGGTCGTGGTTTCAGGAACACCCCGCGCTTCAAGCCGGCGCAGCAAATCAAATCCGCGCTGAATCCTGTGCAATCCGCACATTTTCTGCCGGAAAACTGGTTCTGGCCGTCTCTGCCGTCCTGATGCTGGCAATCGCACCGTTCGGCTACGCGCAGTTTGTCGGTCAGCGGCTGAATCAGCCTGCCGTGGTTACGCTTGCGCCACCGCCCGCTGCCGGCGGATGGCAACCAAGCGGTTTGAGTCTCGATGACCTGCATCCCCATTACCTGGGCAGCGCGGCACAACTGACGCAGAATTATTCCTCGCGCGGCAAACAGATATTCCTGTATGCGGCCTATTTCCGTCAACAACATTCGGGAACGGAACTCATCACCGTCAACAATAAGCTGGTCACGACCAGCGATCCGGTCTGGCAGCAAACCCGGAGTGCGAAACGCGATATCCGCGTTCAAGGCGGGATCATCCCCGTTACCGAGGAAAAACTGATTTCCGGCAACCGGCAATTACTGGTATGGGAATGGTATTGGATCGACGGCCGCCGGGTCAACAATCCTTACTTCGCCAAACTGCTGGAAGCCAAAATGAAGCTATGGAATCATCGGGACGACGCTGCCGTAGTCGTGATCGCCACCCCTTATCAGGATCGGGCCGACGCCGAAGCCAACCTGCAGGATTTTCTGCAAAAAATGCTGCCCGGGATCGATCACATGCTCGATCGCGCTCACCGGTAATCGCCTGCGATGACTATTCCGCCCTCGTCCGCCCGGCTACCCTTGATCGCTCACGTCATCTATCGCCTGGACACCGGCGGACTGGAAAACGGACTGGTCAACCTGATCAACCACATGCCGGAAAACCGCTATCGCCACGCTATCCTCTGTCTCAAAGGCCACACCGAATTTCGCCGGCGATTGCGCAGAAACGACGTGATGCTGTTCGACCTGGAGAAACGCGAAGGGCAGGATTGGGGCCTGTACTGGCGACTTTTACGCATTTTTCGTTCCATACAGCCTCAAATCGTTCACACCCGCAATCTCGCCACCCTGGAAGCAGCCATCCCCGCCTGGCTGGCCGGCGTAAAAGTGCGCATCCACGGCGAACACGGCCGCGACATAGGCGACCTGAATGGCGAAAACAAAAAAAACATCCTGCTGCGCCGCGCTCTGATGCCTTTTGTCAGCCACACCATCGCCTTGTCGCGCGATCTGGAATCGTACGTACAGGAAAAAATACGGGTAAAGCCGGCGAAAATCACACAGATATACAATGGCGTGGATGCAGACACATTTCATCCGGCCGATAACAAGCGTCCCGATTTGCCTTACGCCGAAAAAAAATATGTCGTATTCGGCAGCGTGGGCCGAATGCAGGCGGTGAAAGATCACGCCTTGCTGGTACGCGCATTCATCATGCTTATCCGCACCCGACCCGAATACCGGGACACGGCCCGGCTGATGATCGTGGGAGACGGCCCGCTCCGGCAGGAAGCGCTATCGCAACTGGAACTGGCCGGATGCGGAGAACTGGCCTGGCTGCCCGGCGGGCGCGACGATATACCTGACATTATGCGCCAGATGGATGTGTTCGTATTGCCTTCGCTGGCCGAAGGCATATCCAATACGATACTGGAAGCCATGGCCTCGGGCTTGCCGGTTATCGCCACCCGGGTCGGCGGCAACACCGAACTCGTCCGGGAACAGGTTACCGGCCAGCTGGTGCCGGCGGCCGATGCGCAGGCATTGACTGCCGCCATGCTAAGCTATCTCGCCCACCGTCCGCTCATCGAGTCCCACGGCAGGCAGGCGCGGCTCGACATCGAAACCCGTTACAGCATGCAGGCTATGGTTAACGCCTACCTGCAGGTTTATGACACCCGAATGGCAGACAAATAATATGACAGAGAACTCAGCATGTGCGGAATCGTAGGTATTTTTGACACCCGGGGCGAAGCGGAGATCGACCGCGGAATTCTGGCGGCCATGAACGAATCCCAGTTTCATCGCGGCCCCGACGAAGGCGGCCTGCACGTTGAGCCGGGCCTGGGTTTCGGCCACCGGCGGCTGTCCATTATCGATCTGTCTTCCGGCCAGCAGCCCTTGTTCAATGAAGACGGCAGCGTGGTGGTGGTATTCAACGGGGAAATCTATAACTATGTCGATCTGATGCCGGAATTGCAAGCCTTGGGCCATACCTTCCGCACCCATTGCGATACCGAAGTCATCGTTCACGCCTGGGAGCAATGGGGACCGGACTGTTTGCACCGCTTTCGCGGCATGTTCGCTTTCGCGCTGTGGGATCGCAATACCCAGACCCTGTTTCTGGCCCGCGACCGTCTGGGCGTCAAGCCCCTGTTTTACAGCTTGCTGCCGAACGGCACTTTCCTGTTCGGTTCCGAGTTGAAAACCCTGCTGCCGTATCCGGATTTTAAAAAAACCATCGATCCCTGCGCGGTGGAAGAGTATTTCGCTTACGGTTATGTGCCTGAGCCCAGGACCATTTATCAGGGGACGCATAAACTGCCGCCCGGTCATTGCCTGACCCTGGTCAAAGGCAAGCCCGTCGGTGAACCCGTACAATTCTGGGACGTTCCGTTCCAAAAGCAGAATCCGGTGTCGGAAACCGATGCGCAGCACGAATTGCTCGCCCGCTTGCGCGAAGCGGTCAAAATACGCATGGTGGCTGAAGTGCCGCTGGGCGCCTTTTTATCGGGCGGCGTCGATTCCGGCGCAGTGGTTGCAATGATGGCGGAACTGTCCGCCGACCCCGTCAATACTTGCTCCATAGGTTTCGGGGACCCTAAATTCAATGAAGCCGATTATGCGCAACGGGTGGCCGATCGTTACCATACCCGCCACAGTACCGGCTTCGTCGCGCCCGACGACTTCGCCTTGCTCGACCGGCTGGCTACGCTGTACGACGAGCCTTATGCCGACAGTTCCGCCCTGCCTACCTACCGGGTATGCGAACTGGCCAAGAAACACGTTACCGTCGCCTTGTCCGGCGACGGCGGAGATGAAAACCTGGCGGGCTACCGGCGTTACCGGTTCCACATGATGGAAGAAAAAATGCGCTCCCGGCTGCCGCTCGGCCTACGCCGCCCGCTGTTCGGCCTGTTGGGCCGCGTTTATCCCAAGGCAGACTGGGCGCCCCGGATTTTCCGCGCCAAGACCACTTTCCAGTCCCTGGCGCGCGACAGTGTGGCAGCGTATTTTCACAGCGTGTCGCTGTTGAGCGATGACATGCGCAATTCCTTGTTCAGCCCCGCCTTCCGGCACAGCCTGCAAGACTACCGCGCGGACGAGGTATTGCAGGGCCACGCCGCCCGGTCGCCCACCGACCATCCCTTGTCGCTGATTCAATATCTGGACATGAAAACCTATCTGCCGGGCGATATCCTGACCAAAGTCGACCGGGCCAGCATGGCTCATGCCCTGGAAGTACGCGTTCCGCTGCTGGACCATCAATTTGTAGAGTGGGTTTCCGGCCTTCCTCCCGATTACAAACTGCATGGTAGCGAAGGCAAATACATATTCAAGAAATCGCTGGCCGATTACTTGCCGAACGATATTTTATACCGTCCGAAAATGGGTTTTGCGGTACCGCTGGCCAACTGGTTCCGGGGCCCTTTGCAGGAACGGGTCCGGCAATCGGTGCTGGGCGCCCGGATGATGGACAGCGGCTTGTTCAACCAGCGCTACCTCACCCATCTGGTCGACGAGCATCAGTCGGGCAGGCGCGATTACAGCGCTCCGTTATGGTCGCTGCTGATGTTCGAATCCTTTCTGCGCAATGCCGAAGAAAGCGCAGGCTGACGTGCGCATACTGCATATTCTGGACCATTCGCTGCCTTTGCATAGCGGTTATACCTTCCGCACGCTTTCCATCCTGCGCGCTCAACGCGCTCTGGGCTGGGAAACCTTCCATCTCACCAGCGAAAAGCAGACCGGCTGCACAGTCCGGCAGGAAAACGTCGATGGCTGGGATTTCTACCGCACGGCTCCCGCCACGGGGCTGCCGTCCAAACTGCCGGTATTCAACCAGCTGGCGCTGATGCGCGGGCTGGAACGGCGTCTGGACGAAGTGGTGCGAAACGTCAAACCCGATATCCTCCATGCCCACTCTCCGGTACTGAATGCGCTGCCGGCGATACGGATCGGAAAGCGCTACGATATCCCGGTCGTGTATGAAGTCCGCGCATTCTGGGAAGACGCTGCGGTGGATCATGGCACGACCACCGAAGGCAGCCTGCGCTATCGGGTCACCCGCTGGCTGGAAACCGGCGCATTCAAACGGGCCGACGCCGTCACGACCATTTGCGAAGGGTTGCGGCAGGACATCGTCGCCCGCGGCATTGCCAGCGACAAGGTAACGGTCATCCCCAATGCCGTGGACATTGACAGTTTTCAATCAGGCGGCGCAGCCGACATGCAACTGAAAACACGGCTGGGGCTGAACGGCGGCCGCGTATTGGGTTTTGTCGGGTCATTTTACGCGTACGAAGGTCTGGGCTTGCTGCTGGAAGCGCTGCCGGAGATTTTAACCCGGGCGCCCGATGTATTCGTGCTGCTGGTCGGAGGCGGGCCGCAGGAAGCGCTGCTCAAGCAACGGGCGCAGCAACTGGGTATCTCTCACCGCGTTATTTTTACCGGCCGCGTACCGCACCAGACCGTGCAGGATTATTACAATCTGATCGATATCCTGATCTATCCGCGCTTGTCCATGCGCCTGACCGAACTGGTCACTCCACTCAAGCCGCTGGAAGCCATGGCGCAAGGAAAATTACTGATCGCATCCGACGTAGGCGGACACCGCGAGCTGATTGAAAACGGCAAAACCGGGGTATTGTTCCAGGCCGGCAATGCGCGGGATCTGGCAAAAAAAACGCTGGAATTGCTCGGCGGCCCGAACAGCTGGCAGGCGTATCGCAACGCAGGACGCCAGTTTGTCGAGCAAACCCGCAACTGGACGGCCAGCGTCGGGCGTTATTCCGCCATTTACCATTCGCTGCTCGACGGCAGAAACCATGTCTGACTTCGCCCCCGTCAAATTGCTGACGTTCAGCACGCTCTATCCGAATGCCGTCATGCCCCGGCACGGCATATTCGTGGAAACCCGGTTGCGCCAGTTAATCGGTACCGGCCAAGTCGAACCCTCGGTCATGGCGCCTGTGCCGTGGTTCCCTTTTACCCATCCCCGTTTCGGCCATTACGCCCAATTTGCGCAAGTGCCGCGCACAGAAAACCGGTACCAGATTCCTTCGGTGCATCCGCGCTATCTGCTGTTACCGAAAATCGGCATGAATCTCGCGCCCCGGGCGATTGCCGCGGCCTGTCTGCCGCTGTTGCAGCGCCGGATCCGCCAGGGTCAGGATTTCGATCTGATCGACGCGCATTATTTTTACCCGGACGGGGTAGCGGCCGCTTTGCTCGGCAAACGGTTGAACAAGCCTGTGGTCATCTCGGCGCGCGGCTCGGATGTGACCCTGATTTCGGATTATGCCTATCCGCGCAAAATGATACTGTGGGCCGCGCGGCAAGCAGCGGCCATCATTACCGTCAGTGCTTCCCTGCGCGACAAACTGGTAGATCTCGGCGCGGACGCAAAAAAAATCACCGTACTGAGGAACGGCGTCGACCTGGACTTTTTCCGCCCGACGGACCGCGCCGCACAGCGCGCCGCACTGGGGGCAACCGGACCGCTGCTGCTGTCGGTAGGCAATCTTGTAGTGTCAAAAGGGCATGACATCACGCTGCGCGCTCTGGCATTGCTGCCTGGCGTGCATCTGGCGATCGCCGGCGAAGGGCCGGAACGACCATCCTTGCAAAAACTGGCCGCCGATCTGGGCGTGGAAACAAGGGTGAGTTTTATGGGCAATCTTCCGCAAGCGAAACTCCCCGAATTTTACAGCGCCGCGGACGCGATGGTACTGGCGTCCAGCCGCGAAGGCTGGGCCAATGTACTGCTCGAAGCCATGGCCTGCGGCACTCCCGTCGTCGCCACCGCCGTCGGAGGGACGCCCGAAGTCATCACCGATCCGGCGGCGGGTCTGCTGATGCGCGACCGCAGCCCGCAAGCGCTGGCGGATGCCGTCACGACATTGCTGGCCGCCCCGCCCTCCCGTGCATCGACCCGGCAGCACGCCGCGCGGTACGGCTGGGAGGAAATCAGTCAGGGGCAACTGCAGATTTTTCGCAGCTGCATAGCAATGCACAAGGGATCATCATGAAAGCCATTAATAAAAATATGGCCAAAGGAGCATTCTGGATGATCCTGCTCAGGTTTGCGGTACGCGGGATAGGCCTGATCAGTACCGTGTTCCTGGCCAGACTGCTTATCCCGACCGATTTCGGCCTGGTGGCTATGGCGATGAGCATCATAGGCGCCGTGGAACTGCTGGGGGCATTCAGCCTGGATGTCACGCTGATCAACAACCAGAACGCCGGTCGCAATCATTACGATACGGCATGGACGCTGAATATCCTCGCAGCGCTGATCCAGGGATTATTACTGTTTGCGGTCGCGCCGTGGGTCGCCCACTTTTACAGCGATCACCGGCTGATTTTAATCATTCAGCTGCTCGCCTTGGGGACGCTGATACAGGGATTCGAAAATATCGGCATCGTCGCATTCCGCAAGGATCTCGAATTTCATAAGGATTTCAATTTTCAGCTGGCAAAAAAAATCATTTCGTTTGTCGTGACCATGGCGATGGCTTTCTGGTTAAGGAATTACTGGGCGCTGATCGGCGGCATGCTGGTGTCGCGATTCATGGGGGTCCTGTTCAGTTTCCTGTTGCAGCCGTACCGGCCCAAGCTGTCGCTCGCGGTCAAAAATGAATTGTTTCATTTTTCCAAATGGCTGTTTATCAACAACCTGCTCTTTTTCGCCAATCATCAATCGGCCAGTTTCATCCTGGGGAAAATCACAGGCGCCAACGCATTGGGCTTATTCTCGCTATCGTACGAAATATCCAATCTGCCTTCCACCGATCTGGTCGCTCCCATCAATCGCGCCATTTTTCCGGGCTACGCTAAAATGGCCCACGACCTGGAAATGCTGCGGCAAGGCTACTTAAACGTATTTTCTGCGATAGCGCTGGTTGCGCTGCCGGTATGCACCGGTATCGCCCTCGTCGCCGATCCGCTGGTGCACGTCATGCTGGGCGAAAAATGGCTGGCAACCATTCCGCTGATCCAGATCCTCGCCATTGCCGGGCTCACCCAATCGCTGCAAACCAACAAAGGCTCGGTTTTCCTTGCTCTCGGCCGCCCCCGTCTTCTGACCCTGCTCGCCGTTTTTCATGCCGCGACGCTATTGCCTGCGCTGGTATGGGGCGCCATGCAAAACGGCGTGATGGGAGCCGCCTACGCCACCGTCATCGTGTCCTTGCTGCTCATGCCGGTCAATTTCCTCATCCTGTCCAGAATCCTGCACCTGCGCTTCGCCAGCCTGCTCGCCGTATTCTGGCGCCCCGCCATCGCCTCGCTGGTCATGATTGCAGCAGTAAGCTCAGTAGAAACTTTCACCAGCGGCGGCAGTACGTTTATCAGTCACCTGACGCAGCTCGTCATCCTGACTCTGGCGGGTAGCCTGACTTATGCCGCGTCGATCCTGTTGCTCTGGAAAGTTTCGGGAATGAAACCCGGTATGGAAGCGCTCGTGCTCGATAAGCTGAGCAGTCGTTACCGGGCTGTTTTCGTTAAAGAGTAGTATTAAAATAAAAAACTAGTTTTTTAATTGATACAAAAAAGTCTTGAAATACGCAAATGTAGAAGTTTTCGTCCGAAACCATCTATTTGCATACTTATAGCTTTGTCGCGCTTCAACATATTTAAACTCAAGAGCATATGCATACCCCAAGCTCGAATAATGCTCCATTATTCTTTTCCGATATCGTTTTTTTTCTTTTGAGTCAAACAGGTGGCGACCGCGCTCGTAATTTCTTGTATGTATGGTTATCAGATCAGTAAAATATCGAATTTTGTTTTTGGTTACACTGGAATCATGCTGGCGATAATGACTGAAAATCTGGTCTATATAACCAATTTCACCACGCATAGCCAGATTCCACCAGACTTGAGTGTCTTCGCCGACAATAACATCCTCTGGAAAGCGAATATTTTCTGATTCGATCAAAGCTCTTCGAATCATGATGGTTGAAGTATGTATTGCTGCAAAATTCAACGACATGAATTTGTAAAAACCATTATTGCAAATATATTTTTTGTCATCAGTCTTTATTAAATAATCCCTGGCTTTATACAAAAAATCAACATCCTGCAAATAAGATCCTGAAATAGGCTCACCGCTTTCACTCATGTATTTCATATCATGAAATACACCAACCAGCCTTTGATTAACTTCTAGCATATTCAGTTGACAACGCACTTTGTCACTATCATATCTATCATCGGCGTCCAAAAAACAAAGATATTCCCCTTTAGCCAAATTTATACCCACATTTCGTGTTATGGAGGGCTTACCTTTATGAGGCTGAGAATAAACTTTAATACGCTCGTCCTGTATTGATAAATCCCGAGCTAATTTTATTGTGCCATCAACCGAACCATCATCAACAACTATAATTTCAATATCGGTTTCAGTTTGCCCTATGGCAGACTTAATGCTTTCTTCTATGTATTTTTCAGAATTATATGCAGTGATTACAATAGAAACCTTTGGCATAAAATTCCCTTAAAAAACAAAAATTGTTGTACGCATGATTAACATTATTTAAGTATATTTACACGGCGATTCGATTAATCCGCATGGTTGAATCTGTAAACTGCTGTAATTAATTGGTGGGCAGCCACCACTTCAATTTTGTTTGTGACGTTTACGAGGCGTTGATCAACCAAATGGAGAAAAAGCGATGGCTGGATATGATATTAACGTAGGACGGGATTTGTTGCCAGGCTTGTTAAGCTGACAGGACGGACTATCGACACCAGACTGATAAATGGCTGCTTCCCAGCCAATAAAAGTCATTCAAAAATTACACAAAATTCCGAAATGCTCGTATCAGCGGGATTTTTTTACCGGGAAAAGTTCCGGTCAGAGCAGTCCAAGCTTCTTGCCACCAATATCCCGTGCATGACGGAATGCGCTGCTGATCTTGTCGATCTCGCTGCCGGAAACTCCAAATTGCTCGAAGTATCCTCTCCATTCCCGCACTATGTACCACATCTGATTTATAACTTCGATGGCGCCATCTCTGGTCAACCCGAAACGGGCATACCAGCTCAGCGCATTGTCGAGCGTGGCAAGGCGTCCTTGCTGCCCAATACCAAGATGCAGGAAGCGCTCGGTTGCGTGTGTCGGTTTGGGCACAACATCGTACAAGGGGCTTAGCTCCCATGCATGGTGTTGGGGCACCCACAACATACCGTGATTGCGCAGGTGGTCATCATCGTTCGTGACCAGGATATTAAAGACCATTCTGGAAAACAGCTCTTTCAGGTTAGCGGCAAGCATAGGCGCTGCACCATATCTGCGCATTGCATCGGCAATGTCGGCATAGTTCTTCCGGGGGGAGTCAGCTTCAGGGCAACCCAATAGAGTAAGGGCGCTGATGAAGTGCTTTCTCGTCATGGCGTTAGCTACACCTACGCGGTCAAAACGCTCAATGAGCATGACATTAATCCCTTTGGCGAGGATAATGGGTTCCTTCAGTTCCGGGATGCGCATGCCAGCAAGTTGGGCAAGTCTGAGGGTGGCGGTTTCCACCAGCGGAATATTGTAGCCGTCTGACTTTGATGGAAATTTTGCCATCCAGAGCTTACCTTGTTCATCAATAACGGTAGCTTTAGGACGCGCGCCTCCCAGTGCGCTACCAGCGTCAAAAAAAGCTTCTAGTCGAGCGGGGATGGACAGCCCTTCTTCAATCCGCTGTGCCGCTTCGATCAGGTATTCAAGGCTATGAACGTCACTTGGCATGCCATGCGTGGCGGGCGAGTTAATGTCTAAACGTACATCCAGCGCGCCGACCCGGTTAGATCCGGCAGCAAGCAAGTATTCGGATTCTGGCAGGCTGTTGAGCGGAACCTTGCGCTTTGCTTCAATGACCCTGCGCCCCCAGGCGTCGGGGGCGGCATCGCGTATTGCACCAAAGAAGGCGAGTCCCGGCGCGGGATAAAGTTCAGTCCCGACGAGCTCGTCCCTTTCCCTCAAGCTCAGACTGACAGGATCAATCTCGATGGCGTTAGAGCGCGCCAAATATCGGGAGCCGTAAACAAAAGACGCGCCAATTGAAATCGCACCCTCTTCCGATAAGCTTAATAATCCGGCAGGGACATCAGACACATCGTCCGGCAGATAAGCAAAAACGGCAAGTTCCCTAGAAATCATATTTGGCCAACCCCTTTGGGTTGAGACGACGCGCGCGCTGCCGTTTCTCGGTTTTATCCAGAATAGCGAGCGCATGATCATGCGTATCGTACAGATGCGCCAAATCAACGCCCGGCGCGATGACATCGAGATAGCGCACGATTTGTCCGATAGCGATGGCTGCATCGCCATTTTCAATTCTGGATGCTGTTTCACGGCTGATATTTGCGCGCAGAGCTGCTTCGGCCTGTAATAGGTTGCGAGCTTTTCTCATGCGAGCAATGCGCTCCCCCATCGTTATGAGTCTCTGAATCAAGACGGGAGTCATAGACAGATTTTGTGGCTTCTTCATGTGGCTTATTTCCTGCTTTAAGCCGATAGTGTCGGATATAAGGCATGTTATCAAAGTCGGCTTAAATGTCAATATATATGGCTTATTTCCGCCACTATATTGATAGCGTCGGAAATAAGCGACAAATAAGGGAAAAGGGGGGAGCTTGGGCTAGTTGAGAGTACCCCGCGGAAGCGGGGATCAGGTACCGTCACATTCATACATTTGCAGTAATGTGAGATCTGCCCCGGGCTTGCCGAGCTTGTTAATATTGCTCAAATGGATTTAAGATTTTCACGTCAATCCCGCGAAAATCATCAACATTGCGCGTTACCACCGCCAAGTCGTGAATCAGCGCAATCGCAGCAATCTGTTTATCTACCGGATGTTCAGGATGAGGTGACATCAATCGCCCCCACACTTGAGCGCACTCTTCATCAAAGGTCAGAATTTTATCGGCATAATCAGACACAACCAAATCGAGCCATTTTTCAAGCTTCCTGGTTTGCGGCAGATCGCCACGATGACGAATGTTCTCTAACCCCCGTCGAATTTCACCTATCGTCTGTGCAGAAATATAGAGGTCTTCGGGTGCCGTTGCCTGAAAAAATTTCTGAACGCCCAGGTTCGTCTTTATACCTTTGCGAGCCTCGCTGATGACATTGGTATCGACCAAGTACATGGATTATGCATTCCGAAAATTAAAATCCACATCTTCACCTGCATTGGGCATGCTGGATAATACCTCGGCAACAGTGCGCCGTTTTGGACGCTGCAAAACCGTACGCAAAATTTCGCGATGTTCCGCTTCCGCACTTCTTCCGTGGGATGCTGCTAGTTGCTTTAGTGCCAAGGCTACATCTTCTTCAACATTGCGAACAATTAAGTTGGTAGCCATTTCGATCTCCATACAATGCAATCAATGATTACAGCCTACCATATGAATGATTGCATTGCAATCAAAAACACGCCAATAACTCGACAGACGGCTTCTGGCACATTTCAACCTCAGATTGCAAATAGCTTAAAATTTAAGCTGATATATGCGCTCCACTCGCTTCACCCACTTCATTTACATAACGCCGATACGCCTCATCCCATCCGAAACGCATCAAAACATGCCGTTTCAGATTAGCAGCCATGCGTTGCGCTTCGGCGGGATGATGCAGGACGAAAAGGATTTGTTCGGCGAGTGCATCGACGTCGTCGGCCGGCACCAGCAATCCTGTTTCGCCTTGCTCTAAAATCTCGGTCACGCCGCCTGTCGCCGTGGCGATTACCGGCAAGCCGAACACGCCCGCTTCCAGCACGACGATGCCGAACGGCTCTATCCGCGACGGCAACACGAACATATCGGCGCGTTCCAGGTAGGCTGCAATATATTGATGAGGCAAGTCTTTAACGATGACAACGTATTCGTCCAGCCCGCAATCCGCAATCAAACCTCTTATCGTGTTTTCGCTTTCGCCCGATCGGCCTATCAGCACAAGCCGGTAGGCGGGGAAATGCGCGCGTATCCTGGCATAGGCCCGAACCAGTACATCCTGGCCCTTTTTTTCTTCAAACGTGCCGATATTCAGGATAAACGGATGATCGGAGAGCTTGCGGTCGATCCGGAAAGAGCGGTCGGATTCTTTGCCCAGTCGTCCGGCATCGATACCGTTATGCACGATTACCGGTTTGCACCCCGGTGAAAAAGACACCACCTGGTCGGCGAGGCTTTTCGAACACGTCACCACCGAATCCGCAGACGCGATGAGATATTTCCAGCAGGCTTTTTCCAGATGCCTGCTTTGCATCGCATTGCTGATATCCAGGCCGTGGAACGACAGTACAATTTTGCCCCTGAACAGCCGTAATTTTTTTAAAACAACGAATGTCAGCGTCGACAGGCCGGGATAATGGGGATTGATCACAGCAATCCGATTGCGCCGCAGGAAGCGCGATAAAACAATGCACTGCGCCGGCATTCCGAGCAAATAGCGCACAAGCCCGCGTACCGGATGTTTGCTGTCAAAAGGAGCAAGCATGCGGAACAGCGCCTTATCGAAGCCGTCTTCGCGCTTCAACGCCATTGCCGGATATGACCAGTCTGCTATCATCAGCATGGGGCGCCATCTTCCGTGCGATCCGTATTCCTCGTACAAATTCGTGACTACCTGATTGACTCCGCCCGGATGCGCAATATCCCAGGGCAGAATAAATAGATGAGCGGGTTTGTCAATCTGGTCTGGCATACTCATCCTAGGGTGTACAGCCGGAATATCTCGCCGATGCCTTCCTGCATGCAAATGAAACAATTAGTTGGTATTTTAATTCGTATCTACGAGAAATCATAGTAAACTTGGCGGAAAATCCGAACAGGCGTTATTGCGCCATTACCCATATCAGACCACTGATCAGCCCGCGGGCGAATAAGGTGGCCATACCCGTCATCAGCAAGGGAATTCGATGAGAGACCTCCTCATTACCGGCATCGTATTTGGTTCGCTGCCGTTCATCCTGAAACGTCCTTACATAGGCATTTTAATGTGGGTGTGGATCAGCGTGATGAATCCGCACCGCCTGGCGTATGGTTTTGCATACACGTTTCCGTTCGCCGAAGTCATCGCGCTGACGACACTGCTCTCGACGCTTTTCAGCCGGGACCGGCGCTTTCCTGTCGTTCCCGCCACCATCTTTTTGATATTGTTCATGGTCTGGATGAACATTACGTCATTGTTTGCCATCCACTTCGATCAGATTTATTTTCACTGGGCAACCATCATGAAAATACTTTTGATGACGCTGGTGGCTATCGCCGTCATCCAGACGAAGGAACAGGTACGCCTGTTCATCTGGGTGCTGGTGCTCTCCCTCGGATTTTACGGTGTGAAAGGCGGCATTTTCACGCTGGCCAGCGGAGGGAATTTTCATGTCTGGGGACCGGAAGGCTCTTTCATCGAAGACAACAATTCCCTTGCACTGGCGTTGATCATGGTCATACCGCTCATGCGATACCTGCAGCTTACCGAATCCAGCGCCTGGGTCCGTCGCGGCCTGACGGTCGCCATGCTGCTGTGCGGATTTTCCGCCCTGGGAAGCTATTCCCGCGGCGCGCTGATCGCCATTGCCGCCACGTCGGTATTTTTGTGGCTTAAAAGTTCGCGAAAGATTGCAATCGGCATCGGCCTGGTCGCGACGATCACGTTACTCATTACTTTCATGCCTGCCAAATGGGAGGAGCGAATGCATACCATCGATACCTACCAGCAGGACGCTTCCGCCATGGGCCGTATCAATGCATGGCATATGGCATGGAATCTCGCTATGGACCGGCCGATTGTAGGCGGCGGTTTTGAAATTTATGACAAAGAGGTGTTTGCGAAATACGCCCCCGACCCGCTCGACGTACACGCCGCTCACAGCATCTATTTCCAGATACTCGGAGAACACGGCTTTGTGGGGCTTTTCCTGTTTTTGACGCTGGGGGTACTAACCTGGCGCAATGGCAGCTGGATTATCGCCAAAACGCGCGACCGGCCTGATTTGCTGTGGGCTTCCAATCTCGCCAAAATGCTGCAGGTAAGCCAGATCGCTTACGCAACCGGCGGCGCTTTCCTGAGCCTGGCCTATTTCGACATGCCCTATTACGTACTGGCGGCTATGGTCGTCACCAAAATCCTGGTCGAACGCGCTTTGAGCGCCGAACAGCCTGCGGCAATATCCGCAAACAGGAAAACCATGAAAAGACGTCTGGTTTTTTCCGGAAACGCACCGCTAAATATGGACAGGACGCGCAGGCAGCCATGAAAATCCTGAGTTCGATCAGCCGCTTGCGGCCAGATCTGTTGCTATCTGTAAGATTTTATTACATTTTTTTTACATAAATCGAAACCTTCCATCTTTATCAATCAGCTTCGAAACAGGATGCTTCGCTTGTATTTAATTGAACATAGTAATAAACTGTATAGCATTCAAAACCGTTGAGCCGTGTTATGCCATCAATGATGAATCGCCCCGTCCTAGATCATAACCAAGATGTGATCGCGTCATTTTTTGAAAAGACGAGCGGCAAAATGTCCCCCTACAGTGTCGATTTCACCGAAGAAGACGACTCAAAGAACCTGACCGAAAACAGCGAATTCAGGATACGGCTGGCGAATACCGCCAATCGGCGGGGCGCCGCGAGCATACTCATCAATAAAATGTATTCCTGGCGCGGCTACGGGAACGGCAATCTGGGCACGCCCGCCTCCAGCCCGAACCGTATCACCCTGCTGGCATCAGGGCCTTCCGATCTACCCATAGGCACCATTTCCATGGGACTGGATTCGTCGTCCGGATTGTGCGCGGACGTCATGTATTACGAGGAACTTGAGGCGCTGCGCAAACAGGGCAAGAGAATTTGCGAATATAACCGCCTTGCCATCGATCCGGAGATCAAATCCAAACGGGTGCTGGCAAGCCTGTTTCATATCGCCTACATTTATCCTTACTATCTTTTCGGCCATACGGACGGGGTGCTTGAAGTCAATCCGCGACACGTTCGTTTTTACGAAAAAATGATGGGCTTTACCCAGATCGGCCCCGAACGGACCTGTCCGCGCGTCAACGCTCCCGCCGTTTTATTGCATACGGATTTCTCTTATGCCCGCGAGCAAATCAAGAAATGGGGCGGCCTCATGGAAAATGCCCGTCACGAACGGTCGCTGTATCCCTATTTTTTCAACCAGACCGATGAAGCGGGTATTATCGGGCGCCTGAAAGCCATGACCTAGCCCGTCTTATGCACGGAAACCGCCCGTTTCCTTATCTGGAGCGCTTCGGGTTCAAAGTGCCCGGTTTTTGATCAGCGGTCTGAACCTGCTATTATTTCGGGCAGTCGTTTAAGCTGCAGAGAATAAAAATTTGAACGTTACACTGAATCCTTAATGGACAGCCTCTCCGACCGGATTTTCTGCAAAGGATAAACATGCCCCCCGCCCAGTTTTCGTATGACAGCGCATTTTCCAGAAACATAGGCTGGGTTACGCGACAGGAACAGGATACGCTGAAAGGCAAGCGCGTTGCGATCGCCGGAATGGGAGGCGTAGGCGGCGTACATTTACTGACCCTGGCGCGTCTGGGTATCGGCGCTTTTCATATCGCCGATTTCGACACCTTTGAAATCCAGAATTTCAACCGGCAGGCAGGCGCCACCCTGTCCGCGCTGAATCAGCCCAAAGCAGAAACCCTGGCCAACATGGCGCTGGATATCAATCCCGATCTGGACATCCGGGTTTTTTCAAATGGCATCGACGAGCAAAATCTGCCCCAGTTCCTGGACAACGCGGACCTGTATGTCGACGGGCTGGATTTTTTCGCCTTCGATGCACGGCAATCCACTTTCGCCGCCTGCGCATCCAGAAAAATACCTGCGATTACGGCAGCGCCTCTGGGAATGGGCGCCGCGCTGCTAACGTTCATGCCGGGGAAAATGAGCTTCGACGACTATTTTCTTTGGGGGCAGCGTACTGAAGACGAAAAAGCCTTGCGTTTTTTATTGGGCCTGGCCCCCGCCGGATTGCATTTCGGTTATCTGGCAGATCCGGACGCAGTAAATCTGGCGGAACGGCGCGGACCTTCTACGATCATGGCCTGTCAATTATGTGCCGGCATGGCGGCAACGGAAGCGATGAAAATACTGCTGGAACGCGGAAATGTACTGGCCGCTCCCTACAGCTTGCAGTTTGACGCCTATCGCAATAAGATTTCCCGTTCCTGGCGTCCCGGCGGCAACAATCATCCTTTACAAAAAATTGCGCTGATGGTGGCAAAAAAACGTCTTTCCCGACTCGCGCGATCTTCCCCGATTTAGTTCAAGGACTGTTAACAGTCGGCAAAACGCGATGCCGCCGCAAGGAAACGTTGATGATAAAAACAGCTATCGAAAAAATCCTGGATCACGCACGTTGGGCTCCGAGCGGCGATAACGCCCAATGCTGGCGTTTCGAACTCATCGACGAGGAACGCTTCAAGGTTCGCGGCTTCGACACCCGGCATACCTGCGTCTACGACTTCAAAGGCCGCGCCAGCCAGATCGCGCTTGGCGCCTTGCTGGAAAACATCGTCATCGCCGCCACCGAACTGTCGCTGGCGGCAAAGATCGGCTATTGCGACGACAGCGAACCGGAACGGCCGGTATTTGACGTGCATCTGCATCCCGTCTCTATCGAGCCGGATCCATTGCTGCCGTTCCTGCGCACCCGCTCCGTACAAAGACGCCCTTACAGCACCGAAGCACTAGCCGGCGATCAGCTTGCAGCATTGACATCGTCTTTGGGCGAAGACCATACGCTGCTCTGGCTGGATAGTCTGTCCGACCGACTGCGCATGGCCGAACTCGTTTCCAGAGCGGGTAAATTGCGGCTCACCATCCCTGAAGCCTACGCAGTGCATCGCGAGGCCATAGCCTGGAATTCCCGTTTCAGCCCCGACAAGGTACCCGATCAGGCTATCGGGCTCGATAAAATTTCATTGAAGCTGATGCGGCGCGTATTAGTCAGCTGGGAACGTGTCGAATTTTTTAACACTTATCTGGCCGGAACCCTGCTGCCGCGCATCCAGCTCGATATCATTCCGGCGCTCCGTTGCGCAGGACATTTCATGATCATGGCCAATTCGAAACCGGTGTCCGTTGCCGACTATGTTGCCGGCGGCCGGGCGGTTCAACGCTTCTGGCTCACCGCGACCCGGCTCGGGCTGCAATTGCAGCCGGAAATGAGCCCGTTGATTTTTAGCAGTTATGCCAGCGACGGCGTACGACTTTCATCAAAACCGCATGCGCAAAAGCAGGCGGAAAATATACGCCGGACATTGCAAAATCTGGCGGGTAATGCGGAAATTGCGGATCGTATCGTATTCATGGGCCGTATCGGCAAAAGCTCTCCGGCTGCGGCACGTTCGACGCGGCGCTCGGTGCAGCAATTAACCAGTGTCGAAAAATTTGACACTCTGTCATGACGCAGGCGAGCATTATTTAATAAACGATTAAAAATCAATAGAATATTTAATTGGCATAGTAATTGCTTATATATACTCGATTCATTCAATATCGTTTATTTCGGGAGCCACATCATGAACAAGAAGTCTATTTACTCCGCTTTGCTCGCCAGTGCAGTTATCGCTGGAGTCTACGCTACGCCTGCTTCAGCCAACATCGACATTTCCAACTGGCAGCTCAGCTTGCCCGGAATCCTGGATACCGGCATCAACCAGCTGACCTACGGCGGCGAAAGCTACGTCACCAACACCCCGACCAGCACTCCGGGCGTCTTTACCTCGACCGATACCGGCGTGTTCAATATCGGCGGATACAATAACGGCCAGAATTTACCGCTCAATGGCGGCCAGCTCACCGCTGTGTTCACGGCTACCGACCTGACCAACCTGAACGGTGCCGCGCCGAACTATATCTTCACCGGCGGCAACTTTTCCATGTACTACAATCCGACAGTTGTATACGGCACCACCGCATCCAATTACTATGGCGCGGCTACCGGCACCCAGATCGCCAACTTCACCATCGCCGACACCAACAACCCGAATACCGGCGGCGGTTTCCTGAATGCTGACGGTTCCCCGACCGCAAACGGCACGGTGACCTTGTCGAGCGTTCCACCTGCAACCCTGAACGGCAGCCCTTTCCTGGATTCGACGGGTACCCCGCTGTTCCAGAATATCCTGCAGGGCTTTGTAACCGCCAACGCTTCCGAAGATACGACGGCCAATGCCAACAATTACACCATCGATCCTAAATTGGTGCAGGCCTTGTCGGGCAGCTCGACCACCCAGAACAACCTTCCGTACAGCATCTTTATTTCGAACGGCGGCCAGTTCAAACTACAATACATTCCTGAGCCTGCAACGCTGGCCCTGATGGGCATCGGCCTGCTGGGCATCGCGCTGACGGTACGGCGCAAGCAACGCGGCTGATCCCTCTGAAACAGGGTCTGCAAAGCTTTTAAGCGGACCCCGTTCAGACGGCAACTGCATCGCTACAGCAACCGGCATCTCACCAGGGCCACGATCCGCACAGGTATCGTGGCCCTGGTTTTTTTAAACCGACCTCGCTACCCCTTCATCGCTCGCAGCCGGTAATTTTTCTCCGGCTGAAAACAGCCAGGCCGTTTATGCGCAGGCTTGAGTTGAAACCCGTCTCATCCCTCCAGATGCCGCAATAATATTTTTGCTTCGTTCGCTTGCGGAAACGCCTTGTTCGCGTCGAGCGCCTGTTTCAATATCTCTCGCGCCTTCGCGGCATTACCGGTTTGAGACAATGCAACCGCATAATGGTATTTCACGTCGAGCGCCGAAGGCATGATCGAGACCGCTTTTTGCAGCAGCTTTACTCCTCCGGCCGCATCGCCTTCCTGAACGAGTATCCAGCCCAGGGTATCCATGATCTGAGGATCGTTCGGCGCACGCCGGTACGCCTGCTGCGCCATTTCCAAAGCCCGCGGGTTCTTCATTTTCTGGTAGATCCACGCCACGTTGTTCAAAGCGGAAGGCGTACCTGGCGCCGCATGCAATAACGCCAGATATTGCTGCAGGGCAGCGCTGTCGTCGCCTCGGGTCAAATAGGTCTGGGCCAGATAGTTTCGAGCCACCAGGTCTGACGGATGTGCCGCCAACCATTGCAGGAGATTCCTGTCGGCCAGACTGCCTTTGCCGCTCAGGGTCAATGCGTTATGGAGCTTGATTGCGGCAACTGTGGTTTGCGCCACGCCTTGCGCCTTTTCGTAAGCGTCAGCCGCTTTTCCGTATTTTTTCTGGGCGACGTCGATATCCCCCTCCAGGATAAACGCCTGCGGCGATTTCGGATAATGTACTTGTTGCTGCCGTACCAGTTGGTAGGACTGTTCATATTCTCCCGCCGAGTCGTATGCCGCCACCAGTGCATTCAGCGCATCGGGATAAACCGGTTGCATCGCCAATGCGGTCGACAATGAAGCCTCCGCTGCGGGATAGGCTTTAGCGAGCGCCTGTGCGATACCTAAAAGGAAATACGCGAGAGCCGAATGCGGCAGCACTTGCGTGAGCGTTGTATAAGTACCGGCCGCAGCGTCAAACTGTCCTGCCGCGACCTGGGTTTTCCCCAGCAGATCGATGGCGAGCGGATTCTGGGGCGCTTTCTGCACCGCCTGTTGCGCCAAAGCCAGCGCTGCGGGAACCTGCTTGTGCAGAAGCCGGAATTCCACCAGTCCGCTTACCGGCTGGATCGCGGCCGGATTGGCCTTGGCAGCTTTTTGCAGCCAGTCGACATACTCGTTGTCCTGTCCGGTGTGTTGCGCCATCGCCGCCAGATACATCATGGCCTGCAGATTGTTTTTATCCTTGGCCAGCACGGATTCGAATTGCTGGCGCGCCGGAGGAAGGTTGTCCTCTTTCAGGTAGAGTTCGCCCAGGCTGAGCGCTGCCGGCAGGTAATTCGGATCGATGGACAAAGCGGCCTTAAAGCTTTTCTGCGCCGCAGGCAAATCATTTTTACCGATGTACGCCGCTCCTTCCAGATTATAAATCTGCGGAGAGGAAGGCCATTTCTGCATCATTTTTTGGGCGGTAGTCAACGCATGGTCATAGTCCCGGTTCCCCAGATACGCCAGGACGAGCGCGCTTTCCGCCTCGGCATGGCCCGTATCGTGAGCCGCTGCCGCTTCCAGGTCGGCAATTGCCTGGCCGGTTTGTCCGCTGGCCATCCGGCTCAACGCCAGTTGAGTTCGCAATGCCGCGTTCGCAGGTTCAATCGCAACTTCTTTGGCCAGATACTGGGTCGCTTTATCGGGCTCGCCGGCCTGAGCATAGGCTTCAACCGCCAGTCCTAAAGCCTGCACGTCCGTGCCGGCAAGCAACGGCGACAGGGTTTTTAGCGCTTCGGCAGGCTGTTTCAATTTTAACAGGGTGACAGCCAGCATTTTTCTGGCGTAGTCATTGTCCGGAAACTCTTCGACGAAACGGGAGAAATCCTTTTTCGCGCGCTCATTGTCGCCCAGCTGATAACTGATGCTGCCGCGCAGCAATATGCTGGGCATGTGATCCGGAACCACTTTCAGCACGTCCAGAATATCGTCCCTGGCCAGGGTAAATTTCCGCAGCTGGAAATTCAACATTGCGTCCAGGTATTTACCCATCAGATTTTTTGGATAGAGCTTCTTCAACTCATCGATTTGCGTTTTTGCTTCCGCCACTTTCCCCATCACCAATTCCAGGGAAGCAATGTCACCCATGGCAATGGCGTTTTTTTTATCGACCGTCAGCGCTTTTTTATATTCGGATAACGCGGCCTCGTTCTGTGAGGAGGCACGAAGAATGTCGCCTTTCAATATCAATGCATCGGCATGGTTGGGAGCTTGTGCGATCAATTGGTCCAGCAACCTCAACGCCTCATTGGTGTCGCCGTTGATCGCGTCCAGTCGCGCCATGCCGAGGATGGCCTCAGCGTCATGAGGCGATGCAGCGAGCGCGGCGTCAAATGCAGATTTTGCAGCGTCTTTCTGATTCAGCCCCAAATAGGCATCGCCCTTCATGACCCACTGGCCTGCTAGCGCATTCCCCTTTAATTCCGGTGTTATATGAACGTTATCAATGACTTTCTGAAATTGTCCCATACCTAGATAAGCAGTATCCATAGCCAGTTCAATTCTGTTCACATGGACGCCGGATTTCAATGCCCGCTGCAGTTCGTCGATCGCTGCCGGATAATTTCCCTCTGCATTGTACAAAGTACCGAGCAGGTAGCGTGCTTCCGTATTATTCGCATCTTTTTGCAAAGCGTTTTTGAGCTGGATTACGGCCGATTTATCGTCGCCTTTTGCATGATATTGTTCGGCGTCTTTCAGGTACTGGGCGCTCGATTCGGATGGGCTGCAACCCGCTAGCCAGCCGCATGATACCGTCAGCATCACCGACCATGACACATACTTCAATTTCCAAACCTGCCGCGATTTCATACTCTCTCCGAAATTTGTAAATAATTTTTGTCTATTCGAGTATAGTATAAAAACCTGGGTATATCGACTCTTACCCGATTCCGGGCAGACGCGAGCCGAAGGCAATCCCCCGATTTATGAGTCAGCGAGCAGGGACAAACCGGTTTCCGGTTTTTATTCCGGTTTTTCCTGCGCGGACACCTCTTGTAATCTGGTTCTAAACAACCGACAATACGCGCTATATCCGCCCTTTCCTTTCTCGTTAAAAATGCTGGATTTTGCCCTGAAAACCGCTGGAAATCTGTTGTCGCCGCCAGGCAAACGGGCAAGATTATCCATCCTGATCTATCATCGCGTATTGCGCCGGACGGACCCGCTCTTCCCTTTCGAAGTCGATGCCGGCCGATTTGAAGCGCAAATGAAAACCGTACGCGATCTGTTTCATATCCTGCCCTTGTCCGAAGCGGTTTTTCGCCTGAAAAACGGCACGTTGCCGGCCCGTAGCGCATGCGTTACCTTCGACGATGGTTATGCTGACAATGCCGAGGTCGCATTACCCATACTTCAACGCTGTCATATTCCAGCCACTTTTTTTGTAGCGGACGGCTTCCTGGATGGCGGCATCATGTTCAATGACCGCATTATTGAAATAATCCGGCAATGCAACGAACCGCAGCTCGATCTCACTCCGTTGGGTCTCGACCGGTTGCCGCTCAGCTCCCTCGAGCAGAAACGTAGCGCCATTGCCGCCTTGCAGGCGCGATTAAAATATACTTCT
>DASSZW010000193.1:0-6711 GCA_035713285.1 Burkholderiales bacterium
CAGATATAAGCTGGGATCGGTTGCTCGACGTCGAAAAAAACAGGATGACTGCTTCCGATGTTTCGGATGCCCACCGTTTCGCTGAATTTTTCGACCATCCTTTTGCGCTCCATGCCGCGAATGAAAAAATGAATATCGATAGTTCCTGGCTGGCGTTTAACGATTTTTATTATTTTTTGAGCCTGTTTTTCATCGTGCTGGCGGCTTGCGTCTGGTTTGCGTCTCCAATGAAACGATACAGCAAGGAGGATACGGATATGCGCTTATTTGAAAATCTTGGAGAAGAGCCTTGAACTTTATCGCAATCATGCTCGTGCTGTTTTTGGCAGGATGCGCGCCGGCCATCGATCCGGGCGCCTCCATGATTCAAAGGGCCGCTTTGCCCGCGGCGCTGATCGATTCCAGTCCTGCTGTACTGCCGGGCCGTAGTGGATTGCCGGTAGCCTGGTGGCAGGGATTTCACGAGCCGGACCTGGATCGACTGCTCGATATCGCGCTGGCGGGCAATCCGGGATTGCTCGAAGCTGCCGCGCGCCTGAAATCGGCGCAGGCTACCGTCATGCGTACCGAATCGCTGACGGGTCTCCATGTCGACAGCCAGCTGAATATCCAGCGCCAGGAATTATCGAAAAATGGAAATCATGATATTTACAATGGTAAAACCGCAACAATCGCCAATCTCGATCCGCTGGCAGTCAGTTATCACCTCGATTTCTGGCATAAAGATGCAGAGATTATCGCTGCCAGCCACTCGGCCGAACAGCTTACGCGAGCGCAATATCGACAGGCGGCATTAATGCTGAGCTCCGCTGTAATCAAAACTTATTTCGCGCTACAGACTGCACGACAGCTGGCTGCGGCGGAAGCGGAAATCGTCGCTCGGGCAACGGAAAAATTGCGACTTCAAAATGAAGCGGTACGGGCGGGTATCAGTCCGGCTTCAGCCGGTATAATTCAGAACCACGATCTTATCGACGCTCAAAACGCGCTGACTGCATTGAAAAAAAGCAATAAAAACCTGAGCTTTGCCTTGCTAGAGTTGCTCGGCAAGGAACCTGCCGATTTTCTGGAGACAGAACCGGCAAGCCTTCCGGAACCCCGCAATTTCAAAATTCCTGCGCGGATCGACCTCGATGCGGTCGCGCAACGGCCCGATGTCCAGGCGACATTATGGAACGTCAGGCGCCACTTGCATCTCGTGAAAGTCGCGCAAGCGGCTTATTACCCAAACATCGATTTGTTTGCCATAGGCGGCCTCAACAGCATAGGCCTGACCAGGCTGTTAGGGCCTGGCAGCACGACGTATGCGTTTGGTCCGGCGCTCGACCTGCCGATATTCGAAAGCGGTGCGCTGGAAGGGCAATTCCACGAAAACGAGGCCGCGTACGATGCCGCAGTGCATGCCTACAATCGAACCCTGCTGGCGGCTTTGCGCCAGATTGCCGATTCACTGTCGGCGATGCAGTATAGCCGTACGCAACTGGACGATACTAAAGCGATGCTGGCCTTGCGCGCCAGGCAAGCAGATATCGCCGCATCAGGTTTTCGTGCCGGCGTTACCGGAAAACTGCCTTATCTGGACGCGGAAATCGGCATATGCCGTGAAAAGATGTTAAACATGGAGCAAAATCTGGACTGGCTCAATAGCATTACCGATACCGCCACTGCGCTGGGCGGCGGGTTCGGGAGGTGGCCGGCATGAAACCGCAAGCGCTGACCCATTCGAAAGTCAGGCATCGCAGGTTGCGATGGGTATTCGCACTGATGGCGATAATGCTGATAGCCGGTATTTCGTGGTGGTATTTTTTTCTGCGCACGGTGGTTGAAAGTAACGATGCGTATGTATCGGGTAATGTCATCGCAGTGCAAGCGCTGGTTCCCGGCATAGTTTCAAGCATCGCGGTCGACAACAGTATGCGCGTGCAAAGCGGACAATGGTTGCTGAGCGAGGAACGAAACCTGGCTGGAGCGCGAATGGAAAAGGCCGGCGCCGACCTGGCCGAAGCGGTGCGCCAGACCAGAAGCATGTTCGCGCAGGCCGACAGCGAACGAGCAAATATCGCTGCGTTGAACACGCAAAGACGTAAACTCCAGGCCGACCTCGCGCGCTACGAAACCGCGCAGGACAGCGGAGCGGTATCCGCTCAATCGGTAGACGACACGCAAGCCGATATCGCGGTGCTGGACGGAAGGATCGCGCAGGCGAAGGCAGCCTTGCGCAAAGCGCAAGCATTGGTGAACGGCACCCGGGTTATCGATAATCCGGTCGTCCGCAAAGCGCGGGCAACATTTGTCGAAGCGTATATCCAGTACCGGCGTTCCAATATTTTTGCGCCGGTCGACGGGTATATCGCCGACCGGCAAGTCGAGGCAGGCGAACAGGTAAAAGCCGGACAGCGTTTGATGTCCATCGTGCCGCTTGACAGTGTGTGGATAACCGCGAACCTGAAAGAAACGAAACTGGCCCGGGTCAGGACCGGGCAGCCGGTAACGATACATGCCTATATTTACGGAGGAAAAACGACATTTCATGGGACTGTGATCGGTATCGAACCTTCCGGCGGCAGCACGTTCAGCCTGTTCCCGGCCAATAACGCGACCGGCAATTATATTCATATTGTCGAACGCGTACCCGTACGGATCGGCCTCCTGGCGTCGGAATTAAGCGCATACCCTTTGCGTCTGGGAACATCCGTTTCGATAGCGATCGATGTCAGCAATTATCGCAGGTTGCCGGCGCTCTCGACGCAGGTGCATACGGCTGCCGCAAGCTACTCGACATCGATTTACCGGCAAGAGATCGAAGAGGCGAGAAAAGCGGCGCAAAGCATTGTTTCAAAAAATATTTAATTCGATGCGAAAAATCGAAACAGTAGGCCGGAGTTATTTTTGCAGCATGGACGTTTCGTATTCCAGAATGGCCTGACTTGAAACTGGTATCAGGATGTTCGGAATGACCATACCCAAACTCATCATTTCGATGACGAGCACCCCCAGTATTGACAATACCCAATGCCCCGAACCGATGATTCCGGCATAGGTGTAAGCGCTGAACATCGACAGATAACTGTCGCGGCGCAGTATTTTCCTGATTTCAAAACCGATCCCGGCCATTACCAGAATTGCCGGATGTCGCGCGCCAGCAGATGCTGGTAAAGCTTCATTGCAGCTTGATGTTACCGGTGAGATTTTCCAGCAATTTTTGAGCGACCGCGCTGACTGCCTCGCGGCCCCAGCCAGTTCGAGCGCCGGCGGCATCCCAGATTACCTTGTGCGTTTCCAGGTCGATTATTTTAAGCGCGACGCCGACGGCAGGTTTGCCATCGATCCCTGTTTTGTAACGCCATTCGTTTACGGTGCCCGCCACCGCATAGCGTGCGCCTGTCTGCTGCGCCCAGACTATGGCATTTTCTACGGTTTTGTCGTCGGTCGGCTCAAATACGCTGTCGCCGGTCACGCTGGACGGGTATGTTTCCAGCGACATGGCGCCTTTCACGCGAATAATCGTTTCGATGATGGCTTCCATGCGTAAACCTGCCTGAGGCGTTTCGGTATGGTTTTCCATAGGCAATAACGCCCATTTGACATTTTTGTCGAACGCGGTCGCTCTGCTTTTGTCGGTAATCGAACAGGCAGCCAATAACAATAAACCCAGGCTGGCGATAATCAAGCGTTTCATTGCGTTCCTTTCGATGCTCTTCAATAATGGATTTGATATGCGATGCCGGTTTCCAGCGTGGTTTCGTTTTGGCCGCCGGTATGAAATTCCTCCCGGGTGCCGGTAACGCGCTCTTGCAAAGCCGGATTCGCATCGCTCAGGATATGGTCGATAGTCGTAGAAAAAACATTGCGGTTGCCCATGGCCTGTCCATCAATATTATGATAATGGTTCAAAGCGTCCTGTATTTATCATTGATCCCTGCGGTCGATTCGATAACTTCCGGTCAGCGCGATCTGGTTGCGCCGTCCCACTATGCGCATGGCTGCATTTTCGTCGGTAGTTTGATTGTATGCCAATGCCGAGGTTAATTGTAGGCCCGAACTTAATTGATCTTCACGGATGAAGTTTATGCCTGTTTGCGTATTGAGCGCGTGACTGAATTCAAGCCTGAGCGTATTCGTCGAACCATCTTCCTGCCTGCTTAATGTTACTTGGCCGCCCGAGCGGCGTATAAAGCCAATGCGCGTATTGCCGTATCAGCCAGCTGCGCACGCTGTCATTCTGACCGCGGCTATTCAGCCAGGCCGCAGCAAGTTCGGCGAATTGACTGTTATGCATCAGCGACAAGCGGGACTGGTGCAACAATTTCCATAATATGGTCTGGCCTGCTGCCGGGTCGTTCAGCAATAGCAGGCGCAATGCCTCTATATCACGAGCCGAGGCGTGAGTAGCAATCCAGCCGGTTTTGCAAACTTGCAGGAACTTGCGCAAAATCGGCCTGATCGGGCTGAACGATAATGGCGTCGTAAATATGCAATTCCTGTGGAAACGGCGAGCCATAAAAAAGGCGGTATTGAACGAAAACGCCGGCTGACTAAAAAATAATAATATAATAAAACCAATTCGGTAGGCCATTTTTATCATTATCGCACAATGTGGCCGGATACAATATGACTGATGAAAACCGTCCGATTTTTTACCCGCGTCCACATTTCAATTCGAAGTATGCTGCCCCGCGACAGGCAGTTCATCCCAGAGCAAAAACAGATAATTCCCGGTTTCATTGTATTGCAGGAAGGTTTTATGTTATTTTCAGGCATCAATAGCCAATAATGCTGGGGTTTTAAGGAAAATTATGCGTATTCTGGTAACGGGTGGGGCAGGGTATATCGGTAGCCATACGTGCGTTGAATTGCTCAATGCAGGTCATGATGTGATTGCAGTGGATAATTTGTGCAACAGTAAAATTTCTGTTTTGGACAGGATTAAGCAGATTACCGGCCGGACGGTAGAGTTTTATAATCTGGATGTGCGCGACAGGAAAGCGTTAAGCGCGGTATTCGATGCGCATCCTATCGACGCCGTCATCCATTTCGCCGGTTTGAAATCGGTCGGCGAATCGGTAGCCATGCCGTTACAATATTATGACAATAATGTGTACGGCACTCTGGTGCTCGCTGAAGTAATGGCGGATCATCATGTTTTCAATCTGGTGTTCAGTTCGTCGGCCACGGTTTATGGCGATCCCGCGAGCGTGCCGATACGCGAGGATTTTCCGCTTTCGGCTACTAATCCGTACGGCAGGTCGAAACTGATCGTAGAAGAGATGTTGCGTGATTTGCCCGTGGCTCGGCCGGACTGGAAAATCTGCCTGCTGCGCTATTTCAATCCGGTCGGTGCCCATATCAGCGGATTGATAGGCGAAGATCCGAACGGAATTCCCAATAACCTGATGCCGTACGTGGCGCAAGTCGCGGCTGGAAAGCTCAAGGAACTGTCTGTGTTCGGCGGCGATTACCCCACTCCGGACGGCACCGGCGTCAGGGATTATATCCATATAGTCGACCTGGCTTTGGGACATGTACTTGCATTGAACGCGCTGGCGAATAAAATCGGCGTGGTAACGTATAATCTCGGCACCGGACGCGGCTACAGCGTGCTGGAATTGAGAGCCGCTTTCGAACGCGCCAGCGGCCGGAAAGTGCCGTATCGCATCGTTGCGCGCCGACCGGGAGATATTGCCGAATGCTACGCCGATCCCAGTCTTGCCGCACGGGAACTGGGCTGGCGCGCCGAGCGCGATCTCGATGCCATGTGCGCGGACAGCTGGCGCTGGCAGACTACCGGCGCGATAAGTTAGGTTGGGATACGCTTTTTTGAACCGGATATATGGTGTCGATCGAATTGCCGTATAATTCGTCCTGCGACAGGCGCAGGATATGCGCGCAGTTAGGCCGCCTTATCGGCTGACGGTTCCGTTTCCTGTTTTTCAGCAGCCAGACGACGTTTTTTACGGCCGGAAGTATCGAGCAGGTAATAAATGACGGCCAGCATCATTCCGCCCAGGATAAATGCCGCTATGCCGCTCAGCCAGCTGGTGGCGGTAACCAGCATCATCACCCAGATATATAAGAGCGCGATAAATACGATATACATGCGATTTTATATCCTATCAAGAAAACGGAAAAATTGTTAGATGAATACTACTCCAAAAGTCGGCTTTGTGTCGCTGGGCTGTCCGAAGGCTTCATCCGATTCGGAACGGATACTGACGGAATTGCGCGCAGAAGGATATTTGATCGCCCCGGATTACGAAGGAGCCGACCTGGTTGTCATCAATACCTGCGGCTTTATCGACGCGGCAGTCGAAGAGTCGCTGGACGCGATAGGCGAAGCGATTGCGGAAAACGGCAAAGTGATCGTTACCGGTTGCCTGGGGGCCAATGCCGAGATGATCAGGAAGGTTCATCCCGGCGTACTCGCTGTCACCGGGCCGCACGCGACGACGGAAGTCATGGCGGCGGTGCATGAGCATTTGCCGCAGCTGCACGACCCGCATTTCGATCTGGTTCCACCGCAGGGCATACGCCTGACGCCGGATCATTATGCGTACCTGAAGATTTCGGAAGGCTGCAATCATCGCTGCAGTTTTTGCATTATCCCTTCGATGCGCGGCGATCTGGTCAGCCGGCCGATAGGCGATGTCATGCAGGAAGCTGAACGGCTGGCTGACGCGGGCGTGAAGGAATTGCTGGTGATTTCGCAGGATA
>DASSZW010000194.1:0-16438 GCA_035713285.1 Burkholderiales bacterium
CAAAATGGCCCCCGACCCGACGGACAGATTATCGAATGCCACAGGAACACTGGAAATTCGCGAACCCGGAACAAATAGGCTTGTGTACAAGGAATATTTGCGCCCCGACGGATGCCCCAGAACTGATTTTTTACGACCACAGGCACTCATGATGGGGGCAAAACAATCCGGTTTTGTGGTGGTATGTGATACCGACGAAGGGCATGATACTACACTCAGGATATTTGAAAATGATCAATTGGTCACCAAGCTGGATTATGTTATCGCAGATCCAAACCTGGTCTGGCACCCGGAATATCAATCCTATCTGGCGGAAATTGTGTTTCGAGAGGGGATGAAAATAAAGGGAATGGCTTATTTGCCCATGATATATGAGTGGACACCGATTTCTGACAATACAGACAATGGCTTTCACCCAATCTTCAATTCACATTCATATAAACAGTATTTACAGGATTATAAACTATTTAAAAATGCAAAAGATTATGGTGATACATGGTATCTCCTCATGATAGCTACACTAGTGGCAACTTCAAAGACATCATTGATCTGTGCAGAATTAAATGTACCGCCCCTGAACAGTCTGGAGAAAAAGCAGGTAAAAAAATACCTGACAATTGCCGAAGATGATGGTTATCCAGCATTTGATTTATCCATCTGCAAAAGAGGTAGCGGGAAATGAGCGGAAAGAATGGTTTAACATCAATACAGCAAGACGTGCTGACAAAAATTGTCAATTATGGGGATAATCACGGCATGTCATCGGAAAAGATAGCGATTGCCGTCAAGGCGGCTTGCATAGAATCAACCCTTGGAACGAGGATGAAGAATGACAATCCGAAATCGACAGCCAGCGGATTGTTTGGATATACCAATCCAAACTGGCATGATCACCATCGTGAACTTGGTGATAAAAACAATAATGATAATCAGATTATTGCATTTTACAGCGATATAGATCGATATTACGAATGGTATAAGACGCTGTCAGATCGAGAAAAAAATGGCTTAAATAATATCGGCGAATATGTGTACATCAAACACCACGATGGCATAAAGAAAAAAGACTTCGAACATGCCGAAGGAAAATGGTTATGGGATTCAAGCCCAAATGCGCAACTCTATAACCCCGCCTGGATAGACGAAGCCCGCTCCCACGACTTCACTTTTCCTGAACTTCCCGATCAGCTTCTGAACCGGGTCGACCCACAAACGATCGTGGGCGTCATCGAATCGGGCCTGGCCAGCGAATTGGGCATGGCAGCGATAGCCGTGAATCTGGCGGATTTGTCTCTCTTCTCGACTGACCGGCAAATGCTGATCGACGCCTGGATCTGTTTGCTGGAGAATGCGGGCAAGGACAAATTGGCGCAGATCGATACCGTGTCGCAGTCCGAGAACCGCATCCAGCTTGGATTCCAGAATGGCGATATCGCATCGCTAACCAGCCATACCTCTGGCTCCGAGGTAAATCAACTCAACGCCCATGGCGATTTTAACAGCAACTGGTGGAAGGCTGACGGCAGTTACGGAACGACTACTTGTGGAGCGAATGATTCCGTCTCAAGTACGAATTACGATGCGGACGGAAATTACACCTCTAACACAGATAACGCACAAGGCGGTATTACCAGGAATAGCTATGCAGCGGACGGCAGCTACAGCACCTACACTGAAGACGCCCTGGGCAATATTACCATGAACAACGCTGCGCCCGACGGCAGTTTCCGTACGTACACGAACGACGCGCAAGGCAACATTGCTATAAATAACAGCGCATCGGATGGCAGCTTTAGCGCTATCACCGACGACGGCCTGGGCAATATCTCCAATACCAGCTACGCTGCGGACGGCAGTTTCAGCAGCTATACGGATGACGGGCAGGGCAACATCGTCCTGAATGACTATGCGCCCGACGGAAATCCGGTTAACGTTAACGACGCCGGCGTTATTGCCGACGACAACTCCGGCTATTCCCCCGACAGCAACTATGCTCAGGACAACAGCGCAAATCAGGCCTCAAACAATGACACAAGCTTGAACGCTTGATCCGCTTACGTAGCCGATTACGCCATACCCGCAAACACCCGGTCTGCCGCCGCTAACGTCACTTTTATATCTTCAGCCGTATGCGCCGCCGAAACGAACCCCGCTTCAAAGGCAGAGGGTGCGAAATAACACCCTTCGCTCAGCATGGCATGAAAGAACCGGTTAAACGCGTCCTTGTCGCTAGTCATGACTTCATCGTAACTCTGCGGCACCCGGTCGCGGAAATACATGCCGAACATGCCGCCGATATGCTGAGCCGAGAAAGCGATACCGTGCTTGTGCGCCGCTGCGTTCAGGCCGTCTGTCAATTGCCGCGTGATTTCGCCCAGCCGTTTATGGAAGCCGGGGGCCTGTATCAGTTTCAAAGTAGCAAGGCCTGCGGCCATCGCCACGGGATTGCCCGACAAGGTGCCGGCCTGATACACCGGCCCCAGTGGCGCGAGTTGCAGCATGATATCGCGCCGTCCACCGAACGCGCCCACCGGCATGCCGCCGCCTATGACCTTGCCGAAGGTCGACAAATCGGGAGTAATGCCGTACAGCGCCTGCGCACCGCCCAGAGCCACGCGAAAACCGGTCATGACTTCATCGAAAATCAGAACCGTTCCGTATTGCGTGCATACTTCGCGCATAGTCCGTAAAAATTCCTGCATAGGCGCAATCAGATTCATGTTGCCGACTACCGGTTCAACAATGACTGCGGCTACCTGATCACCCCACTGCGCAAACGTATCGATCAATTGCTGCGGAGCATTGTAATCCAGCACGATCGTGTGCGCAGCGAGGCTGGCGGGGACGCCGGCCGAACTGGGATGCCCGAAGGTCAATGCGCCGGAACCCGCCTTGACCAGCAAGGAATCGCCATGCCCGTGATAGCAGCCGGCAAACTTGATGATCTTATCGCGTCCGGTATATCCCCGTGCCAGCCGGATTGCACTCATCGTCGCCTCGGTGCCGGAACTGGTCAGCCTGACCATTTCCATACCGGGTACCAATTCGACCAGCAAATCCGCCATTTCCACTTCGCGCGCAGTCGGCGCGCCGAAACTCAACCCTTGCGCCGCCGCATCGCAAACGGCTTGCACGACTTCCGGATGCGCGTGACCGACGATCATCGGCCCCCAGGATCCGACATAATCGATGAATTCATGACCATCCGCATCCCAGACACGCGATCCTTTAGCCCGCTCGAAAAAGAGTGGCGTACCGCCGACGGAGCGAAATGCCCGTACCGGAGAATTGACGCCACCGGGAATATGCCGTTGCGCACGCTCAAACAAGATTTGGTTTTTTGTCATATCAATCTTCAGTTTCGTCCATAAATAAATCGGCAAATTGCAACGCTGTTTCGGTCACGTTTCCGCTGTCGAATAAAGCGCTGATCACAGCAATCGCATCGGCACCGGCCATGACCAGACTTTCGGCATTCTGCAGGGTTACACCGCCTATGGCGACGATAGGGCGATGGATAACCCGCGCAGCCTGTCGCAATAGTGATAATTCCGCGCGCAGTGCTCCCGGCTTGGTCAAGGAAGGGAAAAAACTGCCGAACGCGACATAATCCGCTCCTGCCGCCTGAGCAGCCAGAGCGAGCGGCAAGGATTGATAACACGACACCCCTATTAGTTTATCATGGCCCAAAATTATCCTGGCTTCCTGTACGCTGCCGTCGTCGCTTCCCAGATGTACGCCGTCCGCTCCCACCAGATCGGCCAGGCGAAGGCTGTCGTTAATGATCAACGGCACATTCCGGCGCCGGCATAAAAGCAAAAGTTCGCTGGCCTGCTCGTGCTGCCTGGCCACATCTCCGCTTTTGTCGCGATATTGCACTACGGAAGCGCCGCCTTGCAGCGCTGCTGCGACCGAAGCGATCAAATGAGCCGTATTATCGGTTTCGCGGGTAATGGCATAAAGGCCTGAAATCACAGCTCTTCCTCTCTACGCGCCCAGAACAGACGGTCGGGAATGAATTGGCCCATACCCGGCCGAAATCCGGCGAGCAAGCTGTCATAGGTATATTGCTGCGCCTCCCGGACGCTTTCCGATACATCCAGATTATGCGCCAGCGTAGCGGCTATCGATGAGGCGAGCGTACATCCGGAACCGTGATAGCTGCCCGGCAGCCGGGTCCACGAATCGGAACGCACAACCCCGTCCGCATCGTACAATGTATTGATAACCTGCAGCGTATTTTCATGCGTTCCGGTCACCAGCACATATTCGCACCCCATGCCCAATAAATACTGGGCGCACACTTCCAGGCTGGACTCTTCGGTCTTGCCTGCTTCGTCCTGTACCAGACGGCGCAATTCGATGCTGTTCGGGGTCAGTATGGTCGTTTGCGGAATCAGCATATCCATCAGCGCAGCCCGCACATCGTCGCTGGACAACTCATCGCCGCGGCCAGAAGCGAGCACAGGGTCGAGTATCAATGGCACATCCGGATAATCCGCCACGATAGCGGCAATCGCCGCAATTGCCGCCACGCTGCCGACCATACCGATCTTGAATGCCGCAACCGGCATATCTTCGAGGACGCAGCGCGCCTGATCGGAGATCCACTCGGCATCGATAGGAAAATAATCCTCGACGCCCACCGTGTCTTGTACGGTAATGGCCGTCATGACCGACAAAGCATGGCACCCAAGACTCGTCAAAGTCAGTATGTCGGCCTGCAGCCCGGCGCCTCCGGTCGGGTCCGAGGCAGCGAATGTCATTACTATGGGTGGCGGGATAGAGATCATTTTTAAAATCGGCGCCAGCTTAAGGCGTATCTGGATTAGAATTAACATTTTAACTGAAAAGCGATGAAATTATGGAATCGGAATTCAAGAGCTATCTGTGCGTAGTATGCGGATATATTTATAACGAATCGGAAGGCTGCCCTGATGACGGCATTGCCCCCGGCACCCTCTGGGACGATGTGCCGATTAACTGGACATGCCCTGAATGCGGTGCACGCAAGGAAGATTTTGAAATGATCATGATCTGATGTTGGCGGGGCGGCAAGGCTTAGCGGTCAGCGCAACGCCACGCGCTGTGTTCAGCCCCGAATACAGTTCATTCCGTACTGATGCACAGAAGTTGCAACAAACTGCCGGGAGATTCGCATTCTGATAAAAAATTCAACAAATGCTTGCCAGATAGCCAAAATAAGATTAAAAACGAACCAATAAGTGGCAATGTCATCCGGGTGGCTATCAGCGGGCGCAATTGCTATTTTCAAGCATATATCTTTGGGGGCGGAATGACCGACACTAGAAATTTAAATGGCGTTAAAGTCATGGTGATCGATGATAGCAATACCATACGCAGAAGTGCCGAAATATTTCTCAAGCAGGCCGGTTGCGAAATCATACTGGCAGAAGACGGGTTCGATGCTTTGGCGAAAATTACCGACCATCGGCCCGACGTCATATTCGTCGACGTCATGATGCCGCGTCTGGACGGCTATCAAACTTGCGCCCTGATTAAAAAAAATACCCATTTCAAAAATACGCCCGTCATCATGCTTTCCAGCAAAGACGGGTTATTCGATAAAGCCCGGGGCCGGATGGTGGGTTCCAACGAATATCTGACCAAACCCTTTACCAAGGATACGATATTAACGGCGGTGCAACGTTATGCTTCGGTAATGGAAATTCCCCAAACCAATTAACAAGATTTTGAGGTCACACTTATCATGGCTGTACAAAAAATACTTATAGTCGACGATTCCCCTACCGAACGATATTTTCTTGCCGATTTGCTCGGAAAACAAGGCTACCAGATCAATCTTGCCGAAAATGGCACTGAAGCGCTGGAAAAAGCGAAACAGCTCATGCCCGACCTTATTTTAATGGACGTGGTCATGCCCGGTTTAAATGGCTTTCAGGCTACGCGAGCCATTTCAAAGGATGAGGACCTGAAGCACATACCGGTGATTCTGTGTACGACCAAGGACCAGGAAACCGACAAAATCTGGGGCTTACGGCAGGGTGCCATCGAATATATCGTCAAGCCTATAGACGGAAACGCGCTGTTGCAAAAGATACGTTCCCTGTAAATAATTTATCATGGAAAACCAGCATGTCCAAACGAGTCAGTCTCAGACAATTCCAACAAGAATTGAGCAACCGACTACAGCTTGCCACCAGTCAATCTACCGTTAACAGCCGTCTCGCCATCCGCGTCGGCAATCAAAAATGGCTGATCGACCTGGCTGACATCAGCGAGGTCATTGCACCGCCGCCGTTCGCATCGGTACCTCTGACGCAACCATGGTTTCTGGGCGTAACCAACATACGAGGAAAACTGTACAGCGTCGTCGACTTGCCAGCGTATGTCGGTATCGGCAAGGTTCAGCCGCACGCCAGCAACCGGTTATTGATGACGCATCCGCGTTTCGCCACCAATTCCGCCCTGTTTGTCGATCAGGCACTGGGATTGCGCAACCTGGATCAAATGCATTTCGAATCGAGCCTTGCCGAATCGAATCTGGCCGCGGATTGTTACCGCGACGACCAGGGGGAAAACTGGCTCAGTATAAATATGGCAACGTTGATTACAGATCCCGCTTTTTTAACCGTTAGCGCTTAAACCCGATTTATCACAGACGCTTTCACCAACAATTACTATTATTATAAAGTGGAGACACGGCATGGCATTCAGACTCCCTAGCTTCAACCCTAAAAACGATCCGAGACACGGCAGAAAAACCGCCTCGACGGAAAATACCACGCTCATCATGAGCGGGTTAAAAAAAATGTCGGAAAGCAGTTCCAACGAAACACCGCTTATCGGACATCTTCCGGTGGAAAAACAATATCTGCTGACCATGGTCCTGGGTTTGGGATTTCTTGTCGTATCCGGTGTCTTGCTGATGTATAACGGAGTTCAAACCAGCAATAAAACGGAATACATCACCAAAGTAACTGAAATGCAGATGCTGTCGCAAAGACTAACCAAGAGCGCCCAGCAAGCCGTTGCCGGTGACCCGAAAGCGTATACGCAATTACAGAGTAGCGAAGCAAAATTCACAACCGATCTGAACGCGCTCACCAAAGGCAGTTTTGCGCTACCGGCCTCTCCGCAATCGATACAGCCTTTGTTAGCGCAATTAAAAGCGCATTGGACGCCGCTTGAAAACGAAATCAATCTGATCGTACAGCAAAAAAACAGCCTTTCCGATGCGTATTCGGGCACTGCCCAGATCAATCAGAACGCCGACGCAATACTTGCGCTGGCGCGCGCTCTGCAAACCCGGTCGAACAACAATTCCCGCAATGCGGCAGCCATCGAAAACTTTGTACAGCTAGCGCAGCATATGGCGCATAACGCCACTGCCCTGATGCTGCTGGTCAATCAACCGGTCTGGCGCTTCAATTCGACCCACAACCATTCCGGCTCCAATAGCGTTACTGCCGCCAACAACCAGGAGCAGGTCGTCACAGACCAGCTGAAACAGGACAGCATCGCTTTTCAAACCGCTCTGCTGGATTTGCAGAACGGGCCTGACGCCCTGACCGATGCCGGAGCCCGCAATCAGCTGGCCCAGATCGCAAACGCTTTTCAGCCTATTCATGCCAATCTCGGTCCGATCCTCAAAAACGTCGAGCAATTAATTACGACAAAAAATACCAGCTACGCGGCATTCAAAACGAGCGACGATATACTCAACGATGCACGGTTAGCTGCCAAAGCGTACGAAAACCTGGGCTCGATCGGCAATGCGGCGGCGATAGTGTCTGGTCTTTTGGCTTTAGGCAGCTTGATACTGTTCGGTTTCGTAAACATTAACGAATCGAAGCGGCGGGTACAATTGAGCGAAGCCGAAAACAAACGCAATCAGGAAGCTATTTTACGCCTGCTGAACGAACTGGGCGATCTGGCCGACGGCGATCTTACGGCCAATGCAACGGTTACCGAAGATATCACCGGGGCCATCGCGGACTCCATCAATTTTACTATCGATGAATTGCGCGGCCTGGTTTCAGGTATTAACCGCGCAACCGAAAAGGTCACGAATACCACTTTGCAAGCGCAGGCCATCTCGGAAGAGTTGCTGGCCGCAGCACAGCGTCAGTCTCAGGAAATCGAGGAAACTTCGGCTGCGATTCTGGGTATTTCGCAATCGATCAACGAAGTGTCGGCAAGCGCAAACCAGTCCGCACAGGTCGCGAACCAATCGCTCGAAGCTGCGGAAAAAGGCACGCAAGCGGTGGAAAATTCGATTGCCGGCATGAACAGCATCCGCGAAAATATCCAGGAAACGTCGAAACGGATCAAACGGCTCGGCGAATCGTCGCAGGAAATCGGCGAAATCGTCGAACTGATTTCCGATATTACCGAACAAACCAACGTCCTGGCGCTCAATGCCGCAATTCAGGCCGCTGCCGCAGGCGAAGCGGGCCGCGGATTTTCGGTGGTCGCTGAAGAAGTGCAACGACTGGCAGAACGCTCGGGGCAAGCCACCAAACAGATCGCCGCCATTGTAAAAACGATTCAGTCCGATACGCAGGATGCTGTGTCGGCCATGGAAACCAGTACTCAAGGGGTAGTTGAAGGCGCCAAACTTTCCGATGCCGCCGGACGCGCGTTGAACGAAATCGGCGAGGTTTCGCGTAGCCTGGCGAACCTGATCGAAAACATTTCCGCCGCGACCGATAATCAGGCTGTCGCAACCAGCAAAGTCGCTCAAGCCATGCAATATATTCAGCAAATTACCGAACAGACTACGGCCGGCACCCAGCAAACCGCCTCTTCCATCGGCGAATTATCCACGCTGGCTGCCGATTTGAAAAAATCCATTTCCGGTTTCAAGCTGGCTTGAACTGTTCCGGGCGGATAGTCGCATGTTTTCAACGGAAGCGCCGGGACTCGCGCTTCCCTCTTAACCGTACCGATAATAATAACAAATGATTTGATAGGTAAAAATATGAGCGATATGGCCGAATACGATATTGCACCGCTAAGCTGGATCAAAACCGAAATCGATCATGCGTTGCAGCAGATTTATGAATTGCTGACTCATTTCAAAGTAAACGAAGACGATCCGGCCGCTTTGCGTCCGGTCCGCACTTATCTTCATCAAGTTCGCGGCGCAGTCGAAATGGTGGATTTGCCCGGAGTGGCGCTCGTCTGTCAGGAAATCGAAAATCTTACGGAAGCGCTGGAGCATGCAACGATCCAAGTCACCGGAGACATGCTTGATCTGCTTGCGGATGCGGGACATGCCGTAGAACATTATCTGGACGAGTTACTGAAAGACAAACCTAATCTCGAGCTCTTGCTGTTTCCTGTCTATCAACGCTTGCGCGCAGCTCGCGGTGTCACTCAAACCAATGAAAGCGACCTGTTTTTCCCCGATATGAACCAGCGCGCTCCGACCACCGGAAACGCGCCGGACTTGGATCCGGCTCTATGTCTGCAACGCATCAGGCAATCCCGGCTTCAGTTTCAGCGTGGCTTATTGGCATTTTTACGTCAACAGGATGCCGATCAGGGATTGAATGCCATGCGCAGCGCTGTTGCCGACATGGAAACCGCCATGACGACTTCAGCCGGCCGCACTTTCTGGTGGGGGGCCGGCGCTTTCGTGGATTGCCTGGTCCATCATTCGATAGAACCGAATTTTGCGGTAAAACAATTATGCGGCCGCATCGATCTTCAGATGCGACGGCATATCGAAGGTTCGCATAAAATCGCTGAACGACTGTTACGCGATCTTTTGTATTTTATAGCCCAAAGTCGCGATATTAACGAGCATGTCGCCGAAGTAAAAAAAACGTTCGACCTGACGCGGCTGCTTCCCAATCCGATCGACACATCCAGGGAAATACGCGATTTACGCTATTCGCTCAAGAAAATTTTACTCACGCTGAATAACGCCAAAGAATTCTGGATAAAATTCGCTTCCGGCAATCGGGCTTCGCTATCCGGCTTTCAAGCAGCCATCAGCGATCTGAGCGATCAAACTGCCAGTTTGAACAATACGCAAATCAATAAATTAATAAACGAAATCCGCGAAGTTGCCAAAAACTATCCCGACTTTCCCGCACAGCGTCACGAAGCGGTCAACCTGGAAGTCGCCACCACTTTATTGCTATTGCAAAACAATCTGGAACATTACGAAAACATCAGCGGCGAACTCTTGCAGCAAGTCGAAGTGCAGACCCAGCGACTCCGCGCTGCCGCCTATTCGGAAAACACCCTGGCCGATATCGCAGAAATCCCGCTGCTGGACGAAATTTCGCGTCAAGCTCAGGAAAAATTGTTAATGGCGCAGGTGGCGCAGGAAATCCAGCTGAATATACAAAAAATAGAAGAAGCGCTGGACAGTTTTTTTCGCGATCCGATGCATGAAAGACAGCTTATAGCGGGCTTGAATCGTCCTCTTACCGAAATCCAGGGCGCATTGAATATCATGCAACTCGAGGCGGCAGCTCAAATCCTCGGACAGACCCACAGCATGATTAACAGGCTTGCCGACCCGGCTGCAGCGATAGATGAATCGACTTTCCCCATTATTGCCGACGCAATCAGCAGTATCAGCTTATATGTCGACGCTCAGCGCTATAACCGTCCGGCGGCACTCAACCTGTTGCAACCGGTCCTGATCCAGCTCGGCCTGGCTCAGGATTTTCCGGCAGCGAGTCCGGCGAACGAACGTATAGAAGACGAACTGAAAACGCTCAACGCCGATTTATATCGCCAGCTCGAAACCTGGCAAAATCATCCGGACAAAGAGGCTGCCAAAAGCACGCTCGTCGAGACTTTAATCAAAATCGGCCAGGACGCAGACCTGGTCGGCGATACCGGCCTCAAAGACCAAACCGGGGAAATTCTGGCCCGGATCAAGGCAGGCAACGATCACGCCTTAATCGAATTGGCCCGCAATATGGGAGTGCCCGCGCCCGGCAGCGACACCCGGGACGCTCAACCTGTACAGCCTGGCGAAGAAATCGACGCCGAACTGCTGGCCGTTTTTCTCGAAGAAGCCCGTGAAGTACTGGTAACGATAGCAAATTCACTGGAAATGATTTCCGGCAATGTCCAGGATATCGACGCCTTGCGTATTTTGCGCCGCAGTTACCATACCCTCAAAGGCAGCGGCCGGATGGTGGGCTTGGACGAACTGGGCGAAGCCGCCTGGGCTATCGAGCAGCTGCTCAATCTCTGGTTGCAGGATGAAAACACGGCTACGCCTGAATTGATGGCTGTGCTGAATCTTGCCTACCCGACATTCTCTCTCTGGATAGACGCGCTGCAAAATCGCCTCATCCCCGATATCGATTACCGGTCGCTGATTGCGCAGGCAGATCAATTACGGCTGGCTGGCTCAGGCAATACTCCTGCGGCAACAGGAATTATCGAAGAACCGGCTTCGCCGGCCGATATTGCGCCAGCAGAGGAACCGTCCGGACCGGAAGTCGAGGACGTCTTTCAGCTTGACATCGCTGCCGTAGAGTCCGACATACCGTTAAATCCGCCAGCCGAAGATACCGGCTTGCCGGACGGGAACAATACTGTCACGCCTACGCTCGATGCTGCGCCGGATCATCGCGATATTTCATTACATGAGCCGGATAGCAGCGATGAATTTTATGCATCGGTTTTTTTCGACACGGAAGAAAGCAGCGCCATCACGGTGCCGGAAGACCCTGTTTCAGCTGCTCACGTCGAATCCGGAAATGAAGAAGTTGCGCAAACATTACCCGACAATTACGACTTCGAACCTACCGACGAACGTATCGCAATAGGGGCGAACCTGATCTCGCCCATGTTGCTCGATATTTTTTTACGCGAAGCAAGCCAGCATTACCAGACTTTGCGCGACGAATTCGACCGGCGGCGGCACGACCCGCAAGAAACCGTAAGCTACGAATTCATGCGCGCCGCCCACACCCTTGCGGGTATCGCCGGCCTGACCGGATTCGCGACCGTAGCCGATCTGGCGCACGCCCTGGAATCCTGGCTCAATCGCCTGCACAGCACCGGTTCGCCATTGCCCGATAACGACCTGACGACAGATGCCGCCATTACCCGGATCGGCCAGATGCTGGAATGCATAATTCAACAGCAGTCGCCCGGCCCCGAAACCGATTTGATAGAACAAATCAATCGCGCCCAGATCAGTATACCTGCGGCGAAAGACGACAGTCTCACGAATTCCGGCAGCGACGATAGTGAAGCCGCCTTACCGGAGCTCCAGCGCGAACGGCCCGCCGAACACACAGCCGCCGCAGCGGACGCCGACATCGTACACACCGACCCGATACTCGATACCTTGCTTTTACCCAGCGACAGCCCGGATCAGCAACACAAAGTCACCGATGACGTAGACGACCAGCTATTGCCGATTTTCCTGGAAGAAGCCAGCGACCTGCTGCCGGAAATCGAAAAATCCGTCCGCAATTGGCGGCAGGATCCCGACGGCGAAGAGCAGACGAATATTCAGCGATTACTGCACACGCTCAAAGGCAGCGCACGCATGGCGGGCGCAATGCGGCTGGGCGAATTGACGCATACGCTGGAAACGGAAGTCGTCGAAGCGATAAACAGGCATTCGGTCGCCGATACCGATTTCGATCGTTTCGAAACCGAACTGGACCAGCTGACTATTGCAATCGAGCAGCTGCGCAATCCTGCCCCGCCTTCGCCCGTTTCTATCGCCGATGGCGGGGACGACAGACCCAAACCGGCAACGGCGCCTTTGGCAGAACAGCCCGCTAATGCGCCGGCGGTTGCGGAAAACGAGTCGGGAATGCAGACCTTGCGCGTTCGTGCCGAAACGGTAGACCGATTGGTAAATGAAGCCGGCGAAATCAATATCACCCGTTCCAGACTGGAAAGCAGCGCGACCAATATTCGACTGGGAACCGTCGAACTCAACGAAAACCTGCAGCGGCTGCGCACTCAGTTAAGAGAACTGGAAATCCAGGCCGAAAGTCAGATGCAATCGAATCTGTCGCACATGCGCAATGAGGATGTCCAATTCGACCCTCTGGAATTCGACCGTTTCACACGACTCCAGGAACTCACCCGCATGATCGCAGAGAGCGTCAACGACATCGGGACAGTCCAGCAAAATCTGGCTATCGGACTGAACGAAACCGATGCCGCCATCACTCAGCAAGGCCGGCTGGCCAAGGATCTGCAGCAGGCGCTGATGCATATCCGCATGGTTCCCTTAGCCAGCATTTCAGACCGGCTGCATCGTACCGTACGTCTGGCGGCCAAAGATCTAGGCAAAAAGGCGAGCTTGCAACTGGTAGGGGCGCATGTCGAATTCGACCGGGGAATTCTGGACAAGATAGTGGCACCGCTTGAACATTTGCTGCGCAATTCGGTAGCGCACGGCATAGAAATGCCGCAGGAGCGGATCCTCGCAAACAAATCCGAATACGGCGAAATCGTTCTTTATACCCGTCAGGAAGGCAATGAAATCATTATCGCACTGCGCGATGACGGTCGCGGGCTCGATCTGGAAGCGATCCGCACCAAAGCCATAGAAAACGGCGTCATCGAGTCTGGAGCCGAAATTCCTGTAGACGAACTGATGCAGCTCATTTTCGCCACCGGATTTTCTACTGCGGAATCGGTTACGACACTCTCCGGACGCGGTATCGGCATGGACGTGGTGAAAAACGAAATCACGCAGCTCGGCGGCCGCATCGATCTGGCTTCCGAAACCGGCAAAGGCGTTCAATTTTCCATTTATCTTCCGCTGACTCTGGCGGTCACGCAAACGGTCATGGTGACGATTTCCGACCGGAAATACGCCATACCGTCGGCTATCGTCGAACAGGTCCAGGAATACAAAACCGAACGCCTGCAAGAATTGTTGGCTGCCAGGCAGATAAGCTGGCAGAATAACCATTACGATTTTTTCTATCTGCCCCATTTACTCGGCGAGACGTCCAGGCAGCCCCTAACCCAGAACTATAGCCCCGTGCTGCTGTTGCGCAGCGGCAACCAGCGGGTGGCTATCCTGGTCGATCACCTCACCGGCAACCAGGAAGTCGTGGTCAAGAATATCGGACCGCAACTGTCCCGGGTGGTCGGCATTGCCGGCGCTACCGTCATGGGTAACGGACAGATCGTGCTGATTCTCAACCCGGTACAACTGGCTCAGCGTCAAGGCCCGGTGGCGCGCAGCAATCTTCTGGCAGCGCCGGTCAGCGACGCAACGCCGGACCGGCCTATCATCATGGTGGTCGACGATTCGCTTACCGTGCGTAAAATTGCCAGCCGGATGCTGAATCGCGAGGGCTATGAGGTCGTTACCGCCAAAGATGGTATCGACGCACTGCAGCTTCTGCAGAATACGATCCCGGTAGCCATGCTGCTCGATATCGAAATGCCGCGCATGGACGGGTTCGAACTGACCAAAGTCATGCGAGCGGACCATAAAATGGCGAACATCCCCATCATCATGATTACCTCGCGGACCGCCGACAAACATCGGGACCATGCATTCAGTCTGGGCGTCAATGCCTATCTCGGCAAACCTTATCAGGACGAAGTACTGCTGGAGAAAATCAGGGAACTGAGCGGCGCCGACGCGACGGCCTGATTCGATATGCTTTATTCAAACTTCAACCCCTTGGCGCTTCAAACCGGCAAGGGGTTGAATGTCAGCAACCGGGTAACGGCTTAAACCCGCCCGTAAATCTCCGAGCCTTGCTTCACAAACTCGATCGCTTTTACTTCCATGCCCTGCTGTAACGCCGCCTGCTCCGACAATCCTTGCTGGGCCGCATAATCGCGCACGTCCTGCGTAATTTTCATCGAACAGAAATGCGGTCCGCACATGGAACAGAAATGCGCCACCTTGGCCGAATCCTTAGGCAAGGTTTCGTCGTGGAATTCGCGCGCCTTGTCGGGATCGAGACCGAGGTTGAACTGGTCTTCCCAGCGAAACTCGAACCGGGCCTTGGATAAGGCATTATCGCGGATCTGCGCACCGGGATGCCCTTTGGCCAGATCCGCTGCATGCGCCGCCACTTTATACGCCATGATGCCGTCTTTCACGTCATTCTTGTCGGGCAAACCCAGATGTTCCTTGGGCGTTACATAACACAGCATCGCCGTGCCGTACCAGCCGATCTGCGCCGCGCCGATGGCGCTGGTGATATGGTCGTAGCCCGGCGCGATATCGGTGGTCAGCGGCCCCAGCGTGTAGAACGGCGCTTCGTCGCACCAGTCCAGCTGCAAGTCCATGTTTTCTTTTATCAATTGCATCGGCACGTGACCCGGGCCTTCTATCATCACCTGGCAGTCGTGTTTCCAGGCTATCTGGGTAAGTTCGCCCAGCGTTTTCAGCTCCGCCAGTTGCGCTTCGTCGTTCGCGTCGTAGATCGATCCGGGGCGCAGACCGTCGCCGAGACTGAAACTGACGTCGTAGGCTTTCATGATGGCGCAAATATCCTCGAAGTGCGTATACAGAAAGCTCTCCTTGTGATGCGCCAGGCACCATTTAGCCATAATCGATCCGCCCCGCGAAACGATACCGGTCATACGCTGCGCGGTCAGCGGCACGTGCGCGAGGCGTACGCCGGCGTGTATGGTAAAGTAATCCACTCCTTGCTCCGCCTGCTCGATCAGGGTGTCGCGGAACATTTCCCAGGTCAGGTCTTCGGCCTTGCCGTTGACCTTCTCCAGCGCCTGATAGATCGGCACCGTGCCGATAGGCACCGGCGAATTGCGGATGATCCATTCGCGTGTTTCGTGGATATTCTTCCCGGTCGACAAATCCATTACCGTATCGCCGCCCCAGCGTATCGCCCAGGTCATTTTTTCAACTTCTTCCTGGATAGAAGAGCCCAACGCCGAATTGCCGATGTTGGCGTTGATTTTGACCAGGAAATTACGGCCGATGATCATCGGCTCCGATTCGGGATGATTGATATTGGCCGGAATGATGGCGCGACCGCGCGCCACCTCGTCGCGGACGAATTCAGGCGTTATTTTTTCCGGCAACGCCGCGCCATAGGCCTGACCGCGATGCTGGCGGCTCAGCAGGTCGTACATTTTCTGCCCCGTAGGGCCGGCAGTTTTGAGCGCGGCAAAATATTCTTCGCGACGCATGTTTTCACGGATCGCGACATATTCCATCTCCGGCGTGATCATGCCGCGCCGCGCGTAATGCATTTGTGTGACATTCGCGCCCGCTTTCGCTTTGCGCGGCTGGCGCAGCAACCCAGGGAAGCGCATGGCATCCAGATTCGCATCGCGCGAGCGCGCATTACCGTATTCAGAACTCAAGCCCCGCAGCACTTCGGTGTCGCCACGCTCGGCGATCCAGTCGGCGCGCACCGATTCCAGACCGCGGCGTATATCGATATCGGCAGCAGGGTCGCTGTAGGGCCCGGAACAATCGTATACGTAAATCGGCGGATTCGCTTCG
>DASSZW010000195.1:0-13674 GCA_035713285.1 Burkholderiales bacterium
TTTATCTCCCGCAGGCTCATTGTATGTGTGGGGTATTGATCGCGGCTCAGGGACTGCCCGATTTTTTACCAGCCCGCCTACTTCTTCAAGCCCCGACATAGGATCGAATGTATTATTTGACGCAGTGTTTATTATTAATCCTGCCGGCACCAGCGTAGTCAATTTATTCAATGGCCAAAATCCGGAAACTGTACCTGCTTCCGACATCCACATTTCGGGCAATACCATCAATGCCTCGCTGCCGTTGTCGTTCCTGCCCACTACAGGAGTGCAGCCGCAAAATTACAGCGTGGATTTATGGCCGCGGGTAGGTGCGGGACAAAACGATCAGATCGCACAATTTTTCGGTAACAGCAATTCCATTAATCCCGTTAATCTTCAGGTCGCCATGGTTCCGGAACCCGCTCCTTGGCTATTGCTCACTTCAGGAGTAGGACTAATCTGGTGGTTGCAGAGACGTAAGCAAAGATAGACACAGATAGACTACCCTCAACAAGCGCATTGGCAACCAATGCCCGCCTCGCGGCCTAATGTACCGCTCCCCACCCAAGAGTCTGTCAATCTAACTGTGTAATAAGGTCAGTTATCAGACCTCAAGGGTTGGGTCAGAACCCGATTTCCGCTGATGTTAGCTGGAGTCCAGCTGATCAGCCTTTCCCGTCAACAGCGATCTGCTCCGCGATCCGCGCCAGCGCCTGCAACAGAAATTCCCGCGGTGCAGCCAGATTGAGCCGCATAAAACCGCTGCCGCCGGTGCCGAACACGGTGCCGGGACTCATGCCGACCCCGCATCCGCGCACGAAAAAATCATGCAGGACGCCATCGTTCATGCCCAGCCCGCGACAGTCCAGCCAGAGCAGATACGTCCCTTCCGCCGCAACGGCTTCGATCCCGGGCAGACGCCCGGCGATAAAGCGCATCGCTGCGTCGCGGTTGTCGCGCAGATACAGCATGACCGCATCGCGCCAGCCTGCGCCATGCCGATACGCGGCGGCAAAAGCGGCGAGGCTGAAAGGGTTGGCGGTGTGTACCGCCTGACTTGCAAAGATACGGGCAAGTTTTGCCCGTTGCGCCGGATCCGGAATAATCAGGGCGGACAAACCCAGCCCAGGAATATTAAAGGTCTTGCTCGGCGCCACCCCGGTAATGACCGAATCCTGTTCGTCCGCCAGACTCGCCAGCGGCGTATGTCGAAATTCGGGATAAACCAGGTCGGCATGAATTTCGTCGGCAAATACGGTCATTCCATATCGCCGGGCGATCCGCAATACCTCTTTTAACTCGCCGGGCTGCCAGACGCGCGCCACCGGATTATGGGGCGAGCACAGCAGCAACAGCTTCGCGCCTTGTGCCGCGCACTGTTCCAGGTGCTCGACATCCATCCGGTAACGGCCCTGCACCTGGCGCAAGGGGTTTTCCAGCATGGGTCTGCCCAGCGTCGCGACCGCTTTGAAAAAAGGCGCATACACCGGCGGCTGCACGATTACCGCTTCATCGACGGTCGTAAACGCCTGGATTGCCGCATGGATCGACGGCACGACGCCCGGAGCGAGCAGGATCCATTCGCGCTCGACCCGCCAGCCGTGGCAGGCTTGCAGCCAGTCGATCAAACTCGCGTACACCTCTTCGGTGGCGAACGTATAACCGTACACCGGATGGCGCGCGCGAGCCGTCAGCGCGGCCGTCACTTCCGGCGGCGCGGCGAAATCCATATCCGCCACCCACAACGGCGCGATATCGGCCCGGCCGAAATATGCCTCCGCGCCGTCCCATTTCTCGCTGGCCGTACCGGTACGAGACACCGGCGCGTCGAAGTTATAGGTCAAGCTATGCGCTCCCACAGCGTCACTTCGGACAAGCTGTGCTGAAACTTGCGCCGGGTTTCGCGGATCACGAACGGCACGTCCTGCGGCGCTGCCATCAGGCGGAAATGGCTGCCCAACAGCACTTTCAATCCGTCCAGCGTGGTGAAATTTTCAGCGTTCTTTTTGTAACCGCCGATCCAGTTCGACCGCACGGTATGCTCTTCCAGCCAGGTATAAGGCGAAGCGATCAGCAATACGCCGCCCGGCTGCAAGCGTTCGTGCACGGTGCTTAAAAACCGGGCGGGCTCGTACAGCCGGTCGATCAGATTCGCCGCCAGTATCAGGTCGAACCCCTCCAGTCCGGGCTTGAGATTGCAGGCATCGCCTTGCAGAAACCGTACCTTGCCGCGCGTTTCCGCCAGACCGAGGCTGCCGAGATCGCGGTTTTTGTATGCCTTCAGTTCGCCCTCGTCGACAAGGCTGTAGCCGATGCTGCCGGTTTGCGCGAACTGCACGCCGAGATGAATGAAGCGGGCAGAAAAATCGACGCCGACGACTTCATCGAACGCCCGCGCCAGTTCGAACGTGGCGCGACCGGTCGCGCAGCCCAGATCCAGCGCTTTGCGCCGGGGTTTGTCCGCCATCGCCGCAATGGCGATGCGCGCCAGCGTTTTGGGAAAGTTTGGCACGCCGAAATACTCGTCGCCGTAATGAAATTCGGCGTATTCCGATAGCTGTTTGTCGCTTTCGTAATACACGTTCGGCGGCGCGACGGCGTTATCGCTGACGACGTAACGAAACCCGGCGTGCTGAAAAAAATGCCGCCGGAACGCGTAGCGGGCGTCGCGGCGCGAGGCGTTGCCGGAGGATATCCACGAGCCGCCCATCATCAGGTTATGCCGGCCGTCGAAAGTAGGCGTAGTGAAATCGTCGTAAATCGTGTGCACATCGAAGCCCGGGAAGGGATAAATCGGCGTTTCCGTCCATTGCCAGACATTACCCGCCACATCGTAGAGTTCACCGTGCGCGAATTGCGTCACGGGGCACGGCGACGCCCAGTGATCCAGATGCCGGTTGTCGCCCGCCGGCGCATGCGCCGGCACTTCCGTCACTCCGCAGACGTCGTAGAGACGGCGCCATTCGTCTTCAGTAGGCAAACGTACCGTTTTTCCGGTCCCGGCCGACAGCCAGTTGCAATAGGCCCTAGCTTCATGATAGTTGACTTCTGCCGGCCAGTTCCAGGGCATGTCGATCAGTTCGGTCATCGCGCGCAAACGCCAGATTCCGTCCTGCAGATGCCAGAACGGCGGCTGTCGCGCGCCGCTGAAGCGCCGCCACGCCAGGCCTTCTTCTTCCCACCAGACATCGGTCGCATAGCCGTCCGCCTCGACAAAGGCCAGAAATTCGCGGTTGCTGACCAGGCAGCGGCTGGCCTCGAAATCCGCCACTTCGGCAACATGCTCGCCATATTCGTTATCCCAGCCGTAACTCCCGTCGCTACGGTCTTTGCCCAGCCTAACCGTGCCGCCCGCAATAGCGACCGGCTCGTTGCGCGGCGGTTCGCCCATTATCCGGCAGACCGGCCATGACGGATGCGGGCCGACCCAATCCAGTTTTTGCTGGCGTATCAGCACCGACGAGGTTTCGAGATGGATGCGCTCATGTTCTATCGCCATGACGATGGCCCACCACGGATGATCCCAGTCTATCGGCAGCGTCAGCGGCGCTTCGGCGATAACGGCATCGACCGCTGCGCGAACCCGATGACGATAATCCCGTACCGCCGCGACGGTCGGCCAGCGGTAGTGCGTCTCGTCCAGGTCGTCCCAGCTCATCTCGTCGACGCCGACGGCGAACATCGCCTCAAATTCGGGATCGATACGCCCGGCAAGCAAACCCGCCAGCAACAGCTTATTGATAAAAAACGTCGCCGTATGGCCGAAATAAAAAATCAGCGGATGACGCAGGCTATTGGGCTTCACGAAATACGCTTCATCGGCAACCAAGGTCTCGAACAGGAGTTCGTAGCGCGAAAACGTCGCCTGGAAATACTCGCGTATCGCAATGCGGGTCGCATCGGCATCGGCACCGTTCAGTACGGGCATGCGCGGAAACAGGAAAGAAGGAGCCAGATCCATGCGGTCTTTCATTGTCAGGAATCGCTACAGATTAACGCGTTCGGTTCTGGCAGGCAAGAGAATCAAACCTGAAAAATCGCTCTAATGATTTTTCATATCGACAGAATTCCTTATTAAATCTTCCTGTCTGTCTTGACCCCGACTTCTTCTGGCAATATTAAAAACAGGCTGGACGACACCAAATATTTGGCGTACATTTTTGTGTACGATAATATGTACATAAGGTTTGCCATGAAGCAAATTGCCTTTACCGAATTACGTAATCACGCAAAATCTTTTTTTGATTTAGTGGAAGCTGGAGAATCAATCCGGATATTGCGCAATGGGAAACCTATTGCTGATATTGTGCCTGTTATTACCGATCTTCCTTCATGGAAACGCAGAATTGCACAACCATTAATACTTAACGGGATTTCGGTCAGCAAAATGGTACTCGAAGACCGTGGGGCATAAACACTATGAAGATTTTCCGAAGCAGAAAATATATCTTAAGTTATCTGATATAACCTTAATGGCGCCAACAGTACTTCGTGAAGGCCCATTTCGTTTTATTTTTCTTTTCTCGCGAAGAGGCCCGTATGCATATTCATGTTTCCCATACGGACGGCGAGGCTAAATTCTGGCTTGAGCCCAAGATTGAACTGGCAATGAATCAAGGTCTTAACACAAAACAACTCGGTATAGCGTTGTTATTAATCGAACAGCATCATGAGGACATTATTTATGCTTGGCACATCCACTTCGGCAATTGAGGTTTCTTTGATCTCGAATAAAGGGTTTTGGTTGCTGGTGGAAGACGACGAGCTTTTTGTTCCTTACTCCGAGTTCCCTTGGTTCAAGCACGCAACCATTGAACAAATCGTTCTGATAGAACGACCCACCAAAAATCATCTTTACTGGCCCTTACTGGACATCGATTTGTCGCTTGAATCCATACGCGACCCGGACCGGTTCCCTCTCATTTCCAAGCCTGGACGTTAATCCGCCGCTGCGAACGACTGCCAGCGCCGGTCCGTCCAGAGCATCCCTGCCGCCAGCAGCAGCAACCACAGGCCTCCCAGAGCATAAGCAGTCGGCGCGGCCATTCTCAGCATCAGTACGGCTACCGCTCCGCTCGCCAGCATCAGGCCGTATTCGACCAGCGCCGTGCGACGATGGCTCCAGCCCATCCGGATCAGGCGCTGGTAATAATGCTGCTTGTGCGCCTGCCACACTTTCTCGCCGCGCAGGCCGCGCCGCGTCAGGGTCACGGTGGCGTCGAGCACGAACGGCGCGAACACCAGCAACGGAAACCAGACCGGCCATGCCTGCCGCGCGATGCCGAGCAAACCAAATGCCGCAGCCAGAAATCCCAGCGGAATCGAACCGGCGTCGCCCATGAACACGCGCGCGGGGGGAAAATTGAACAGCAGAAAGCCCAACGCCGCAACGGCAACCTCCGCCGAGGCAACCCCGAGACCGACTTCGCCCTGATACGCAAATACCAGCGCGTAGACGCCGAAACCCGACACCGCCATGCCGCCGGCCAGACCATCGGCGCCATCCATGAAATTGTACAGATTGGTCATCCATACCATCAGCAATACCGCGACTGCGGCCCATCCGGGATTGATGCCCAAGCTCAACGCCAGCCACGCCGCGATGACGCCGTGCACCAGAAACCGCGCTGCGGCAGGCAAGCCGTAGCGGTCGTCGAGGAACGACACCGCTATCAACGCCGCCGCTCCCGCCCAGACCGGCACGGGCAACGCCGCTCCCGCCAGCGCCCAGCCGCAGGCGACGCCGGTCGCCACGCCCAGGCCGCCGGTGCGCGGTATCGGCACGGTATGCAAGGAGCGCTGGTTAGGCAGATCCATCGCCAGACGGGCGGCGTAACTGCCGGAAAACAGGCGCACCGCCAATACGCTGATCATCAGGGCCAGAAGAACTGCCATCAAGATAATTCCATAAAGATGACCGAATGCGTTCGAGCCCCGACCATTATGCCCAACCTCGCTGCTCAATTTCGGCAGTCAGTTTATTGGCTGCGGCAGCCAGCACAGGCACAAATTCATGCGCCGTTTGCAGAGCGCTGGCAAGCACCGTCACATCTTCAACGTATTCGTGAACCATCTGGTTCCTGATTTGACGCATGACCAGCCACGCTTCGGTAGACTCAAGCAACCCTAAACGCTCGGCTCTGTCGAGGTTATCGATAGCCGCACCCGCCGTTTCCCCCAGCGCGGCAAGAAGCAGAGGCAGCAGTTTATCGCCTATCGTATCTTGCAGACGTCCGAATCTGCCGACAAACGCTTCCACCCGATCGGCCAGTTCGAGATCAGTTTCGAGCGATGCGGCGCGGTCTGCGCTAAACGGCACGTCAAACAGTCTTTGATCGGTACTGACAAGATGACGGCATTCCTTACGGACAACTCGCGTCAGGAATTGCAACCTCAATACGCCATTTCCTTGTTGAGAACTCGTCACAATTTTATCCCTTCCCTGAAAGCGACCTCGTGGATAGGCAGTCGTGCCAGATTCGGCGCAAACAACACCACATCCACTTTACGGCCCGACATCAGGCGGGTTACTTTCGCCGCAAACTGCGCCGCCAGCAGCGCAGGATTGTCCACGTGCTCCGGAATATCGAGCAAGATATCGATATCTCCGCCGCGCAGGCTGTCATCCACCCGGGAACCGAACAGCCAGACGCCGACCTGCGCACCGAACATTTCGACCCCGGCGGACCGGATCGCAGTTTGCTGATCCTGGCTAATGCGCATGCTTATTCGCTCCTTCTCGAACCCGCGCCAGAATTCAAGCGCAGTTTATACTGCTCAAAAACAACGGTGAAGCATGCAATGGTCATTATTTCCACTTTCCGTTCAAATCGTTACCGGCCGATAGCCCGGGGAAATGCGCCATTATATATTCCGTCACAGACCGATAAAGCAAACTCAGGTTGGCTGCCCCGTCCAAAAATCGTTTAATCGCAATAAGCCGCATTTCAGGATCATCCGGATATTCATGCGTAATGGCATTACGGGCAACGCGCAGCTTTTTCCATTCTTCGACCGAAGGTATTGCCCCCAGCCGCTCCAGTCTGTTCAATTTCTCGGCAAACGTCGCACTGGAAAGAATAGGCTCCTGCGCCAGCACCAGAATCAGGGGTAAAATCTTCTCGCCCATCGAGTCTTGCAGTTTTGTAAATCGATAGGGCTGGTATCGCGCAAACCTTCTTCCAGCACTTCCGCATGCAAAGCGCATTCGGTCAGATACATCCGCATCGACTGTTCCGGCGTCATAATCTCACTCCCTCCTGTTTGGCGATTGCATAAATCGGCATGTCGAAAGAAAAAAACCGGCGTTTGACCACGATATCAATTTTTTCATCCTCGAACGGAACTGTGTTTTGCAGTTCGGCGATAAGATCGATTTTACGCGTAACGATAGTCTCCGCATCGTTCAGCGAGGTCTCGATCAAAAAATCGTAGTCGCCGCCACGCTTGCTGTCGTCGGCGCGGGAGCCGAACAGCCATAGCTCAGCATCGTCCCCGAAATACCGGTGAGCCAGCGTTTTAATGAGATGCAACTGTTCAGGAGTAACGCGCATGCGTATCTATCGGCAATCGCAGAAACATTGCAATAAATTGATGGCGATCATTGATAATCAATTCATAGATAAGTTGCATATCGATATTCATATAGTCATGCACAATCCTGTTACGGAGTCCAATGAATGAATTCCATTGTTGCAATGCCTCGGAGCTTATTTTGCCCTGTTGTTCAAGGCCGGCAAACGTATCATAGGCGGATACAGGTACGGCATGATCCGCTAGTTTAAGCAGGTGTTTGGCTTTACCAATTGCATTTTCGATCAGGATTTGGAAGGAATGCAACACGCCGTTTTGTTCAAGCCTGCTAATTTGTGCGCCTGATTGTATGCGTTGTTTTACCTCATCCAGCAAAGCCGTTTGCTCGTTGGCAATACGCAGGCATTCAGCATGATATAAATCAAGCCGCATGAGCAAGCCTCCAGTAATAATCCTCCAATTCGCCCCATGTTTTAGTCAAGAAGTGAATCCAGGCCAAAGTTTCTTCCCCTTTAAGCACGATGCCTTCTTCGGCAATGACTGCGCGCATGGTTAATCGGGCTGATACCATGTCGATCAAATCAATTTTATCTTTATGAATTGCGATAACATCAGCAAGGTTCTGTTTCAAGGTTTCCATAGATTGGAGGCGTTCCAAAGCGGTGATCTGCCGTTCCCACAGAACGGCAATATCCCAATCGCTGCGGGGAGTGGCTGTGCCTTTCGCCTGGCTGCCAATCAATACAGCCAACGGGAGGTCCGGTATCGTTTGCAGTAAATTTTTTAATGCAGCAATCTTGTCCATAGTTGACCCGTCCTGCAATTGAAAGGGAAACACATGAAGAACGAATTCTATTCTCACAATCCTGTAATCGTATGTTTTAGTATGACTGTATGGGCCATTATAGCAATATAAAATCAAAACGCCGTAACGCTCACAGACAACGCGGCATGCGCAAGGATCAGCATGGCTACCGGTAAGGCGCCGGCAGGTAAAAGATCAAATCTTCCGCCCGGAATACGGGCAAGCCCGGCAATCCTCTTTTAATGAGGCATACCAGCCGCCGTATCGCGCAATCCCTGTTCCAGACTGTAAGGCGGCTGCCAATCCAGTTCGCGACGGATTTTGCCGCTATCGATCTGCAGCGAACCGAGCAGGCGTTCGATCTGCGCCGACCTGCCCGTCAATTTTCCCGCCAGTTTCAGCAAGGCCGGCGGAAACGGGAATAACCGGCCGGCAACGCCCAGCGCTTGCGCCAGACGCCGCAACAATTCCGGGGTGGAAACCGGCTCGCCGTCGCTGAGCAGGAAAGTTTGTCCGGCGGCGGCGGGATGCACCGCGCAACGCAGCAATGCGTCGACCAGATTGCCGACATACAGCAAATCGCGCCGGTTATCCACCGAAGCCAGCGGTAACGGAACGCCGCGCGCGACAGCCCGCAACATCTGCGCGAAATTGCCTTTCACACCCGCGCCGTAAACCAGCGGCGGCCGGACTATTACAACCTGCAAACCTGTTTCCCGGGAGACTTTGTGCAAGGCCTGCTCCGCTTCCCATTTCGATACGCCGTAAGCATCCTGCGGCGCAGCGCCATCCAGCTCGGAATAACGCCGCTCGCCCGTCGTTTCCTCGCCGTTTACCTTAATCGTGCTGACATAAACCAGCCGTTGCGCCCCGGCCGCGGCAGCACTGCGAGCAAGTTGCGCCGTGCCGGCGGCATTGACCCGTCGAAATTCCGCCAGCGGATCGAGCGCCGACTCGCGCATGACATGCACTCTGGCAGCCAGATGGATCACGACATCGACCCCCGCCAGCGCCGAAGTCCAATCGGTTTCGCCGTCCACCGGTCCTATGACCGCAGACTCGATCCCATCGCTAAACCAGCACGGCGACCGGGTCGCAGCCTTCACGGCAAAACCGCGAACAAGCGCCGCCTCGCACAAAGCGCGGCCGACGAAGCCGTTCGCTCCGGTGATTAACAGGCGCTGAGGATTAGTCAACTTTATCCCGCTAACCCCGTAATCGGGAATCGAACTCGAATGGACGAACAATCGCCATTTCTACCCTCGCAAATTCGTGATGACCGGGATTGATAATCATATTTTCAGCTTCAGGCATAACTGCCGATGGAACGATCATTCCGAGGTAAATTTGGATTGCCCCACCGATCACCGTCTTCGAGACGTATAACTCCGTTATTAATCTGATTCATACCCATCATTTTTAGGATTATTTTTCACGATGAATACAAAACTGTCGGAGAAATCCAATTGCCGTGGCGCAATGGCCAAGGTCGCCTGGCAATAATCTACAAATCGGTAAGCATCTGCATACAATAATGGCGTCAAAGCATGCAGCGAATTGAAATGGTCTGCGATATCGGCATATTCAGTTTCATAATCGTGCGCAGCAAGATTACGCGCTGTTCGACAGAGCTGCCAGGAAACGACTGATTCAAGAACGCCTGCCTTTTCATAAAAACCGAGAACCTGCAAAAACGTATCACCGGATTCACCTGCAAGCAAACTTGCATGCCGCATGGCAGCACTCATTGTGTCCTGAAGTTTGGCGAATCTCTCATTTATCGCTGCCATAGCTTCAAACAAACCGACGTCCTTCTTCCTCTGCTCAAGGAATTCGGCCGATAAGGGCCATGTGAGCTTTCGGGTTGATGCATCGAGGAAATACACGCAACGCTGAATTGCCTCCAGCAAACCCGCAAGATGCGCTCGTTTTGCAGCGAGTATGGATCTATCTATCATTAAATATCCAGCCGGGTTGCCGTGGACCGGGCGATTATCTGGAATGGGGTGGCAACGGCGTTACGGTTTTGCGACACGATGTCGATCGGCAAACCCAGCAAAGATTCGAGTTCCATCTTGATCCGCGCACGGTTAATGAGCGACAGCGTGACATCCGTCCTGATAAGCAGGTCGACATCGCCACCACGTTTGGCATCATCCATGCGCGAACCGAACAACCATACTTCACTACCCTGCCCAAACATACGACTTACCGCAGTAGTAATGATTTCGCGTTGATCGTCGGTTAATCGCATTGGCCACTTTCACGAGGGAAGAACGGGGTAAGTTCTCCCATTCTTACATTTCTTCTGTTGTCTTATACAATCCTAGTCACCAAATTATAGTAACATAAAACCCTAAGCACGAGCATTCCTGATCGTCACCGAAAGACCGCAACCACCCGGGAATAAAGCAGTTTGAGATGATTCAGAAACGCCTTTTCGTGACGCCTTTCGCCGACGATCAATAAAGTACGTCGTGCTTCCAGCTAGCCAAGACTATCGGAATACAGGTAAAGCACCGTAAGCGCCGGCCATGCAAGTTATCATCATTACGGATGAGGCTTTCATGTGTTGGAAGTTCTATTTCTGGCTAACTGCTGATACACGTCCACATAAGATTTCGCCATTCGATCTGCCGTAAAATACTTCCAGTACCTTTGTTCCGCTCGACCACCCATTTGCGCAGCGATTTCGGGATGATCCCACAAATACGTCATCGCCTGCCGCAAGGCGGCGGAATCAGCGGGGGGTATAGCCAGTCCTGTTTCGCCATCGATATTGATAAATGTCGTACCGGTTCCGATTTCGCAGGAGATCATCGGCTTGCCGTACATCGCCCCTTCCAGCAAGGAAATTCCGAAAGCTTCCGAACGCAAATGCGACGGGAATACCAAGCCGTAACATAACGTCAACAGCGCTACCTTATCTTTGTCGCCCAAAGAGCCGAGGAAATGTACATTATTCAATCCCAATCGAACCGCCTGCACTTTCAGATCCTGCTCAACCGGTCCGGCTCCGACTATAGCAATCGGATAATTCAGACCTTGCGCCGCATCGAGCAGATAATCCAAGCCTTTGTAATATCGCAAAACTCCGATAAACAGAAAAAATCTCGGTCCCAGCCGCTCGCGCCAAAAACTCAGGCGCTCCAAAGATGGCTGGCAATAACTCGATTTATCCAATCCGAACGGAATTACTTCGACCTTATCCGAAAATTTCTGCAATACTTCGCTGCTTGCCAGATAATTCGGCGATGTCGCGATAATTCGATCGACACTGCCGAGAAAGCTCTTTTTCAATGGCCGGTACAACTTCAGCAAAAACTTCTGACGGATAATATCGGAATGATAAGTGACTATGGCGGGCTTGTTCACTCTCGTTGCAAAATGGACAATATCCATGAACGGCCACGGAAAATGATAGTGAATGACATCGGCTTGTTTCGCCAACTGTGCGAACCGTTTAAATGCCGACAGGGAGAATCCGGTGGAAGCGATCTGTAAATCGAGCCGGGAGCGATGCGCCAGATAACCGTCGATTTCCAGAGTTCGGATATCCTTATCGCGAGTCAGCGACAATACATCGGTCTGAACCCCGAGCTTTCTCGCTCCCCGGGCAATCTGGTTAATGACCTGCTCGATTCCACCCACCGAGTCCGGAAAGGAAGTCCTGTAAAATTGTAAAATCCGCATGCCATCCCGTTGCAACAATTAACTTACCTGAGTTGTAGACGCGGCCCAATCCGTCAATTTCATAAAATCTTGCGATATACGTCCAGTGTCTTTGCAGCGCAAGCCGCCCAGGTCAATTGGCGGGCTCTCCGCTCTCCCGCTTCGGCAAATTTACGGGCCATGCCGGAAACTTCCGCCATCTGCCGCATGGCATCGCTTATCGCTCCGGCATCAAGCGGGTTAATCAATAAGGCTGCATCCAGAGTCACTTCGGGCAAAGCGGTCGTATCCGAAGCGATGACCGGCAAACCGGAAGCGAAGGCTTCGACCACCGGCAAACCGAATCCTTCATAGAGCGAAGGGAAAACCAGTGCCAGCGCAGTTTGCAGCAACGCGCGAACGGACTCGTCCGGTAAATATTTGAGCCAGACAATTCTACCGGACAAAGCAGCGTTTTCCAGGCGCGCCACCAGGGCTTCGCAACCCCAGCCGGCCCGGCCGACTATTACCAAAGGAATTTCCTTTTGCAGGTTGAGCGGCAGCATTTCATGCGCATCGAGCAAGCGCTCGACATTTTTTCTGGGCTGCAATGTCCCCACAAAAAGATAGAACCGCTCGGGCAACCCGTATTGTTTAAGTATTTCCGCTTTTCGGGCCGGATCGATCCGTTCAAAATAACGCTCGTCCACTCCCAAAGGCGTGACCGTTATTTTGTCCGGACTAATGCCGAAATACTTAACGATATCCGATTTCGAGTATTCCGAAATAGTCAGTATGTGATCGGCCCATCGAGCCGAACGCTGCCATAACCTGCCTTTTAGCTTTGCCAAACGAACACGAACCCATTGCGGATGCGATAAGGGAATAGCATCCATCAAGGTCGCCACCACCGGGAAACCTGAAAACTTAGGCACCAGATGATCGGTAGCATGAAATACATCTATTTGCCGCCGCAAGTTTTCGTTACCGAAAAAAGCAAAAGGCGTAACGGCGGAAATGGCAGCCATAGGAGCAAAACGCGGGAGCACATTTATCCCGGAATCAGACAAAGGAAAATTCCCGTTTATCGGCACCCCGAAGCTTACCGGTATCAGATCGGCCGCTTTTGTGGCAGACAAACTTCGTCCCAATTCATTGGTATAAGAACCGATACCGTCCACACCGCCATGATTCAGCCCTTTCGCCAATACCGTGCACCCGAAACCGACCCTCATTCGCCGGTTCCTGAGTACATCCAGCGCAACGTTTCCTGTAGAGGAATCGTATTCAAGGCCCCGATAGCACCAGTCAGCTTGCCAGCGTCTCCCTGCAAACGCTTCAGTTCGTTAGCTCTGACAAACTCGGGATTGACCTTGACTTCGATATCGTATCCCGCAATCTCAGCCATCATCTCCAGCACATCCTTGAGCGACCAGACCGTGCCTGAACAGACGTTAAACGTTTGCCCTGCCGTCCCGCTTTCCAGCAACCGCCGATAAACATCAACAACCGTACGCACATCGGAGAAATCGCGCTCTACATCGATATTGCCGAGCTCGATCACTTTCGCCCCGCGACGAAAATGCGATACGATTTTGGGCACCAGAAATTTTTCATCCTGCCCCATGCCGGTATAGTTGAAAGGCCGAGCGATCACAACAGGCAAGCGATCGAACCAAGTACGCGCCATATGCTCCATCGCC
>DASSZW010000196.1:0-9445 GCA_035713285.1 Burkholderiales bacterium
TGTCGGCCACGCCAGTATCGACGGGATCTGGAGCATGGGGGCGATCGCCCGCTTTGTGATGCAGATATTGTGGCGTTCCGGTACCAGCTTCCGGCGTTTTTCGCTGGTTATCCGCGAAATTTACTCGAGCGGCGTGCGATCCCTGATCATTATTATTGTTTCCGGTTTGTTCGTCGGGATGGTGCTCGCGCTCCAGGGTTACCAGACGCTGGAAACATACGGCTCGGAACAGTCGTTGGGCATATTGGTCGCTTTATCCCTGGTCCGCGAACTCGGTCCGGTAGTGTCGGCATTACTGTTTGCGAGCCGGGCGGGCTCCGCGATCACGGCGGAAGTCGGGTTGATGAAAACCACGGAACAGCTGCAGGCGATGGAAATGATGGCGGTCGACCCCGTTGCAAGAATCATCGCGCCGCGATTCTGGGGTGGAGTCATTTCCATGCCTTTGCTGGCGGCGATTTTTTCCATGGTCGGCGTATACGGCGGATATTTGATCGGCGTGGTATTGTTGGGCGTAGATGAAGGTGCGTTCTGGTCGCAAATGCAATCGGCGGTGAGTTTGCGCGAAGATGTGCTCAACGGAGTCATTAAAAGCGCAGTTTTCGGATTCGCGGTTACGGCTATCGCCCTGTTCGAAGGCTATGATTCAATGCCTACGGCTGAAGGGATTTCGAGAGCGACAACCCGGACTGTCGTTAATTCGTCCCTGGCGATTCTGGCGCTCGATTTCGTGTTGACCGCATTTATGTTTAAAGGAATGTGAAGTATGGAAAGAGCTGCGCTGGATTTTTGGGTGGGATTGTTCGTTATAGCAGGCTTCGCCGCCTTGATGGGGCTGGCGCTGAAAGTCAGCAACACGAACGGCTTCGGTAGTTCCAGCAGCTATCAGGTCGAAGCGAGTTTCGATAACATAGGCAGCCTGAAAGTTCACGCACCCGTTAAAAGCGCCGGAGTGGTGGTTGGGCGCGTCAGCAAAATCCAGTTCGACAATAAAACCTTCCAGGCGGACGTGACCTTGAAGCTCGACAGCCGTTTTGCTTTTCCGAAAGATACGTCAGCATCCATCATGACTTCCGGTTTGCTCGGCGAGCAATACCTGGCGCTCGACGCTGGCGGCGACAGCAAAAATCTGGCCAACGGAGATAAAATCAAGCTTACCCAATCCGCTGTCGTGCTGGAAAACCTGATCAGCCAGTTCATGTACAGCAAAGCGTCGGATGCACCGAAAAACAATTCGAATCAGGGCGCCGCAGCGACAGCCCTACCAGGAACAAACCCATGAACAAAAAATCGATATGCACGCTGCTTGCAATGGCGCTTGTTATCCCCTGTGCGGCTTCGGCTCAGACTGTGACGCTGGAACAGGCCGTCCAGATGGGCCTGACTGCCGATCCCCGGATCAAGGAACGCGAAGAGCTGGTCGAATCGGCACGCGGCTTGCTGGAAGAAGCCCAGGGTCACCGGGGACTGATTATCGATGCCAATATGTTTGAGGGGCTGGCGCCGGCGGTACATGGCGGCTTTTATCAGTACGGTGCTTTTTCCGGTACCGTACCCCGTGCCGACGGGCCGTTGCCAGATGGGCTCTCGGACTGGACTTCATTGCAGTTTGCCATCATCAAGCCACTGTATACGTTCGGTAAAATCGCCAGCTACAGCGAGGCGGCCAAAAATAACATAGATATTGCGCGGGGCGACGTGCGGGTCAGGCAGGCTGAGATTGTTGTCAAGGTCAAACGCGCCTATTTTGGTTATCTTGCTGCCCGCGATACGCGGCGCTTGCTGGAGGATATCCAGAGCAAGCTCGATGGTGCGCTCGACCGGGTCAACAAAAATCTCCACGACGATAACGGACAGTCCAAGCAGACCGACTTGTACGCCTTGCAAACGGCTCAGGGCATGTTGAGCAAATACATCAACCAGGCGACCGCGCTGGAGAAAATCACCCTGGACGGTTTAAAACTGCTGACCGGGGTCGGTATGGATAGCGATCTGAAAGTCGCGGACGATAGCCTGGCGCCGGTGCCGTTGCCGGCAGGAACGCTCACCGATTTTAAAATCGAGGCCGTGGCGGATCGCCCGGAAATGGCGCAGCTTGAGGCTGGAATGCGTGCCCGGCGGGCGCTGGTAGCCGCTAAAAAAGCTGAAATGTACCCGAATATATACGCCGGTATCATCGGCGAGGCGAATTATGCTTCCGGCCGTACCATGTTGAACAACCCGTATATTTACGATCCGTTTAATAACGTGGGCATGACGCCGGTTGTCGGCATCAAATGGAATCTCTCGGTCGATGTGGTTCCCGCGCAAATCGCGCAGGCGCAGGCCCAGCTCGAGGCGATCAACTATAAGACGCAATACGCACAGGCAGGCATCCCATTCGAAGTCGCTGAGGCCTACCACCATTTGCAGGCTGATTATAAATCCCAGCAGCAACTGGCGCAGGGATCGACTGCCGGACGGCGCTGGATGATCGCAGCGCTGGCTGATTTTAATGCCGGTCTCGAATCCGCCGATAAAGTCGCCGATGCGTTAAAAAATTACGCGTTGACGCAGGCGGAATATCTGAGTACGGTAAACGATTATAATATGGACGTAGCCAATCTGGAACAGGCTATCGGCAAAACCAAATAACCGCCCGGACGACCCGTCTTTGACAAGGAAATAAACTATGCTGAATAAAATGAATATCGCCCTGTTTGCATTGATGTTGCTGGCTATCAATGTATTTCACGCCGCGCAAGCCGACGATACGCCCCCGAACGTTTTGGTAAAGACCACTACCGAAGAAGTGACCACGCTGCTCAAGAACGATAAAAGCGAATACGCGAACGACAGGCAGAAACTTTATGCGCTGATCGATGCGAAAGTATTGCCGCATTTCGATTTCCAGCAGATGACCCAGCTGGCGGTCGGGCACTTCTGGAGGACGGCCAGCCCGGCGCAGCAGCAGGAGCTGATCAAACAATTCAGGACCCTGCTGGTGCGGACCTATGCCGGCGCCCTGGCCGCTTTCAACAAGCAGGTCATCGAATTCAAGCCGTTCAGCATGGCTCCGGATGCGACCGATGTGACGGTTGAAACGCAAGTAAAACAGCCCGGACAGCAGCCTATTCCCATCAATTACAGCATGAAAAAAGAAACAGGCGGCTGGAAAGTGTACGACGTAAGTATAGACGGCGTTAGCCTCGTATTGAATTATCGCGGCTCGTTCGGTTCCGAAATCCGGCAAAAGGGCATAAACGGCCTGATTCAGACTCTTACCGCACGCAACCAGCAGAATAATGAATCCGCCAAAAAATAATGCCGAAATCTGAGACCACTCATCGTGTCGCTGCCACCTTGACGCTGGCCACTGCCACCGAAGCGTTGGCGGCTGCTTTTGCGGCGTTATCGCAAAGCGTTACGATATTCGATTTTTTTGCGGTAAAAGAACTCGATTCGGCTGCGCTGGCTTACATTCTGGTTTGTCAGCGCGAAGCAATCCGGCTGGGTAAGTCATTACAGTGTACGAACGTACCGGAAAATCTTAAAAATCTTGCTGCGCTGTATGGTGTAGCCACTTATATTCCTATTTGATATTGTGCCGGTTCCATCGATAAAAATTCAGCAGCTGCATAAAAAATTCGGCAGTGTTCCAGCTTTGCAGGACGTCAGCATGACTGTCGAGCAAGGCGAATTTTTTGCCTTGCTGGGTTCGAACGGCGCGGGTAAAACGACATTGATCAGCATCCTGGCCGGCCTCACGCGCGCAGATGGCGGTAAGGCTGAAATCATGGGCCATGACGTGGTCGTAGACTACCGCTCGTCCCGGCAATTATTAGGCGTCGTTCCGCAGGAACTGGCTTACGATCCCTTTTTTACGGTGCGGGAAACATTGCGCATGCAATCGGGTTATTTCGGCTTGCGCCGTAATGACGAATGGATAGATGAAATCCTGCATAATCTCGGCCTTCTTGATAAGGCCGATATGAATATGCGTACGCTGTCGGGCGGGATGAAACGGCGCGTGCTGGTTGCGCAGGCACTGGTCCATAAACCCCCGGTGATCATTCTGGACGAACCTACCGCCGGCGTAGATGTCGAGTTGAGGCTTTCCTTGTGGAACTTTGTCCGGCAATTGAATATCGCCGGACATACCATCATGCTCACTACGCATTATCTGGAGGAGGCCGAAGCGTTGTGCAACCGGGTGGCAATGCTCAAGCAAGGCAGGTTGGTCGCTTTGGACAAGACAGCCGATTTATTAAAAAACGCAAGCGAATTAAAACTGCAGATAAGCATTAAATCAGGAATATTGCCGGAAACTCTGGCGGCCGGTGCGGTCAGGCAGGCAGGAAATGTCTACACGCTGGCGTTGTCGTCACCCGCCGATCTGGAACCGACACTTGCGCAATTGCGTATCGGTGGCGTGGAGATCGAAACCCTGTCTTTGTCGCAGCCGGATCTGGAAGATGTATTTGTGCAGATTATGGAACGGGCATGATAGGATTTTATACTTTATTTTACAAAGAAATGCTGCGCTTCTGGAAAGTGGCGTTCCAGACCGTGCTGGCTCCCATCATCACTGCCTTACTGTACCTGCTGATTTTTTCGCATGTGTTGTCGCGTCACGTGCAAGCTTATCCCGGCGTACCGTATATTGCATTTCTGGTGCCCGGGCTGGTGATGATGTCAATGTTGCAGAATGCCTTTGCCAACAGTTCATCGAGCCTGATACAGTCCAAAATAACCGGGAACATCGTCTTCGTCTTGTTGCCTCCGTTGTCGTACCTGGTGTTTTTTATGGCCTATCTACTGGCAGCCATAGTGCGTGGTCTGGTAGTCGGCCTGGGCGTTTTTGTCGGCACGCTGTTTTTTTATCCGAATGTGCTGCTGCCACACCCGCTATGGATTATCGCGTTTGCTTTTCTGGCGTCGGGCGTGCTGGGCGCGTTAGGTGTGATTGCCGGGATGTGGGCGGAAAAATTCGACCAGCTGGCGGCATTCCAAAATTTTATTATCATGCCGCTGACTTTTCTTTCCGGCGTTTTTTATTCTATCCATACATTGCCTCCGTTCTGGATCCAGGTCTCGCGTTTTAATCCGGTTTTTTATATGATAGACGGATTCCGCTACGGATTTTTCGGCGTCAGCGATGTGTCGCCGGATTTAAGCCTGGCCGTTGTTCTATCGTGTTTCCTGGCATTATCCGCTCTCTGTCTCATTCTGTTGCAACGCGGCTACCGGCTGCGGCATTAAAGGAAATTTAAAATGGTCCGACCCGACAGTATCAAACATTCGATCGAAACCGGCATGTCCTGCGATCTGGTGCAGGTAGCGGGCGATGGCGAGCATTTCGAAGCAATCATTGTCAGCGCTGCCTTCGCCGGTAAAAATCGCGTCCAGCAGCACCAATTGGTCTATCGCGCGCTGGGTGATCGCATGAAAGCGGAAATACATGCTTTGTCGATGAAGACGTATACGCCGGAGCAATGGGCCGAGGCCAGCCGTTAATGGATAAACTGGCAATACAGGGCGGCCTGCGACTGCAGGGTGAAATCAATATTTCCGGCGCCAAAAATGCAGCTTTGCCGATTTTGTGTGCGGCACTGCTGACGGAAGAAACGCTGCATCTCGATAATTTGCCCAAGCTCAAAGACATCAGCACGACGCTGACGCTGCTGGGGCATCTGGGCATGCAGGTCAGTCTCGACGAAAGCGGCGGCATCGATCTGTTGGCGGCGAGCCTGAATACTTTGCAAGCCCCGTACGAACTGGTGAAAACGATGCGTGCGTCGATCCTGGTGCTAGGCCCCCTGCTGGCGCGATACGGCGAAGCGATGGTATCGTTGCCAGGCGGCTGCGCAATTGGATCGCGCCCGGTCGACCTGCATATCAAAGGTCTCAAGGCGATGGGTGCGGACATCACTATCGAACGCGGTTACATCCATGCCAAAGCCCGCCGTTTGAAGGGTGCACGTATTTTTATGGATAGCGTGACCGTAACCGGTACCGAGAATCTCATGATGGCGGCAAGCCTGGCGGAAGGTGTCACCATACTCGAAAATGCGGCACGGGAACCGGAAGTAGTAGACCTGGCTAACTGCCTGATTGCGATGGGAGCCGATATCCATGGCGCCGGTACAGATACGGTGACGATACGCGGAGTAGCGCGACTGCACGGAGCCGCTTACAGCATCATGGCCGATCGCATCGAAACCGGCACCTACCTGGTCGCGGCTACGATGACGCAAGGAAAAATCACCTTGCATCGCACCCGTACCGATACGCTGGATGCGGTGATAGAGAAATTGCGCGAAGCCGGCGCCAGAATTTCCTGTTCGAACAATTCGATTACGCTGAGCATGGATCGACGGCCATTGGCGGTTAATATCAAGACGGCTCCGTATCCGGCTTTTCCTACCGATATGCAAGCGCAATTCATGGCGATGAACTGCATTGCGGAAGGGGTCGGCAGCGTGACCGAAACGATATTCGAGAACCGTTTCATGCACGTGCAGGAAATGCAGCGCCTGGGCGCGAATATAGAAATAGAAGGCAATACCGCACTGGTGCGCGGTGTCGGGAAATTAGACGGCGCAACGGTAATGGCTACCGATTTGCGCGCTTCCGCTTCGCTGGTTCTCGCGGCGCTGGTAGCGGAAGGCGAGACGGTGATAGAGCGCATCTATCACATCGATCGCGGCTATGAATGCATAGAAGAGAAATTCAATCAACTCGGCGCGCAGGTCAAGCGTATACATCGGTCCGGCAGTGCGAATTGACGGCTGTTTATTCTGTCGAGTTCAGGAACGTTTACTTTATCGGTAATTTACCCGTCATCGCGGGTAAGTCGCGCAGAAACAAGGGGAATCATGATTAATATCGCTTTGTCCAAAGGACGGATTTTTGTAGAAACGCTGCCTCTGCTGGCAGCCGCAGGAATAGTGCCGCGCGAAGATCCGGAAAAGTCGCGCAAATTGATCATCGACACCAATAATGCCGGCGTACGGCTGATCATTATCCGTCCGACCGATGTGCCCACTTACGTCCAGTACGGCGCAGCGGATCTGGGTATTGCCGGCAAAGACGTATTGATCGAACACGGCGGCGAAAATTTATATCAGCCGCTGGACCTGAAAATCGCCCGCTGCAAAATGATGGTGGCGGCGCATCCTGCTTTCGATTACGAACGCGCCGTACGACAGGGCGCCCGTTTGCGCGTCGCGACGAAATATCTGTCTGTTGCACGGGATTATTTTTCCACTCAGGGCGTGCATATCGATCTGATCAAACTGTACGGCGCCATGGAACTCGCGCCCATCGTCAAATTGTCGGATGTGATCGTGGATCTGGTCAGCAGCGGGGGCACCCTGAAAGCGAACGGCCTGGTTCCGGTTGCCGACATCATGGACATCAGCGCCCGCCTGATCGTCAACCAGGCGGCGCTTAAACTTAAGCGCGCCGAGATCCAGCCTTTGCTGGACAGCTTTGCCAAAGCGGTTGCACAAGACTGACGCCATCGCCATGCAGCACGACTTGCCGGGCGATCCGGAAATCCGCCGTATTCTGATCATAAAATGGAGCGCGCTCGGCGATATCGCCATGGCGACGTGCGTCATGGAAGATATCGCGCGCGCTTTTCCCGCCGCCGCAATCGACCTCAATACCTTGCCGCCGTGGGACAGGCTCTTTGCCGGCGACCGACGGTTTTCCCGAATAATCGCGATCAATGTGCGCGCCAGAACCGGAAAATGGAAGGCGATGTGGGACTGGCTGCGGGAAGTGCGGCATGGCAAATATGATTTGATCGTCGATTTGCAGTCGAACGATCGATCGCGCATGATGCTGGCCTTTCTGCAACTGACCGGCAACCGCACCCGATATCTGATCGGCAATCATCCTGCTCGTCCCTATCACATCAGCGGCCCTGCCGAAAACAGCGACCCCAATCCGGTCGAGCGCATGCGTGCAAGTTTGAGAGCCGCTGGCATTCCAACCGGTACGGCACGCCCCGTTTTACATATTTCCGAACGCAACCGGGCGGCGGTTTCCGCTCTGCAGCAGCGTCACGGCCTGGTTCCCGGCCGATACGCCGTTTTTTATCCGGGTTGCCAGGCGGCGGGTTACCTGAAACGCTGGGGCGAAAAAAATTACGCTGATCTGGCGCGGCTGCTGCTTGCCGGCGAAGTCGATCGCGTAGCGCTGGTCGGCAGTCTCGACGAAATGGAGGATTGCCGTCGCATAGCGGAGCTGGCGGGCGAGGGGGTGGTGAATCTGTGCGGCGAACCCGATGTGCTGGACATCGTTCCGCTGGCGCGCGACGCGAAGCTGCAAGTCGGCAACGATACCGGCACCGCTCATCTTGCCGCGTCGTCGACCAGCCCGATGGTAGTCGTCTGCGGCCCGACCGACGCTTATCGCGTCAAACCTCAAGGCGACAACGTCGTAGCTATCCAGGCGCAATTGCCGTGCATGAACTGTTATTGCAAACAGCCATGCGCGCACCATTCCTGCATGAAAGCGATCCGTCCGGAGCAGGTACGGGATGCATTAAACCATCGTGACGGAAAAGTGATCATGATTGCTGCAACTATCCAGGCCTGATGCGATTTTCACATTAAATCCGGCAGTCGGCTAGAGAAACAGCATTTTCCCGGCCGCACCTAACAGGATTAACGCAAAAGCCAGCTTCAGCCAGCGCAAATTGAATTTCAGTCCCAGCGATGCCCCGTGTTTTGAAGTCCAGTATCCTCCCGCAACACACCCTGAAAATGCCGGCAGATAAATGTAACCGACCGAATACGCCGGTACCGTTTTATGACTCAATAATCCGGTCAGGAGATAAACGCAGGCAGCGACCAGACTGAGCGGCGCGCCCAAAGCGGTGGCGGTGCCGATGGCTTTGCGCATGCCTACGCCGCAGAAACTCAGGAACGGCACAAACAGAGTGCCTCCGGCAATGCCGACTATACTCGATACCAGCCCTAATACGCTTGAAACGGCAAGCATGGCGGGACGAGACAAAGCCTGCCTCGGGACGGCGCCCTCATCGTGTCCGTCCTTGCGTACGACCTGCAACAGGAACATCCCGGCTACGCTTAATTCAAACGCGATGACGCACCAGACCAACGCCTCGCGGGCGATATAGGAGCCCAGCAGAGCGCCGATGACTACGCCGAACAAAACTACCGGCAGCAATAATTTTACTTTCTGCCAGTCCACATTCATGTTGGCGTAGTGAGCTTTGGCCCCCATCAGCGAGGTGACGGTTACTACCGCCATGGATGTGCCGATGGCCAGCGGCATGATAACCGAAGGAGAAATCCCGGTCGCCTTGAACAGCATAACCAGAACCGGCACGATAATAATACCGCCGCCTACGCCGAACAATCCCGCCAGGTAACCGGCGATGCTGCCGGTGATGAGGTAAACAAGCAGATGTAACAGCACGTCATGCTTT
>DASSZW010000197.1:0-6933 GCA_035713285.1 Burkholderiales bacterium
GATCAGCGCAAGGTCATTTATCAGCAGCGCAACGAACTGCTCGAAACCGAAGACGTGTCGGAAACGATATCCGCGATGCGCGCCGATGTATTGCGCAGCGTGATCGCTGAATACATTGTTCCCGGCAGCATGGCGGAACAGTGGGATGTCGCCGGGCTGGAGCGCGCGCTGTCGGGCGAATTTCAGCTGGATATGCCGGTGCAGCAATGGCTGGACGAGGACAGCAAGCTCGACGAGCAGGGCTTGTACGAACGCGTTATCGCTACTGCGGACAGCCTGTACAAAAGCAAGATCGAAGCGGTAGGCGCCAGCGGCATGCATCATTTCGAACGCGCCATCATGCTGCAGAATATCGACACGAACTGGCGCGAACATTTGTCGGCCCTGGATCATTTGCGTCAGGGCATCCATCTGCGCGGCTACGCGCAAAAAAACCCCAAGCAGGAATACAAGCGCGAGGCGTTCGATCTGTTTTCAGCCATGCTCGAAACCATCAAGCGCGAGGTGACCGAAATTTCGCTTGCCGTCCAATTGCGTTCGGAAGCCGATGCCGAGACCATAGAAGCGCCGGCGGTGCCGGTAAATATCGAATACCATCACGCCGGTTACGACGAAGTGCTGGGAGGCGCCGAGACAGCGGCCAGTGCGGCGCACACGCCGGTGCGTTCGCATAAGGACGTTGGTCGTAACGATCCCTGCCCGTGCGGTTCCGGTAAAAAATATAAATATTGTCATGGCAAGCTGAATTAGGGTCTGCGAGACCTTGGTACGATTACTGCGCCGGCTCAATGTTTCGTCAAAAAAGCTCAAAACCCTCATGTACTGCCCGTACATCCGGTTTCTCGCTCTTTTTCGCCTTACCTGGGCGGCGTTCGCAACATTGTGCAAAGGCCTCAGTCTGTATATTTAATTTAATGAGTTCCACAGGCTCCCTAATGAAACGAAACGCTACTACGCAAAAAATGAATCGCGATACAGCCAGACTGGTGAGATTTGCGCTGGCTCTGCACGCTTCGGGCAGCCAGCTCGAAAGCCAGACCTGGCAACGGCAGCTGGGCGATGCGATTGCCGTCTTGTTCCAAAAGAAACAGAACGACATACTCGAACAGGCGCTGGATTATCTGTGGCTGGAAAACCCTGCCGCCTGCGATGTGCTGGCGGAACTGATCGAGGGCTATGCCGAAAGCCTGACCGAAGACGAACAGACGAACGCCGTGCTGATCGCTATTCCTTTATTGGCATGGTCGCGGTATGCGATATCGGCGGGTCGGCTCAACAAACAGCGTTTACAGGAATTGCGGGAAAGAATGAAAGCCGATTTGCTCGCCAGCGACGTTCGGCTGGCGCTGGCGGATATTCTGTACAGCCCCGACCAGTTGCCTCGCGGCTTTATCGAAACCAGGGCTTTGTTGCAGCAACTGGCGCTGTCTGCGCTGAGCGAAGAAGATGTTTGTCTGGACAGTACTGAACTGGCGGCGGCGGGAGAATTCGTCGCGGACGTGCGTTACATATTCGCGGCTGTGGTGGTGAAGAAAGGGGCGCCGATTTTTCGCTGGCAACAGGCTGAAATGACGCAGCAGGAAGTGCTGCAGACATGGCGGGCGAATACCGAATCCATTTTCAAGGCGATATTGCCGGGCTGTCACTTCAATTCGCTGCTGCCGAATGCCTTTTTCAGCGCGTGGCGCAAACTGGAACAGGAAGCACGGGTATTTTCATTGCGCGCCGCGGTGAGTTATCTGTGCGTCGTGCTGAACCTGAAGCCACAGGATCTGCGCGCGGTGGTCTCGCCGTTTTACGAGCAGACGCTGGAAGAGTATCGCATCGGTTTCAGCCTTGCGAACGGGTCGTCGATATTGCATGGCGTAGTATGGCCGTTGATCGGAGAAGAAACGGAAGAAACCGACATCGTGTCGCAAATCGAGCGCGAACTGGCCGGACTCGATAAAGTGATCGTGCTTCGAACCGGCATGCCGATGGAATATTGCGACGATTGCGGCACGCCGTTGTTTCCGAATGCCGAAGGCGAAATGGTTCACCCGGAAATGCCCGAAACCGAAGAGACGGCTCCGCAATTGCATTGATGGCGATACATTACAGGCGGATGCTGCGGCCGCCGTCCACATTAATGATCTGCCCGGTGACATAGCCGGCTGCGGCAGCCAGGTAATAGACCGCTTCGGCGATATCGGCGGGGTCGCCGGCCTGTTTCAGCACCGTGTGGGAAATGATTCTCTGCCGCGAGACTTCGTCCAGATCCGCGGTGTCCTCCGGCCAGATGATAGGGCCGGGCGCTACCCCGTTGACTCGCACGTCGGGTCCAAGTTCTCGCGCCAGCGAACGGGTAAGACCGGCGAGCCCGGCTTTGGCGATGCTGTATACGACATAGTTTTTCATCGGCCGGTCGGCGTGGATATCGGTAATATTGACGATGCAGCCGCGCCGGCGGCGCAGTTCAACCGCAGCGGCCTGCGACAGAAACAGCGGCGCCTTGAGATTGGTGCCGATCAGGTCGAGCCAGTTGTTCTCGGTAATCGAACCGACGGGAGAGGCATAGAAGCTCGACGCATTGTTGACCAGCACGTCCAGCTGGCCGAAAGTGGCCAGCGTGGTCTGTATGAGATTGGGAAAACTGTCGCAATCGAGCAGATCCGCCTGAATCAGCGCAACCGAATCCGGCCGGACGGCATTGAGCTCGCGTTGCAGGTTTCGAGCTTCCGTTCCGGCGCTGCGATAATGGATCATCAGATTGGCGCCCAGGCTGTGAAATTTACGGCCGATTGCCGCGCCTACGCGTTTAGCTCCGCCGGTGATTAAAACTGTTTTGCCTTGCATCGGGGTTCCCTTTAGACTCAGGACCCGGCGAATGAGTAATTCGCACAGGCCCGTCGGCAGAATTGCTGTATTTTAAATTCCCGGCAGACTCAGTCGATGCAGGGAAACAGGCAGAGAATTCTTGCATCCTGCGCCAATCCACAGTAACGTGTCTTACTATAATTAACAAGTCTATAATTAACAAATGTCTTCATTTTAACGCTAGTCCTGCCATGCCGCCTCTACCCGTTCCCAGCGCTGACGCATCCGTTGCCAGCAAACAGCTTGTCGAATTGATTGTAACGGAAATAAAGGCCCGGCAAACCATCGATTTCGCCCGTTATATGTCGCTGGCGCTGTATGCGCCCGGGCTCGGCTATTATAGCGGCGGCGCAGCAAAATTCGGCAGCGCCGGGGATTTCGTTACCGCCCCGGAAATTTCTCCGCTCTTCGGCCGCAGTCTGGCAAGGCAGGCGGCTCAGGTGTTGACGATCGCCGGCGGCGATATGCTGGAACTCGGTGCCGGCAGCGGGAGACTGGCGTGTGATATGCTGGCTGAATTGCTGCGGCTCGATTGCCTGCCCGAGCATTATTATATACTGGAAATCAGCGCCGATTTGCGGGAACGGCAGCGGAGCCTGATTGCACGAACGCTGCCCGATATCGCCGGCCGGGTAGTCTGGCTGGAGCATTTGCCGACCGGATTTACCGGCTGTATCGTCGCGAACGAAGTATTGGACGCGATTCCGGTAGAACTGCTGCACTGGCGCGAGGATGCGGTTTACCGGCGGTGCGTCGGATGGGAAAACGACCGGTTTGTCTGGAGCGACCGGATTTTGACCGCCGGGCCGTTGCGCGACGCGGCCGCAGCGATAGCGGTGCCTGCCGGCTACATCAGCGAGATCGGGCTGGCAGCGCAAGCCTTGATTAAAAGCCTGGCGCAAAGCCTGAAAGCGGGAGTGATCCTGATGATCGACTACGGCTTCGGCGAGCGCGAATATTATCACCCGCAACGCGACCGTGGAACGATCATGTGCCATTATCGCCAGCATGCGCACAGCGATCCGTTTTATTTGCCGGGCTTGCAGGATATCACGGCGCATGTGGATTTTACCGCCATGGCGCTGGCCGGACTGTCGCAGGATTTGACCCTGGCCGGTTATACGAGCCAGGCGCAATTCCTGATCAACTGCGGAATTACCGACCTGCTCGCGCAAACGTCCCCGGGCGACGTCGCCCGGTACGCCCCGCAAGCCGCCGCCGTGCAAAAATTGCTCAGTCCGGCTGAAATGGGCGAGCTATTCAAGGCGATCGCCTGGTCCAAAGGGATAGACGAGCCGCTGCTGGGTTTCGCGGCGGGCGATCAACGCCGACGACTATGAGCGCGCGCCTGGTTTACGCCGTAATCCTGCTGCTGGCATTGCCTTATCTGCTCCTGCATCTGGCGGTGCGCGGATGGCGGCAGCGCGCTTACTGGCAGCATCTGGGCGAACGTTTCGGCCGTTACCGGCAGCAGGCCGTCAAACCGGTAATCTGGCTGCATGCCGTCTCGGTCGGCGAGACGCGCGCTGCGGCGCCTTTGATAGAGGCATTGCAGGCGCATTACCCCGATTACCGGATATTGCTGACGCATACTACTCCCACCGGCCGCGCCACCGGCAAGCAACTGTTCGGCGAATCGGTGTGGAGAGTCTATCTGCCTTACGATTATCCTTTTGCGGTAAAACGGTTCGTGCGGCATTTTAAACCTGCACTGGGGATGCTGATGGAGACGGAAATCTGGCCGAATCTAATCCTGACCTGCCGTCGCGAGCGAGTGCCGCTGATGCTCGTGAATGCCCGCATGTCGCTGCAGTCGGCGCGACGCTACCGCTGGCTGGCCGTTGTTACCGAACAAAGTCTATCTGCTTTGTCCGCCATCGCCGCGCAAACGGAGGCGGATGCCGAATGCTTGCGCCAGCTCGGCGGCCGGCGCATCAGCATTATGGGCAATCTGAAATTCGACAGTACGCCGCCGCTGGCGCAAATCCAATTGGGAGAACAGTGGCGCGCCGTTTTCGGCGGCCGGCCGGTGTGGCTGGCGGCCAGTACGCGGGCCGGCGAAGAAGCGCTGGTATTGGAGGCCTGGCGGCAACTGCAGCCCAGTAACGCCTTGCTGATTATCGTGCCGCGCCACCCGCAGCGCTTCGACGAAGTGGCGAAACTGCTCGAACTGGCGGCAATCCCCTATCAGCGGCGCAGTAGCGGAGAACCGGTTGCGAGCGCGACGCAGGTGTGGCTCGGCGACAGTATGGGCGAACTGTTCGCTTATTACCGCGCGGCGCAGGTCGCACTGATAGGCGGCAGCCTGCTGCCGCTGGGAGGGCAGAATCTGATCGAAGCGGCGGCGGTGGGTTGTCCTGTTATCCTCGGTCCGTATATGTGGAATTTCGCCGAAGCCAGCCGTGCCGCGACCGCGAGCGGCGCAGCGCTGCAAATCGGCGCGGCGGAGGAATTGGCCGGAGCCGTTTCCGGATTGCTCGGCGACCCGGCGCGGCGAGCGGCCATGAGCGCCGCAGCCATCGAATTCAGCCGGGCGCACCGCGGAGCAACGGATCGGTTGCTGGCGCTGGTCGCATCGTTTATCTGATGTTTCTCCGGTCGGGAAACTTGATATAAGTCAAGGACGAATTCGATGCCGGCGTTTCATAATTAAAATGTAGCATGAAAAAACCGGCGGCGCAGATTAGAAACCTGCCGGATTTGAAACGTAGCGGTTGCAGCCGATTTCATACAGGTATGACAGAATACCCGGGCCGCGTGCCGTTCAACACAGATGCGGAAGACTGATCGGGGAATGCCATGAATGGTCGTGTGCCTGCAATGATTGCGATGACGCTTGGCGTCATGATTTTCGGTTTGTCTTCCTGGGCTGCCTTCGCTGGCGATGCGGCCGGGATGCCCGGTCGAGAGCCGGGCGACTTCGGGCCGCCGCGCGGAGTGCCGATAGAAGAAATGCTGGTAGGCCCGCCCGGCGTACCGCTACCGATACATCGCAATTATCCGGCGCGGGTAATAGTGCGTCTGCAGGCCAGGGAAGTGGTGAAAGAAATCGCCGACGGCGTGCGTTACCATTTCTGGACTTTTAACGGCTCAGTCCCGGGACCTATGATGCGCGTCCGGCTTGGCGATACGGTTGAGTTGCATTTGCAGAACGATCCGGCTTCGCACATGGCGCATAACATCGATTTGCATGCGGTAATGGGACCGGGCGGCGGCGCAGCGATGTCGGTTACGCCGCCGGGACATGAAAGCGTATTCGAATTCAAGGCGATGCGGGCCGGCCTGTTTATCTATCATTGCGCCACGGCTCCGGTACCCATGCATATTGCCAACGGCATGTACGGCATGATACTGGTCGAACCGCCGCAGGGACTGCCGAAGGCGGATCGCGAGTATTATGTCATGCAGGGCGATTTTTATACCACGGGCGAGTATCATGCTCCCGGCTTGCAGTCGTTCGACATGAAAAAGCTGTTGCTGGAGCAGCCGACTTACGTTTTGTTCAACGGTCGCGAGGGCTCGCTCACGGGCGCCGGCGCGTTAACGTCGAAAACGGGCGATAATGTACGTTTGTTCGTGGGCGACGGCGGTCCCAATCTGGTGTCCAGTTTTCACATCATCGGACAGATCTTCGACAGCGTTAATGTCGAAGGCGGCACGCTGATCAACCACAATGTCCAGACCACGCTGATCCCATCCGGCGGCGCAAGCATTATTGAAATGCATACCCTGGTTCCGGGCACTTTCCTGCTGGTGGATCATTCAATCACGCGCGCATTCATGCAAGGAGCACTGGGTCAGCTCGTGGTCAATGGGCCTGTGGCTCCCGGCATTTATCGCAGTATCTCCAGCGGTCCGATGCCGGCCGGGACGAATCGCGCTGCGATCTCGGGGCCTGCTGCCACGCCGGCGATAAACGATGCGATGGGAGACGGTAAACGGGTGTTCGGACAAATTTGCGTCGCGTGTCATCAGGCCGACGGCGCCGGACTGTCAGGCGCATTCCCGCCGCTTGCGATGTCGGATTTTCTGAACGCAGACCATCAGCGCGCTATCGGCATCGTATTGCACGGCCTG
>DASSZW010000198.1:0-12124 GCA_035713285.1 Burkholderiales bacterium
TTGTTGCAGCGTGATGATGTTTCAATTGGTGGGCAACCACCACTTCTGTTCGATAAATTTAGCATTTACGAGGCGTAACGACTCAGAATTCTTTCATTGTTAACATCGGTGCTGTTAACATGAATGTTTGAGAGCCGAACCATCTTGTCCGAGTGACGCCATCGAACGGCTACGGATACTTATTTGCCTATATTTTTGGTTAAAATTCAATCATGAGCGCAGAAATACTGATCAATGTCACACCGCAGGAAACCCGGGTCGCGGTCATGCATCTGGGCATCGTGCAGGAATTGCACATCGAACGCAGCAGTCAGCGCGGTCTGGTCGGCAATATTTATTTCGGCAAGGTCTGCCGGGTATTGCCGGGCATGCAGTCGGCGTTTATCGACATCGGGCTGGAGCGGGCGGCGTTTCTGCATGTCGCCGATATCTGGGAGGAGCGGCAGCATAGCGGCGAAGAACGTCCGATCGAGCAGATTCTGTTCGAGGGCCAGGGCATCATGGTGCAGGTGGTCAAGGATCCCATCGGCACCAAAGGCGCGCGGCTGTCGACCCAGATTACGTTTGCCGGGAGATTCCTGGTCTATCTGCCGCAGGACACGCATATCGGCATTTCGCAAAAGATAGGCGACGAAGCCGAGCGCGAGCAGTTGCGGCAAAAACTGCAGCTTATTGTTCCCAACGGCGACGGCGGCGGCTTTATCATCCGCACCATGGCCGAGCAGGCGGGAACCGCCGAGCTGCAAGCCGATGTCGATTATCTGCGCAAATTATGGGCGGACATCCAGAATCGGGCCAAAACCTCCCCGGTCAAAACCTTGCTGCATCAGGACCTTAATCTGGCCTTGCGCGTCTTGCGCGATTTCGCTAACGACGAGACCGTCCGTATCCTGGTCGATTCGCGCGAAACGCATCAAAAAATGCTGGAATTCGCAGAAAAATATACGCAGGGCGTGATCAGCAAGTTGCAGCATTACGCCGCCGAACGGCCTTTGTTCGATTTGTATGCGATTGAAACCGAGATAGAAAAAGCGCTGGCGCGCCGCGTCGAACTAAAGTCCGGCGGCTACCTGATTATCGACCAGACCGAAGCGTTAACGACCATCGATGTCAATACCGGCGGTTTCGTCGGCGCCCGAAACTTCGACGACACCATTTTCAAAACCAACCTCGAAGCTGCGCAAACGATCGCCCGCCAATTGCGCTTGCGCAATCTGGGCGGCATGATTATCGTCGATTTTATCGATATGGATAACCGCGATCATCAGCAGGAAGTCTTCCTGGAATTCAAGAAAGCCTTGTCGCGCGATCCGACGCGCACGTCTATCCATGATTTTTCGCCGCTGGGATTGATCGAGATGACGCGCAAACGCACGCGGGAAAGTCTGGCGCATATACTTTGCGAACCTTGTCCCATGTGCCAGGGCCGCGGCGAAGTCAAAACCGCGAAGACGATCTGCTACGAAATTCTGCGCGAAATCGTCCGCGAAGCGCGCCAGTTCAACGCCAAGGCGTACCGCATTCTGGCGTCGCAGGTCGTCATCGACCTGTTCCTCGACGAAGAGTCGCAAAATCTGGCGCAATTGGGCGACTTTATTGCCAAACCGGTATCGCTGCAGGTGGAAAGCGCTTACAGCCAGGAACAATACGATATCATCCTGATCTAGGCTACAGCGCCCAGGTTGCCGCCGACTGCTTCAGTTATGGATTTTAGCCGCGCTGTCGGGCGGAATACAGTTCAAGCTTTCAACGATAGCATCGATTTCGCGTTGCTGGATTTCCAGAGCCGCCAGCTGCTCTTGCAACGCTGCCGTCCGGGTTTGAAGATTATCCAGATTATCGTGGACTTGCCTGATATTTTCGATACGCGTTTCGAGGTGCTGCTTATGTTCGCGTATGCGCATCACGACCGGATCCAGACTGCGCCGCAACCAGCTGGTCGCCTCGGCTTTTGCCAGCACGAACAGGCCGCGGGCTTCGGTTACGAGACCGAGATAGAATTTTTTCACCATAAAACGTTTTTCAAGCATCAGATTCATCGGATCGCGCCCGAACTGTTCGACCTCCTGCGTCAAGATCGCCAGCTTTTTCTCGCCGCTGTCCATGCTGAGGCGAGGCGGATTCAATAAAGGAAAATGATGCTCAGCATGAAAACGCAAATAAGCGGTTTCGAGCAATTGTGCGATTTTCAGCGAGCGCGCTTCGACCTCATGGAATTGAGCGGCAATCTGCGCAAACAAGGTATCCATACCGCGTACCAGGCCCGGCGTCGTCCAGCAATCTTCCAGCGTCGCCCGGCCTTTTACCAGCATTTCGTCCAGCACCTCTTCCGCCAGAGCGTCGAGCAGCATCCGGCCTTGATCCTGGATCACGTCCCGCGTCACCTTGAAATTGGTTGCAGCAGCATCGTAGGCTTTTTTCTCTTTACTTAATTTCTCGCGCAAGGCCGCGACGATTTCCTTGTTTTTGCCGGAAAACTCGGTGAGCTGCTGGAGGTCGCGCCGCAAGGTCTCGAGCCGGGATGCAACGTTTTGCCGGGACCCGTCGGCCATGCTCAATACTTCGCTGCACACCGATTTATATAATATCGACTGCCGGGCTGGAATGATTTTATCCGCCAGCAGATTTTCCAGCGCGTTGATGCCGGAGCGCTTGATCAATGCTTCGTCGCCCCGGATTTTCCCCAGCAGGGCTTTTTGCGCCGACAGAGCGATTACCTGGCTCGACTGCAAGTGCAGCTGATAAGCGGTATGTTCTTTTTGCTTGTGGATGCTCAGGTCGATTTCGTCATCGCTTTTGATGTCGTCCCACAGCATATCGATCTTGTTCAGGATCGCGACGTAATGATTGGCGTGACGGCGTACGCTGCGCTCCCATATCTCCAGATCGGAGCGGGTAACCCCGGTATCGGTCGCCAGCAGAAACATTACGCCATGCGCATTGGGTATGGTATTGAGCGTCAGTTCCGGCTCTGCTCCGAGCGCATTGAGCCCGGGCGTATCGAGTATCGCCAGCCCGCTTTTCAGCAACGGATGAGGAAAATTGATCAGGGCGTAGCGCCAGACCGGTACTTCCAGCATGCCGTCGCGAGAACGGGCAACTTCCCCGGGGCCGCAGAGTCCCATCGCCTGGGCGTCGGCGACAGCGATTTTTTTTACCTCGGCCAGCGCGCTGAGTGCCGACGCCATTTGCCGGGCATCGCCCGGATTCAGGCGCACGCTGCTCCATTCTACCGGCATGCGTTTCAAGGTAGATACGGATTCGTCGCGCAACCGCGTTTCGATAGGCAACAAGCGTAAATACGGTTCGCTATCGGCGTCATAGAACAATTCGGTAGGACACATCGTCGTCCGCCCGATATCGGAGGGCAGTAAACGCTGCTTGAAATCGGAGAAGAACAAGGCATTAATCAATTCGGACTTGCCGCGCGAATATTCGGCAACAAACGCCAGCATCAATTTGTCGCGCTTGAGATTTTCGCCCAGATCGTACAGCCGCAAACTTTGCGCAGCTTCCACATCGGTATATTTTTCCAGCCAGATCCGGTACGTTTCCAGCGCGGCCAATATCTGGTCGCGACGCTGCTGATACTGTTCTACCCCTAGATCGAGTCTGTGAGTCATCCGTAATCGCTCCTGGCTGTTTTGTTTGCGACTATCCGTCGACTAATTTGGCGGGCTTTGATGATTATGGCGGCTTTATCGCCGCAACGGCAAATCTAGATCAGTTGATGCGCCCATTGCGTCATCCAGACAATTGGGAACATATCGATCAGTTGGCAGATAATCAATATCACCATCGGCGACCAGTCGATATTGCCGGTCATCGGCACAATTTTTCTGAATGGGCGCAGAATCGGCGCGGTCAGCGAATCGAAACTGGCCGCCAGCGCGGAAAACGGATCCACCATCGATAGTACGGCACCGACCAGCACTACCCCCATTACCATATGATTGGCCAGTGTCAGCAGGCCTGTCAGGGCAAGAATCAGAAAACCCGGCAAGACTTCGGGTCCGGCCACGGCGAACGGGAAACCCATCAGCGCGTATTGCGCCCAGGTCAAAAATATTTGCAATACCGCCGCCAGCAGGACAATCACGATGTTCAGAGCGAGCAATCGCGGGAATACCCGTTTTAGCGGAACGATAGCGAAATTCGTAATTCTGAAAACGAATTGCACGAACGGGTTTCGAGCCGGTATATGCAGCCATTGTATGTATGCGCGTAACAATAACGCAATCAATAACAGGCTGATCAGGTTCTGTAGCAGAAAGGCGAAAATCCGGGTTAACACAGAAGGCCCCATCTCATTTTTCCGCCAACGAGTCGGTCAAAGCGTTGCCGAGTTCGCGAGACCGTTGCGCAGCCTCATCGATCGCCTGCCCGAAGACGGTACCGATGCCGGCAGACTGCATGACCGATATCGCCCGTTCCGTCGTGCCGCCTTTGGAAGTTACCTGCGCGCGCAATACGGCCGCCTCTTCCGTACTGACCTCCGCCAGTTTGGCTGCGCCGGAAAAGGTCGCCAGCGTCAGCTGTCGCGCGGCGTTTTCATTTAAACCCAGCCGGATACCCGCCTGCTGCATCGCTTCCATGAAATAAAATACGTAAGCGGGCCCGCTGCCTGATATCGCCGTCACCGCATCCAGCAACAGCTCATCCTCCAGCCAGAGCGTACTGCCTACCGACTGCATGACCGCGCCGGCCTGTTCGCGCTGGGCGGCGCTGACTCCGGGCAAGGCGAATAAAGCCGTGACTCCGGCCCCAACCATTGCCGGAGTGTTGGGCATGGTACGTACGATACGGGAATATCCCAGCAGCCAGCCCGCCAACGTACCGGCGCGCACTCCGGCGGCGATCGATACCACCAGTTGCTGAGTGAGCAGCGGCGCCAGTTCCTGCGCTACCGCCTGTAACTGGTGCGGTTTTACCGCCAGCACTATTACATCTGCGTCCATGGCCGCGGCGCTGATATCGGGCCAGACCGAAATACGGAACTCGGATTCCAGTTGCTGCCGGGATTCGGTATTGCGGGCGACGGCAGCCAGCCGTTCCGCTCCTATGCCATGGCGCAGCAAGCCGGCGATCAACGCCTTCGCCATATTTCCCGCCCCTATAAATACGATACGCATGCGTTTACCTCGGCCTTATATATTCCGGTTCCGCGCTCTGCGAAACACGGCGCAAAAATTTGCCTCGAACGATCAAACGGTTGCCGTCCGATTTATCCTGCCACCAAATAATGCCGTCCCGACACGAACTATGGTCGCCCCCTCGGCGATCGCCGCTTCCATATCGTCAGTCATACCCATAGACAGGGTATCGAGCGCCATGCCCTGCCGGTTCAGATCTTCAAGACAGCGCCGCAATTGGGCGAACTGTGCGCGCTGCTGGGCGACATCGCCTCCGGCCTGCGCGATTCCCATCAACCCGCGCAAGCGCAAACCCGGCAACTCCCTGACTTGTCCCGCAAGATCGGCAACGGTTTCGATGCCTATTCCGCTTTTGCTCGATTCTGCGCTGATATTGACCTGCAGGCAAACATTCAGCGCCTTGCGCTCCTGGGGTCGCGCCGCCGAAAGCCGCTGAGCCGTGATCAGGCGGTCTACGCTATGAACCCAGTCGAAATGGGCTGCAATGCGGGATGTCTTATTGCGTTGCAGCGGCCCGATAAAATGCCAGCAGACATCGATGTCGGCCAGATCGCGTATTTTTTCCAGGGCTTCCTGCAGATAACTTTCCCCGAAAGCGAGCTGCCCCTGCCGCGCCAGATCGCGCACGGTTTCGGCCGGAACCGTCTTGCTTACTGCCAGCAACGCCACTTCATCTGCCGCTCGTCCCGCCAATTCCGCCGCCCGCGCCATTCGTTCCCGAACCGCTTGCAATGTGCTTTTTACTATGTCCATAATGCACGAATAACAAATTTCAGGAAGAATGAAAGCAATGGAAATTTCCGAACTGTTGGCGTTTGCCGTCAAGAATAAAGCTTCCGACCTGCATCTTTCGGCAGGACTGCCGCCCATGATACGCGTCCACGGCGATATCCGCCGCATCAATCTGCCGGACATGAACCATCAAACCGTGCACGATATGGTATACGACATAATGAATGACGGTCAACGCAAAGTATACGAAGAAGCGTGGGAAGTCGATTTCTCGTTCGAAGTGCCGACGCTGGCGCGTTTCCGGGTAAACGCGTTCAACCAGAATCGCGGAGCAGGCGCGGTATTCCGCACCATTCCGAGCAAAGTGCTGACGCTGGAAGAACTCAACGCGCCGAAGATCTTCAAGGAAATCGCCAATCAGCCGCGCGGCATCGTGCTGGTGACCGGGCCGACCGGCTCGGGCAAATCGACGACGCTGGCGGCCATGGTCGACTATGTCAACGAAAACGAATACGGCCATATCCTCACCGTCGAAGACCCGATCGAATTCGTCCACCAGAGCAAGAAATGCGTCGTCAACCAGCGCGAAGTCAGCACCCACACCATGTCGTTCTCGAATGCGCTGCGTTCGGCCTTGCGCGAAGATCCGGACGTTATCCTGGTCGGCGAGATGCGCGACCTGGAAACCATCCGCCTGGCCCTGACCGCGGCCGAAACCGGCCACCTGGTATTCGGCACCCTGCACACCAGTTCTGCCGCCAAAACCATAGACCGGATCGTCGACGTGTTTCCGGCCGCCGAAAAGGAAATGGTGCGCTCGATGCTGTCGGAATCGATACGCGCCGTCATTTCGCAGACGCTGCTCAAGACCAAGGACGGCACCGGTCGCGTGGCGGCGCACGAAATCATGGTCGGCACCCCGGCTATCCGCAACCTGATCCGCGAAAACAAGATCGCACAAATGTATTCGTCCATCCAGACGGGTCAAAATGTCGGCATGCAGACGCTGGACCAGTGCCTGCAGGACATGGTCAAGCGCAATCTGGTCTCGGTCGGTGAAGCGCGCATGAAAGCCGCCAACAAAGACATGTTTTTAGGATAATCATGGACGCTTTGACGACGATACATGAGTTACTGCGATTGATGCTGAGCAAGCGGGCATCCGATCTGTTTATTACCGCCGGCTTTCCTCCCGCGATCAAGGTGGACGGCAAAATTTCGCCGGTGTCCAACCAGACGCTGACGCCGTCGCATACCCGCGAACTGGCGCGCGGAATCATGAACGACAAGCAGTGGCAGGAATTCGATCTCAAGCATGAGTCCAATTTCGCCATCTCGCCGCCGGAAATCGGTCGTTTCCGCGTCAACGCTTTCGTGCAGCAGGGCCGCATCGGTCTGGTGATACGGACGATCACCACGCAGATACCCAAGCTCGATCAGCTCAATTTGCCGCCGGTATTATGCGATGTGGCGATGGCCAAACGCGGGCTGGTGATTTTCGTCGGCGGCACGGGATCGGGCAAATCCACGTCGCTGGCGGCAATGATCGGGTTTCGCAACGAAAATGCGCAGGATCACATCATCACGATCGAAGATCCGGTCGAATATGTGCACGATCATAAAAAGTCCATCATTACCCAGCGCGAGGTCGGCGTAGACACCGAAAACTGGTTCTCGGCGCTGAAAAACACCCTGCGGCAAGCGCCAGACGTCATCCTGATCGGCGAAGTACGCGACCGCGAAACCATGGAATACGCCATCGCGTTCGCCGAAACCGGCCATCTCTGCCTGACGACGCTGCACGCCAATTCGGCCAATCAGGCGCTCGACCGGATCATCAACTTTTTCCCGGAAGAACGCCGCCAGCAATTGCTGATGGATCTGTCGCTCAACCTCAAGGCCTTCATCTCACAGCGCCTGATCGCACGCAAAGGTGCGCCCGGTCGCATCGCCGCGGTGGAAGTCCTGCTCAATTCGCCGCTGATTGCCGACCTGATTTTCAAAGGGCAGGTTCACGAAATCAAGGAAATCATGGCGAAATCGCGCGAAATGGGGATGCAGACTTTCGACCAGTCGCTGTTCGACATTTATGAAGCCGGCCTGATCAGCTACGAAGACGCTTTGCGCAATGCCGATTCGCTCAACGATCTGCGGCTTAAAATCAAACTGCAGGGCCAGGAATCGAAAGACCGCGACATCATGTCCGGCATCCACAACCTGAATATTCTTTAATTCCGGCCCGGCGCTCCGCCCTGGCTGCCGGGTTACTTGCGCGCCGATCCGGCAACGATTTTATATTCGAACAGGCGGCATTCGAGCGCGCCGTTAAACAGCGGCGTGCGTTTGGTTGCATTAAGCCGGATCAGCTTCGGCAATTCCATATCGGCGGACAGGATATACGCATTCCAGCCTGCGCATTTGCGTTTCAGCCAGTCGCCGAGCTTGGGATAAAACTCCAGCAGTTCAGCCTGGTCGCCGATGCGCACGCCGTACGGCGGATTGGTGACGATCACGCCATGGTCGGCCGGGGCCGGGACTTCCAGCACGTTGCCTTGCTTGAGTTCTATCACCTGGTCGAGGCCGGCCGCTTCCAGATTGACCCGGGCGTCCGCCAGCGAGCTGCCGAACATGTCGCGACCGAAAATGGGTTGCGGGGTAGCAGGCAATTGCGCGGCCGCCGCCGCTTCTTTAACGGGCGACCACGCCGCGTCATCGAAGCGCGCGAGATGTTCGAAACCGAAACGGCGCCCGCTGCCCGGCGCGATATTCAGCGCGATCTGCGCCGCCTCCATCAGGATCGTTCCGCTGCCGCACATCGGGTCGAATAAGGGTACGCCGGGACGCCATCCAGACAGCTTGATCATGCCTGCCGCAAGATTCTCGTTGATCGGCGCGGCCCCCGCCTGTACCCGCAGGCCGCGCTTGAACAGCGACGCGCCCGACGTATCCAGATACAGCGTGCACACAGTCGCCGTCAGAAAAGCGTGGATGCGGATATCCGGCTCGCGGATATCGACGTCGGGACGTTTGCCGCAAGCGTCGCGAAACCGGTCGCACACCGCGTCCTTGATGCGTAGAGTAGCGAATTCCAGGCTTTTCAGCGGCGATTTCTGCGCCGTCATTTTGACGACGATAGTACGGTCGACGCCGAACAGCGAGGGCCAGTCCAGCGACAATGCGCCCTGATAAATATCTTCCTCGTTATCGTATTCGCCGCCGCCGATCCGCCACAGCACGCGACTGGCGAGGCGCGAATGCAAATTGACCCGGTAGCACAACTCGAATTCGCCGGAGAATGCCACGCCCCCGTAAGTCGGCGCCAGGTTCCCGGCACCCTGTTCACGCAATTCATCCGCCAGCAAAGCTTCCAGTCCGCGCGGACAGGTAGCGAAAAATTTCTCTGATTTTATGGTCATGCAAACTCCGGTTTTACTACGACAAGTATTACGACTACGAATAAGATTAATACCGGCAATTCATTAAACCAGCGATAAAATACGTGACTATAGGCATTTTTATCCTGTGCGAACAGGGCGACCAGATGGCCGCAATACAGATGATAGGCGATCAGTACCGCAACCAGCGCCAGCTTGATGTCGAGCCAGGTGCCGGCATAACCGTAACCGAGCCACAGCCAGCCGCCGAAAAGTACTGCCAACACGCCCAGCGGCGTCATAAAGCGGTACAATTTACGCTCCATCAACTTGAATTGCGCGATGGTTGCGGCATCGCTCACCATCGCATGATTCACAAACAATCGCGGCAGATAAAACAGCCCGGCAAACCAGCTCACCACAAAAATGATATGCAATGCCTTGATCCACAACACTATCCTACCTCCGCATGATTAAACGATTCATGGATCATCCCTGGCGCAAGAAACTGACGCCCTCTCCATCTACCCTGATTTTACTGGGTTTGATCGTGTATTTCTGGTTTCGTCCGCCGGCATGGATCAGCGACGAACATCGTCCTGTCGCTCATGTCGCAGTGCAATTGAGCAACGGACAAACCGTCCGGCTAGCCTCGCTGCGCGGCAAAGTTGTCGTTGTGTCGTTCTGGGCGACCTGGTGCCCGTATTGCCGTCACGAACTTCCGTCCCTGCAGTCATTCTACAGCGACTGGCGCGATAAAGGCGTACAGGTACTGGCATTATCCATCGAAGACGATCCCGCGCCGGTAGCGAAATTCATGCGGGAAAACGCGTACACCTTCCCGGTCGGGCTCGCGGACGCTACAATTCAACAGGCGTTCGGCGGCATCAAACGAGTCCCGGTCTCGTTCATTATCGATAAACGCGGGGCGATCCGCTACAAAATCAGCGGACAGATCTATTACGGGCGATTGAGCAAACTGGTTACCCCTCTGCTGCGGGAATAAGCGCTGCAAGATTCTCCCGATAAGCGCTTATTTCAAGCTTGTAATGGATGTAATCCATTTCCAGGCTGCGATAGCCCAAACGTGTAATTATGGCTGAAATCTGCCCGCGCTGAAACGCGAGATAGGTCATCAAATGCGTCAGCGCATCCCGCACCCACAGCTTCTGCGTCGAATCCGGGCTCGCAGGATAACTTACCTGACGTTCGAAAAACGCATCGTCGCACTGCTCCAGCCAAAGCTGTAAACTACGGGTCTGTTCCTGCGTGATTTCGATCAGGCGGTTCCAGTCGCACGTGCCGTCGGACTGCGTTGCCGCGCCGCTTCCCGCGCACAACCTGGCAAACCAGATACGGCTCTCCGCCAGCATCCGTTCTACCGTACCGTAGATGCTGCCGTGAGACAATCCTTGCATACTGTTCAGCAATTCGATATCCAGCGCCCCCAGCGCGGCAAACAACCGGTCGTTTGCCCACAGTTGATAATCGGCCTGCACCGTAAAATAGCTTTTCCAGGAATACGGAAGGCTGCTTTTCATGTCTGGCCGGCCTCTTTGCTCAAGCGCTGTTGCAACTTGGCAAAATCCGGGTCGCCTATGGTCTGCTCGACGATACGACCGTCCGGCGCAATCAGGAACGACGTCGGAGTGAGCTTGATGTCGCCGAAAGCATGAGCGATCGCTCCATTGCTATCGTATACGACCGGAAACGGCAATTTGCGGTCGGCAGCAAAGCGCCGGATCTGATCCGGATCGTCGTAATTCATGGCGACCGCTACCAGGTCGAATCCCTGGGCATGATTGCGGTCGTAAAGCTCGACCAGCTTAGGCATTTCCTGTACGCAGCCGGGACAACTGGTCGCCCAGAAATCGATCAGCACGGTGCGCCCGTGCAGCCGGCTCAGGTTGATCGTCTTTCCGACCAGATCGGTCATTGTAACCGCAGGCGCCGGATTTTTTTGCGTCAAGCCGGAATACAGGGCCACAATCAACATTATGCCGAGCGCGGCGAACAAAAATGTCCTATGATATTGTCTCTTCTCCATACATTACCCTCAAGGAATTCAGCATGCGCAGAATTGTCATCTTTTTTGCGACGCTTGTCATCAGTATCGGCAGTTATGCCGGGACTTTGAATAATATTAGCAACGCACAAGCCGATCAAGGATTGAAACAGGCGCTCGAACAAGGCGCAACCGCTGCCGTAAACCAGTTGAGTCAACCCGACGGTTTTCTCAACGACCCCAAACTGAAAATTCCCCTGCCGCCCAAATTACAGAAACTGGCAGGCATCATGCGCGCCTTCGGACAGAGCCAAGCCTTCGACCAGCTCGATGTCACCATCAACCGCGCAGCGGCTGCCTCGGTGCCCGCAGCCAAAAAACTGCTGATCGACGCCGTCAGGCAAATGAGCCTGACCGATGCCAAACAAATACTGACTGGAGGAAATACGGCAGGCACGGAATATTTCCGGCAACATTCGCAAACGCAACTGCAGCAAACCTTTTTGCCGATAGTCAGCAGCTATACCGATAAATTGGGCCTCGCCCAGCAATACGATCGACTGGCCGGGCAGGCCGCGCAATTCGGTCTGGTCAGCCAGCAGGACGCCAGCATAGAAAGTTACGTGACCCAAAAAACGCTGGATGCCTTATATCGGGTTATCGGCGATCAGGAGCAGGCCCTTCGCGCCGATCCGATCGGCTATACCAGCCATATTGCCAGCCAGTACGGACGCGCCCTGCTGCAACGCGTGTTTGGAGCGTTGCAATAATGGCGCATGTTCTGTTCATACTCGGCGCGCCCGATGCGCTGCCGCTGACTAACGGCGAATCAGCGGCTAGCGGGTTCTGTCCGCAGGAAT
>DASSZW010000199.1:0-3247 GCA_035713285.1 Burkholderiales bacterium
CGGCACGCTTTGAAATGGAACGGGGATCGCGGTCGTAACCTTTCATATCGGACGGCTCGATAACATCGCAAGTCAGAAGCAGCGTGGATTCATCCATGAAAGGATCCATGCGCGCGCTGTCGGCGTCGGGCATCAATATCATATCGGAAGCCTGGATACCCTTCCAGCCGGCGATAGACGAACCGTCGAAGGCATGCCCTTCGGTAAATTTATCATTTGTAAATTGTTTTACCGGTACCGTCACATGCTGTTCTTTACCACGGGTATCCGTAAAACGGAAATCGACGAATTTTACGTCGTTATCTTTAACCATCTGCATTACGTCGGCAACAGCCATTAAATTCTCCTCGTACAAAATTAATATCCAAAACGATCCGGCTAAAACAACCCAACGATCAAGCAGATTGTATGCCAAACATACGCACACCTTCCAGTATGTCTTTGCGCGTAAGATTATGCTTGGTGTCAGCGGTAGGTGTAAAGCATATTCGGCAGCTTTGTCGGAAATTTTACGAACAATTGACGCACCATATTTGTGCAATTAAACGAAAATTGCACTATATAAGTGCACAAGATCCATATTGAATCTGCAACGCGGCGCACGCTCTGAAAAAATCATGCATTTACATAAATTCAGACTGCTATCGCAACTAACGATAACTGACGCAATTGCTGGATTTTGTCCTATAATCGCAGATCCTTCTGCCCGGGAGCGAATCGATCATGCCTACTCTGAACGCAATTTTAGTTGCCGCGCAACAACGCGCCAATGATGCCGCGCTGAATTATTCAGGCGTGCTTGTTCCGCACGAAGCCGCTTATCTTGCCGAACACGCGCCCGGCGCTGTCATCGTCGACGTCCGCAGTCAGGCGGAACGGGATCTGGTGGGCTTTATCGATAAAGCGGTCGCAGTCGAGTGGCAAACTTATCCGGACTGGCAACCCAATCCTTATTTCATCGCTCAGCTTAAAGCCGCGGTGGATACCGAAGCGCTGGTCATGTTTATATGCCGCAGCGGCAATCGTTCGCATCAAGCGGCTGCCGCGGCACAGCTAGCCGGCTACGGCTCGGCTTATAACATAGCGGAAGGGTTCGAGGGCGAAAAAGATAAATCGGGACATCGCGGCGCTGTTAACGGCTGGAAAGCGGCCGCATTGCCCTGGGCGCAGAAATGACACTCTTGTTCGGTCAGCTTCCATAATTACAGAAAAAAGAAAGTTCGCTTGTGACAGACCAGTATGCGGTAATCGGCAACCCGGTTGACCATTCCCTATCGCCTTACGTCCACGCCGCCTTTGCCCGGCAGACCGGACAGGATTTAAATTACGTAAAGCTGTTTGCCCCGCTGACTGGTTTTGCGGCAACGGTACGGCAATTCCGGGCTGAAGGCGGATGCGGCGTCAATGTCACCGTGCCGTTCAAGGAAGAAGCCTGGCGCATGGCGGATGAGCGCACGGCGCGGGCAGAACTGGCGCAAGCCGCCAATACCCTGGTTTTTACGGCTTCCGGCATTCTCGCGGACAATACCGATGGCACAGGACTAATTACCGACTTGCAGCAGAATCTGGATTTCCGGCTCGCGGACCGCAGGATACTGATGCTCGGGGCCGGCGGCGCCGCGCGAGGTGTTATGGCCGCTCTATTGGCCGCGTTACCGAAGCGTCTCGTGATCGCCAACCGCACCGTCACTCGCGCCCTCGCCTTGCAGGAGAGATTCGCCCCGTACGGCAACGTTTCTGCCTGCGATTATGCGGCTTTGCAAAACGAGCAGTTCGACTGCGTGATCAATGCCACCTCGACCGGCTTGTCCGGTGAAGCGATCGCATTGCCGGAAACTTTGTTCGCGTCCGGCAGCCTGGCTTACGATATGGCCTACGGCAAGGACAGCACGCCCTTTTTGCAGTTTGCGCAAAGCCATGGCGCAGCCCGCAGCGCGGACGGGTTGGGAATGCTGGTGGAACAGGCGGCGGAAGCATTCTGTTTATGGCGCAAGGTCAGGCCCCAAACCCGGACCGTCATTGCCCAGCTGCGGTCCGGATCGGTAAATCGTGTTTAGCTGCTGCAGCAAACGACCGCCTGACCGAAAATGATATACCGATGGATCAAACGTGGCTTCCTTATCGTTGCAGGCGCGATATTGCTGTACCAGCTATGGATATTTGTCCATGTCTGGTGGTGGGTCGACCACAATCCGGCGAACAGCGCGTTCATGGACCAGCGCCTGAATCTTTTGCAGCAGAAAAACCCCGATGCGCAATTACGGTTCAAATGGGTGGCTTACAGCCAGATATCCAATAATCTTAAACGCGCCCTGATTGCGGCGGAAGATTCGAAATTTCTGACCCATGACGGATTCGACTGGGAAGGCATCCATTATGCAGCGGAAAAAGACCTGAAAAAAGGCCGCCTAGTAGCCGGCGGCTCGACCATTTCCCAGCAACTCGCCAAAAACCTGTTTCTTTCCGGCCAGCGCACGCCATGGCGCAAACTCGAAGAAGCCGTCATAACGGTGATGCTGGAAAAAATGATGGGAAAACGGCGCATCCTGGAAATCTACATGAATGTGATCGAATGGGGTAACGGCGTATTCGGCGCGCAAGCCGCTTCGTATTATTATTACCATACCACCGCCTCCCGGCTATCAACCCTGCAAGCCGCCAAACTCGCCGCAATGGTGCCCAACCCGCGCTATTACGACCTGCACCGCAACGCCCGCGGACTGCTGCATCGCACAGCGATCATCGCCGCCCGGATGGAGCTTGTGCGCGCGCCGAGATGAACTCGCCTTGACTAAAACCGCTTTTCAGGGTTTAATGACGGGCTTCTCGGCTGGGTAGCTCAGTTGGTAGAGCAGCGGACTGAAAATCCGCGTGTCACAGGTTCGATTCCCGTCCCAGCCACCACGATAAAGTCCATTGTAATCCTGTGGTTACAGTGGACAATCGGAAGGCATATCAGGACTAGGTCGGTTTTCAGGCGTCTTTCTGACACTTTTCTGTCATTTTTGACCCCGCCCGACTTCGGCCCCATGCGCTCCACGGCGTTCAGCCGTAAATTTATGCGCAGAATCCAGCTTTGATCGCTATACGCAACTCCACCCATACGGAGTTGTCATGCGCTACACCCAGTTCCAATCCCATTACCCCAGCTCCTCGCCTCTCCTTTTCGGTTCGACCGAAGAGGTACATCATGGCTAAACCGTATCAGGAAGGTAAAACCTGGTCGATCCGGCTGCGCATCCAAGGT
>DASSZW010000200.1:0-9137 GCA_035713285.1 Burkholderiales bacterium
GCCTGCTCACGGAATCGCGCGAACGACTGATCGCCCGATGCAGTCTGCCGGCCGATGCCTTTACCGAAACCGAATTATCGCGCAGCCTGGAGCAAAGGCTGGCGAATCTGCGCCAGCCTCGCCTGCGCCCGGTTCTCAATCTGACCGGAACCGTGCTGCACACCAATCTCGGTCGAGCCCGTCTGCCGGAAACGGCGATCGCTGCAGTACTGATGGCTGCAACCGAAGCCTGCAATCTCGAATACGATCTGGAACTGGGCGGACGCGGCGACCGCGATGACCTGATCGAACCCTTGCTGTGCGAAATTACCGGCGCCGAAGCGGCCACGGTCGTCAACAACAATGCCGCAGCCGTATTTCTGGCGCTCAATTCCCTGGCCGCGCGCAAGAACGTTATCGTTTCGCGCGGCGAACTGGTAGAGATCGGCGGTTCGTTCCGCATCCCCGATATCATGACGCGTGCAGGATGCAAATTGCGCGAAGTCGGAACGACCAACCGCACGCATATCAGCGATTTTTCGGATGCCATCGACGGCAAAACCGCGCTCCTTTTGAAAGTTCACGCCAGCAACTACGCCATTACCGGTTACACTGCCGCAGTCGACGAACAGGCGCTAGGCCAGCTTGCCCGCAGTCGGGAACTGCCTTTTATGGTGGATTTAGGCAGCGGCACGCTCATCGATCTGCGCGATATCGGCTTGCCCCGCGAACCGACACCGGGGGATGCACTGACTGCAGGGGCCGATCTTGTCACGTTCAGCGGCGACAAACTGCTGGGCGGTCCCCAAGCCGGCATAATCGTCGGACGGCGGGATCTGGTAGCAAAAATCAAAAAAAATCCGCTCAAACGCATGTTGCGGGTAGATAAAATGACTCTTGCTGCGCTCGAGGCGGTATTGCGGCTGTACCGGGAACCCGAACGTCTTACGGAACGCCTGCCCACCTTACGGCTGCTTACGCGCTCCGCCGCCGACATCGAACGGACTGCCCGTCTCGTGCTTCCGGCTGTGCGCCTGGCAGTGGCCGGAACCGCAACGGTCGAGGTACGGCCGTGTTTCAGCCAGATCGGCAGCGGATCGTTACCGGTGGATCGCCTGCCGAGTTTCGGCCTGAGTCTGACTCCGGTAGAAAATATCAAATCCGCCGGAAATATCCTGAAAAAAATCGAACGCAGTTTTCGCAAGTTACCGACTCCCGTCATCGGGCGCATAACCGATGGCGCTTTCTGGTTGGATTTGCGCTGCCTGGAACAACCTGACCCGCTGTTATCGCAGATAACCCGTTTAACGCTTTGATTATAGGTACCGCAGGTCATATCGACCATGGCAAAACCTCGCTGGTCAAAGCGCTGACCGGCATCGACGCCGATCGTCTCCCGCAGGAAAAAGAACGCGGCATTACCATCGATCTGGGTTATGCCTACGCACCTTTGCCCAACGGTGAAATGCTCGGTTTCGTCGATGTGCCCGGCCACCAGAAATTCATTCATAACATGCTTGCCGGCATAACGGGCATAGACTTTTTTTTGCTGGCCATCGCCGCCGATGACGGCATCATGCCGCAAACTCTCGAACACGTACAAATCCTGAAATTGCTGGGAATACGTAAAGGTATCGTCGCGCTCACCAAAATCGACCGGATAAACGGCGAACGAGCCGAAATCGTGCGTCGCGAAATCAGAAACCTGCTTGCCGACAATAACATGCCCTCCTGCGATATATTTCCCGTTTCGTCCGTCAACGGGTCCGGCGTCGACGTTTTGCGAGCACGACTGATAGCGGAAGCGCTGGCATTGCCCGATCGACCTGCCGCCGGAGAATTCCGGCTGGCTATCGACCGCTGTTTCAGCCTGACCGGCGTCGGCACGGTAGTGACCGGCACCATTTTTTCCGGAGCCGTGAGCGAAGGCGATAGACTCCTGCTCTCGCCGGGCGGCATCCCGTTGCGCGTGCGCGGCCTGCACGTGCAAAACCGCCCCGCCAAGACCGGCTCGACCGGGCAGCGCTGCGCCTTGAATGTGGCCGGCCCAGAATTCGACAAACGCGCCGTGCAACGGGGCGACTGGGTGCTGGCCGAATCGCTGCACGCACCGGTAACGCGACTGGATGTGCGGCTCGATATGCTGCCCGGTTCGCGCAAGCCCCTGCGTCACTGGACGCCGGTACAGGCTCATCTGGGCGCGGTTACCGTTACCGGGCATATTTCGCTGCTGGAAGGCGGCTCGGTCGCACCGGGCGATTCCGTACTGGCGCAACTGGCACTCGACAAACCCGTAGGCGCCTTGCGCGGCGACCGGTTTATTGTGCGAGATATTTCAGCCATCCAGACCCTGGCGGGCGGCTCGGTACTGGATATCTACCCTCCCGTCCGCGGCCAGCGGTCGGCGGCCCGATTGCAAGCGCTGCGCGCAATGGAATCGACGTCGCCCGAGCAAGCGCTGGCGCGTCTGCTCCATGATAATATCGCTGGCATCGATTTACATCGTTTTACGCGCAACTGGAATCTGAATGCGGACGCAGCGAGCAATATATGGACCGGTCTCGGGCTGCATACGGTAAAAACTACCACCCTTCTATGGGGTTTTCTTCCTGCAGCCTGAAACAGGCTCTCGCAACGAATACTGGACAAGCTGGCCGAGGAACACGACCGTTTACCGGATATGCCCGGCATCGATCGCGAACGCCTGCGCCGTATCGCCGCGCCGACCCAGGAACAAGCAATTTTCCTCACTATCATCGAAGAATTGCTGGCAGCAGGCCGTATCCGGGCAACCGGAATCTGGCTGCATTTGCCCGGCCATAGCGTGACGCTGCTCGGGCATGAAGAAAAACTCTGGATCAAAATTCGACCGCTGCTGGCGATTAGCGCCTACCAGCCGCCGCGCGTCCGCGATATCGCCCATGCATTGAATATCGAAGAACAAGCCGTACGCTCGCTGCTATATCGTCTCGCGCGAACGGGCGAATTGTTTCAAGTGGCGCACGATCATTTTTTTATCCGCACAGCCGTCACCGACCTCGCAATGATTGCGCGACAACTGGCTGAACAGGATCGGCTCAGCGCCGCCGCTTTCCGCGATCGCATTGATACCGGACGTAAACTCGCCATACAAATCCTCGAATTTTTCGACCGCATAGGATATACCCGCCGCACGCGCGACACGCACAAATTGCGTAACGCCGATTTATTGGCAGGCCCTATTGTTGTATCATAACCGTTATCGCTGCCCGGGAAATAAATACGGAAGAGATTCGTTCCCCGGTGGGGCGGCCGGACTTCAAATCCGGCAAGGGTCGTCAGACGATTCTTGGTGGGTTCGACTCCCGCTCTCTTCCGCCTGTTTTATGACTTCCTGCCGCGCTTGATATTTCATCCGTCCGTTTGCAATTGCGAGCAATGCTAAAAGCATGATACACTTCGCTTCGCATTATTTCAGGTAAAAAAATAAAACCACGCACATCATTCCCTGTCGGCGGATACCGGATAAAGAATGTCACGTAAGCGTTTGATTTTTAATAAACCTGTATTTTCAACAGTTTTATTCTAAATAGATAATGCAAAAATCGAATTCTGAAATATTTGAAGCAAGCAGAATAATGATTATGTTATAATTTCTTTTTCGCGCCGGTAGCTCAGCTGGATAGAGTACTTGGCTACGAACCAAGGGGTCAGGAGTTCGAATCTCTTCCGGCGCACCAGTAAAATTAATGGGTCAGCTTAGAAATAAGCTGACCCATTTTAATTTATGCCTATGAGGCGACAACAAATATCTCTTTTCCCCCTTTGTTTGTTTTGCCTGGAACGTAACTGCAAAACTTCTCATCCGACAGAAAAAATATCAACTCCGACTAAAGCGCCCATGCAGTCGCTGGATTTCCTGAAGTCTGCCGATTACCGTTGCTCCTTCATATATCCTTTACTGTAATGAGTAACCATCCATCGATACATATATAATGTTAATATAATTAACATTGTCGGCAATCTAATACCGTTATGGAAACCAAAACCGCTCGCCTTACACTGCTCATCGATCCGATTAAAAAGAAAGCTTTTGAAGAATTGTGCTCTGCGCAAGACCTTACCCCCTCACAAGTGGTACGGCAGTTGATCCGCGACTACCTGCATCTGCATGGCATTGATTACACAACAAAAAGCAATATTTCCGCAACCCTGCCAAATGATGCCAAGTAAATCCGATCTTCACAGAAAAAGCGCTCACTTATACAAAGAGCCGATATACTTGTTTTAGCAGGTATCTGACTTCCCTGACGTGCCTTATTTCTATGGTATTACCGGTTTCCCTCGGACAGCGCTTTGCATTGGCTAATGGCTGCCGCAAAATCATCGAAATAATTGCCCGGTCCGATCGTCGACAAGATGCCCGCATTACTGAGCTTTTGCCTTACTCGCACGTTCGCTTCGCATAATATGACCCGAATGCCACGCGCTTTCAGATTGACAATCGCCTCATTGAGCGTCTGTAAACCGGTAATATCCATGAATGGCACCCGGCGCAACCGAATAATCAAAATGCGCGGATCGGAATGGGTATGAATCAGCGTTTGCTCGAAATTTTCCACAGCGCCAAAGAAAAAGGGTCCGTCGATGGCATAAACCAGCACCCCGGACGGCAAAGGCATTAAATTTTCATAAGCCAGTTCCATATCGAGTTCTTTCCCCGAAACCTCTTGCACTTCAACTGACCCGGCCATACGGCGCAAGAATTGCAATGTCGCGAGAATGACGCCTATATTGACCGCCACCACGAGATCGGTAAAAACGGTCAAGCCAAAAGTAATGAGGAGAATCGCCACATCGGCACGCGGCGCATGGCGTAGCATGTGCGTAAAATGTTTGATCTCGCTCATATTATAAGCAACGACAAATAAAATGGCGGCCAGTGATGCAAGCGGCACGCTGGATGCCAGCGGCGCCAGAAAAAGGATGATCAGAATGAGCGTGAGCGCATGAACAATGCCAGCAACCGGACTATTACCGCCATTACGAATGTTGGTTGCCGTACGCGCTATGGCGCCTGTCGCTGCAATACCGCCGAATAGCGGCGCGATCATATTGGCGATGCCTTGTCCGATCAATTCCTGATTCGAATTATGTTTGGTTCCGGCCATGCCGTCCGCTACCACGGCAGATAGCAGAGATTCGATAGCGCCCAGCATAGCAATAGTAAAAGCAGGCCCGATCAGATCAATGATGCGTGTAAACGTAACGTTCGGCAACGCAAAAGAAGGCAAAGTGTCCGGAATACCGCCAAACGCGCTGCCGATAGTTACGACACCGTCGAATTTGAACACGGACTGTAATACCGTTGCCGCGACCATGGCAACCAGCGGGCCGGGGATACGTTTCAACCCGGGCATCCTGGGCGCAAGTAATACCAGTAGCAAGCTTAAGACCGCCAATGCTGTTGTTGCAAGATGAAACTGGGGCAATACCTCAATGAGATGCCAGAGTTTTTCATGGAAATGCTGCCCGGCTACTTTTGGCAACCCAAAAAAATCTTTCCACTCCCCTACCCAGATAATTACACCGATTCCGGTAGTAAAACCAACCACAACCGGAGCCGGAATAAATTTAATCACCCCGCCCATTCTGGTCAGCCCCATCACCAGGAGCATAAAACCGGCCATCACTGTAGCGATTTGCAAACCGTCAACACCGTGCTTTTGTACGATGGACGCCAGAATGACGATAAACGCACCGGTAGGCCCGGCAATTTGAACGCGAGTGCCTCCAAACACAGACACCAGCAATCCAGCGACGATGGCGGTATAAATCCCTTGCTCCGGCTTAACTCCTGAGGCAATGGCAAAAGCCATTGCCAACGGCAAGGCTACCACTCCGACGATAATCCCGGAAATCAGGTTGGATACCCAGTGTTTACGATTCAGCCGACCTGCACGATAAGCTTCTTGTAGGGCAATCATTGTTTGTTTTATCTATGTGTGCTAAAGATTAATAATGTTATCATTTAATTAACATAAAGCAGAGATATATTTACTCAATTCCCATGCTGAAAAAATAGATATTGGCCCCGCGAATGGGAACGATAACGGCAGCGACGAGGGCAATTACTTAGCGTAAACGCATGTGCCGTGTCACTTTTATTCGATAGCTTATGCTGTTTTTGCTATTTTCCAGGACAGGTAAGCCAAAAACCGGCAGCTATAAAACTGACGATTCAGAAATTAAATATTGACAATTTACGAGATAAGTTATGACAAGCAATAAATCGACGGGAAATTCACGATTGCCGTAAAACAGGTCGCATGGTTCAGACAGAATGCCAAGCGCCTTCCTTTTTGCTGTATTTGGCTGTTTCCTGGCACACGAATCCGCTATCGAGCCAAACCATGTTATCTATTTCTATCACGCCATTGTCCGCCCGAATACGATTATAGCTATTCGGTTCGCCCTTCAGTCGACTGGACAGCGTGGTGCCGGTTTGCGCGACAACAATGCCGTCAACGACGCCGGAATACGCCATATGAACGTGACCGCCCAGTATCAGGTCCACTTTTGCCTGGAACCAGCGCGGCAATGCGATTTCTGCACGCGCTATCGCATGTCTGCCGGCACCCGCTGGGGTCAATAAAAAAGGATGGTGCGCGACAACAATATGCAGGTCTTTGGCGTTTTGAGAAAAAACCTGTTCGGCGCGGCGTATCTGCGCGAGATTGATCCTGCCGCGCGACCAGTCGAGATAGGGTCCCCAACGACGCGCGCTGTTGATCCCGACTGCGCAGAACCGGCTGCCTTCGACAATGGGTTCCAGGTCGTCGGAAAGCCAGCGTTTCCATCGACTCCAGGGCGCGGCAAAGCGCATGACGGGATAATCGGGCACATCGTGATTTCCGGGCACGATCAATAATGGCCGCGACAAACGTTCGAAAAAACGGTGTGCACTCTGGAATTCGCTCACTAGTGCGCGCTGGGTAAGGTCGCCGGACACCGCGATCAGCTCGGGATGTAACGCATTAAGTTCGTTGACCAGCCCTTCGACTACTTCGGGAATTTCGCGACCGAAATGCAGATCCGAAATATGAGCGATACGGATCATGGGCTGTGTACTCCGGGGCTCAGTACCCGCAGGGCCTGAGGATGAATAGTGTAATGGAGCGGGGTCTGTAACTGCACCGGTTCCCCGTCGTTCATGACCGTCAGGGGGCGGGGACGATTGAGCGAAAGCACGGCTGAAGCCGAAGAAATGATTTCGAGCGAGGTATCGTCCTGCCAGCTTCCGGACATCATGCGTGCAATAATACGAAACAGCACCCAGCGGGAAGTTTCGTGGACGACATATATTCCGAGTTTGCCCGCGCTCAAAGTCTCCCGTTCGGGCACCAGTCCCTGCGTACCGCTGAGCAGGTTATTGGACACGATCATCGTACGGGTACGAAACCGGCGTATTTGCCCATTGACCAAACAGCGGATATGCAGCCGCGGATATTTGCGCATCAGGGAAAAAGTATGTGCGACAATCCTGGGCCATTTGATCCATCCCGAAAATTCACGTAATTTTTCTCGCGTACGCGCGAGATGGGGCATGAGTCCGATCACGGAATTGCAGAGAAAAGGCTGCCCGTTTACATAGCCGACATCGATTTTTTCGATCCGGCCGGCGGCAATGATATCGGCGGCCGCTTCCGCTTCTTCCGGCAGACCGATATCGCGGGCAAGAACATTCATGGTTCCGGCAGGGATAAGCCCCAACGGAAGCGAGGCTTCGCGCAAAGCCGCGATCACGGCAAGTATGCTGCCGTCGCCACCGCAAACGATGACGGCATCCTGCCCGGTTTCCACCGCAGCCGCAAGCAATACGGGAAGCGCATCGAAGTCGAACTCATGCAAATCGGCTGCGATACCCCGATCTTCGAACAGTTTGTTCAGTCTCGCCGCAGGGTCACCCTCATGTCCCGCGAGCAGTATGCCGGCGCGCGGGTTATAGATTACCGTCACTTTGCGTATCGCAGCATGCGTTTCGATCATATTCCGCTTTCTGCAGTCCACAGATACTGCTTCAAAATCGTACTGTCATGCTGCAACGGAAGCGCCGAAATATCAAGCCTGAAATACCAACAAGGCCGGAATTCGGCGGCAATCCGTTTGTATCGCATCACTCGGCTTTGCGCCAGCGATTTTTTCCGCTTTTTTTAGCGCTGTACATCGCTTTGTCAGCGCGTCGCAGCATTTCATCCAGATCACATTCGCCAGAACTGTAAAACGCCAGGCCGATGCTGGTGGTGACGATAACTTCCTGGTCGCCCAATAAAAACGGAGGCTGTATCGCAGCAATGATTTTATCCGCTACAGCTTCGGCATCCCGCTCCGGCGAGCCGAGCTCTTCGAGCAGCACGGTAAACTCATCGCCGGACAGGCGCGAGACCGTATCGGATTTACGCACTGCAGTGGCGATTCGCTGTGCGAACTGCTTCAGTAACTCATCGCCGGCATGATGTCCCAGGGTATCGTTTATCTGCTTGAAACCGTCGAGGTCGAGGAACATGACGCCAAGCCCGGTCTGGTTTCGTCTTGCCCGGAACAATGCATGATGCAGTCGGTCCATAAACAGTGAACGGTTCGGCAATCCGGTAAGAAAATCGTATTGCGCCTGATAGACGAGCTTATCTTCTATTTTTTTCCGTTCGGTAATATCGCGCACGATACCTACGAACAAATGCCGCTCCGCCAAGCGGATTTCATTGACGGTCAATTCCAGCGGGAACGTGCTTCCGTCTTTACGCAACCCGGTTAATTCGACTCCCTGGCGGCCGATGATATGAGGTTCACCCTCTCTGAGATAACGCTGCATCCCTGCGTTATGGCGCACTTTCAGGTCATCCGGCATGAGCCGGTCTATATTCGTGCCGATCACTTCATCCGGAGCATAACCGAAGATGGCAGAAGCGGCAGCGTTGAACGATTCCATGACCCCGCGCCGGTCGATAATCAGGATACCCTCGCCCACGCTGCTCATGACCGCCTTGATTTCGAGTTCTTTTTCCAGCGCATTGTTTTCCGACTCGACCAATCGCGCGGATAATGGTTTTAATTGCGTGCGTAAAAAGAGAACGCCCGTCACTATCAAAAGAAATAATAAAGGAAAAGCGATTTTGAGT
>DASSZW010000201.1:0-3243 GCA_035713285.1 Burkholderiales bacterium
CAGTCTCCAGGCAGGTTATTGCCCGTCTTAAGGCCACCCGGATCCGGGCCAATAATTCTCCGGCGCCGAACGGTTTGGTTAAATAATCGTCGGCCCCCGCATCCAGTGCGGCTATTTTTTCCGTTTCGCCGCTCCGCGCTGATAAAATGATTATAGGTACGCTGCTCCATGCGCGTAACTGCTTTACCACGTCCACTCCATCCATGTCGGGAAGTCCCAGATCGACAATGACGATATCAGGCTTACGCGCGGCCGCTGTTTTGAGTCCTTCGCTTCCCGTTTCGGCATCGAATACGTGATAATCTTCCGCTTCCAGCGACAAGCGAAGAAAATGACGTGTTTGTTTTTCGTCATCGATAACAATGATAGTCGGCGTAGTCATTCTTTCTCTTCCGGATCGAGGGTAGGTGGAACGCCTAGCGGTAACGTAAATATAAAACGGGCACCGCCGGAAGAAATATTTTCCGCCCACATCCGGCCTTTGTGCGCTTCGACGATCGCTCGACAGATAGTCAGACCTAACCCGACTCCCGGAGTTGCAGATTCGCGTACGCCGCGGGTAAATTTTTCGAATATGGATTCTTCGCTGCCGTGCGCGATTCCGGGCCCGTTATCCGTAACCGAAATTCGTGCCTGATTGCTTTCAAGTTGCGCCTCTATAATAATATGACTTTGCGGCGGCGTATATTTGACTGCATTTTCAAATAAATTGGTTAATACGCTTTTAATAAGTACGGTGTCGAATTCCAGCAACGGAAAACGGTCGGGCAAATGTACGTCTACCCGATAATTTGCCAGTTGCTGGTCGCAGGCGGCAAGTGCGCTGCCGATGACTTCCTCCAGCGGTTCCCATTGTAAATTCAGTTTGACGTTCCCGGCTTGCAGTCGCGCCATGTCGAGCAGGTTATTGACCAGCGCGCACATACGGAAAGTCTGATCGCGAATCGCAATCGCCAGTTCGTGTTGTAATGCCGGTAGCGCAGGCCGGGTATGAGCGAGAGAGTCGGAAAGTCCGGCCAGGTTTGTCAGAGGCGTACGCAAATCGTGCGATAGCGCGGATAATACCGAATTGCGCAAACGTTCCGATTCTATCCGTACCAGGGCATCCTGCGCTACGTCGATATAATGCACGCGTTCCAGCGCGGTGGCGATGAGTGCAACAAATCCGTCCAGCTGGCGGCGTTGCTCTGGAATCAATAGCCAGCCGCTATGCACGGGTTCTATCGCCAGCACGCCGCGCGTACGCATGGGCGCTCGCAACGGCAGATACAGGATAGGGCTGCCGGATAAAGTGTCGGTACTGAAACCGGCAGCTTCGACCCGATCGAAAGACCATTGAGCGACGTCCATATCGATTTCGGGAACGAGGCCGTCCGCCATTTCGGCGGGCTGGAGCTTGTCGTGCAGATCGGGAAGCAGAATCGCCACTTTGACGTTGAATGTCATCCCGATGAAACGGTGGCTGATAGCCACGATTTGTTGCGGCAGCAATACCGATGACAGATCTCGCGCCATTTCATACAATGCCCGTAAACGGGTTTCGCGCTGATTGGCCACGCGTACCTGATAAGTCAGGTTGGCAGTCAGTTGTCCGATGATCAAGGCAACGATCAGCATCACAATGAATGTCAGCAGATATTGCACATCGCTGATAGCGAACGAAAAGCGCGGCGGGACAAAAAAGAAATCGAAGAGACCCACGCTCAGGAATGCCGCCAATATCGCCGGCCCGCGGCCATGCTTGACCGCTGCGAATACGACTGCGATGAGAAACAGCATGACGATATTGGCATTATCGAAATAGGGCAGCAGCAGCGTGGCGATTCCGGTTGCCGCCGCGCACTCGGCAATAGTCCAGAGATACGATTTCCAGTAGAGTTTCGGTGTATTGCCGCGCAGCGATGATTCGGCCTTGGGGCCGGCATCGTCATGGGTGCCGGTAACCTGGATGATATCCATATCTGCCGACAAGCGGCCGATGCGATCGGCGAAGGAGCGCTTCCAGAAATGCCGTTTACGTTGATCGTCGCGTCCTACGACGATTTTCGATAGATTATGGCTGCGCGCGTAATCGATCAGCACGCGTTCGGTTAACTGTCCCGACAGCGCGGCGGTTTTGGCGCCCAATTCCTGGGCAAAGCCCAGCGTTTTCAGAATGCGGTCGCGCGCCGCATTCGACTGATATTGCAACTGCGGCGTTTCCACATACACGGCATGCCATTCGACCCCGAATTGCGAAGCGATCCGGCTGGCGCTCCGGATGATTTTTTCCGCTCCCGGTTTCGGCCCCACGCAGACCAGAATGGAATCCTGCGTGCGCCATACGGCACCGATAGAACGATCCTGCCGGTATATCCGCATCTGATCGTCGACCCGGTCGGCGGTACGTCTCAAGGCAAGTTCGCGCAGTGCGATCAGATTGCCCTTGCGGAAAAACCCCCTGATTGCGCCTTCCGCCTGTTGCGGCATGTATACCTTGCCGTCTTTTAAACGCTGTAATAAATCGTCCGGCGTCAGATCGACGAGAGTTATTTCGTCGGCCTGATCGAATACCTTGTCGGGAACGGTTTCCTGAACCCGGATGCCGGTGATGCCGCCGACTATATCGTTGAGCGTTTCCAGATGCTGCACGTTTACCGTCGTGTAGACATCAATCCCGGCTGCGAGCAGTTCGTCGATATCCTGCCAGCGTTTGGGATGACGCGATCCCGGCAGGTTGGAATGCGCCAGTTCGTCGATCAGGATAAGGGGCGGATGACGTTTCAGTGCGCCTTCCAGGTCGAATTCCGCAATACGCTTACCGCGATAATCGATTTCCCGGCGCGGCAGCACTTCCAGTCCTTCGAGTTGCTCCAGGGTTTCTGCGCGGCCGTGGGTTTCGACAATTCCGACTACTACATCCAGCCCGCGAGCTCGCAATTGATGCGCTGAGGACAGCATTGCGTAGGTTTTACCCACGCCAGCCGATGCGCCAAAAAAAATTTTAAGCTTGCCGCGCAGAGCTTTTACTTGCTCGCGTTGCACCATTTCAAGCAATTTATCCGGGTCTGGACGTATACCGGTCATGATTTTTGGCGTGGATATGGACTGTGTATCGCGTTCATGAAGAGCAGTATAAGCTCAAAAAAGCGGTACGGTATTTAGAACTTATAGATCGCTTCGAGCCCTTCCGAAGTCTGGCTGTCCTTGCCGACGCCGGAGGAGTTCATGAAAGAAGCAACGTTGGAGCGATCCTGGCGCAGT
>DASSZW010000202.1:0-7908 GCA_035713285.1 Burkholderiales bacterium
CAAAACTGATATAAGGATATCTTAATCTTCTATTAAACTATCACACTCTAATTATCGTTGCAAGGCTTACCAATCCGCATTGATCTCGATCAAGTCAACTTCGTCGCGTTTCCGCTAACATGCTCTCATCCCAGGCGGCAACGCATCCAGAATCCGCAATCAAGATAATACGGAGAAGACCAATGAACACACTGCACTCAGCGTGGCACCAAATCACTATTGCGCCTCACCGCAGCCTGTTTCTGATCGGAGTGCTGCAGAGCGTCGCAACCCTGCTCTGGTGGGTATTCCATCTTGACGGTCGACACGCGATCGCCGGTGCCGCGCCGGTTTGGGCTCATGCTTTTTTGATGATCTACACATTTTTTCCTTTTTTTATTTTCGGCTTTCTGTTTACTACTTATCCGAACTGGATGAACGCGGATAAAATAGCGCCGTTTCGCGCCGTCCTTGCCGCATCGCTGATGGCCGTCGGCGCAATCATGTTTTATGTCGGGCTGGCAACCGGAAAGCCGGTCGCAGCGACTGGCGTGGTCGCGATACTGGCGGGCTGGGCGGTAGCGCTGTACTCCTTGCTGGAAGTCTTGTTTGGCGCCCGGTATCCGGACAAGCGCCATCCGGTCGTAACGAGTATCGCGCTTGCCTTCGGCTGGCTGGGAGCCGCCTCCTATCTGCTCTGGCAGATGACCGGCCAGCCGATATGGCTCACTGCCGCCCGTACCATAGGAATCTGGTTTTTTCTTTTGCCTGTATTCGTTACCGTCAGCCACCGCATGATCCCCTTCTTTTCCAGCCGCGTCTTAAGCGATTACACCGTCGTCAGACCGTACTGGATATTGGGCGCGATGCTGGCGTGTTCGGCGGGCCACGGGATATTGCAGCTATGGGGCGTCCGTGCCTGGTTATGGCTGGTCGATCTGCCGCTGGCCGCTTGCGCGCTGTATTTGTCTTTGGCATGGGGATTGCTGCGCAGCTTGCGTACCGGATTGCTCGCCGTATTGCATATCGCCTTTGCCTGGCTGGCGCTGGCAATGCTGCTGTATTCCGCGCAAAGCCTGATATTTTTCATCAGCCGCGGCAAATGGCTATTCAGTCTTGCGCCGCTGCACGCATTGACCATCGGTTTTTTTTCCAGCATGGCATTAGGCATGGTCACGCGCGTCACCCTGGGCCATTCGGGCCGGAAGCTGGTTCTGGACCGGCTGAGCTGGTACCTATTTCTCGGCGTACAGACTGCGGCTATAGTCAGAGTGCTGGCCGACCTCATGCCCTACTCCGCCTGGACCATGAGTCTGTATCTGCTGTCTGGCGTGATCTGGCTGGCAGCCTTTACGCCCTGGGCAATACGCTATGCCCCCAATTACTGGCGAGCGCGGGCCGACGGGCAGCCGGGCTGATCGGCGTATTGTTTATCACGAAAATCAAACCAGGACGGCAGGAATGCGCTCTCCCCAGGCCAGAATAGCTCCGCATCCTTCCGCTTCGTACACGTCTATGCGTTCCAGTTGCGGAAGTACGCTCCGGCTTTGCTGGCGAATGTAACGCGCAATATTGGCGACATCGGTGTCGTCCATCCCGGAGATTTCGTACAATGGGTGATGATCGATCAGTTTGAACACGGGAGCGAACAATTCTTTCACGTCGCCGAAATCGACCACCCAGCCCATATGCCGGTCGAGTTCGGCATGCAGATGCAGGCGCAAGGTATAGGTATGACCGTGTATGCGCCGCCGCGGATCGCCCGCGCCGGCGTATTTCAACCGAGCGGCGCTGTCAAAGGTCATATCTTTCCATATCCGGTAATGAGTTCCGTCGAAATGCGCGCCGCTGCTTGCCGTTTCAAACACGGTCACCCGCGCCAGCTGCGGCAGTTGCGGCTGGACGCGTTGCCATAGCCAGCTCGACAGCACTTCGCTGGTAGGGTTGTTCAAACCGGGGAAATCGTTGAGGCAGGCAAAATTCAGCTGCTCGCGTATCGGCGCCCAGATCCTGTCCAGCGCTTCATATCCGATACCGGCTTCGCTTCCCGGCAGGTCGACATGCAGCACCACGCCGAAACTGTGTCCGTGCATGCGTCCACATTTATGCCCGGGCGGCACGTTCGGTAGCTGATGCGCCGTTTCCAGCCGATATTTACGCCAGAACCGGATGCTGCCGTTTGCCGTCAGTTCGACTCCCGCATCGCGCGCACTCCGTATGCCTACCCTATCGACATCCGACAATTCCAGCCGGTCGCGCAACCAGTAAGCGATATCTTCGTCTGCGACGTTCTTTAACACCTGATTGAGAAATGCGTAATCGAGCGGTTCGATTGCACGGGCGAGACGGTCGCGCAGGCTACCGACCTCGCCGCCGCAATATTCCGCCCGGAACGCCTGCGGCGCGACGCGGACATTCGCCGTGAAACTGTGCCCATGCAAGGTGTTGTCCCTGTGACCTGCGGGCCGCAGGGATAACTGGCGGGCCGCTTCGAAACCGGCTTCAGCGGTAAAAAATAGTTGCTCCGACATGCTTTTTTGAAACCCTTTAATATATTAAAAGTGAAAATATTTTGCATAGTAACTGAGCTTGCCGCAACGAGCAAAGATCTGAATTACAGGCGGAGTTAACGGTCTGGACTGTCAATACGGCGTTCGAAAGCGGGTTTCTCTCAAGCCGGATAACGCTATACGCTGCGTAAAAATTCCGCATGGACGCGCCTGTCCTGCGACAGCTCAGGATGAAACGTCGTCGCCATCAGCAATCCCTGTCGCACCCAGACCGGATCGTTTTCAAACCGCGCCAGCACTTCGACATCGGGGCCTGTGCGAATGATACGCGGAGCGCGGATAAATACCAATTCCAGCGGGTCGCCGCCCAGGCGGCTTTCGGCAGTCCGGATGGCGCTCTGCAACTGGCGGCCGTAAGCGTTGCGCCGTATCCCGATATCGAGCGCGCCGAGGCGCGGCTGTTCCGGGTTCTCGACTTCGGCAGCCAGCAGAATAGCGCCCGCGCACGTGCCGAAACAGGGTTTATCGCAGGCGAAGGCCCGCAGCTTTTCCCAGAAATTTTCGCGTTGCAGAAAGTTCAGCATAACGCTCGATTCCCCTCCAGGCAAAACCAGCGCCGAAAGTTCATCCAGCTCTCCGGCTTTTCGTACCAGCCGGACTGATGCGCCCAGTTCCCTCAGACAGCGGCTGTGAGCATCGTAATCGCCTTGCAACGCCAGCACACCTATCGTCTTCATTAAAACTCCCGCTTACCAGCCGCGCGTTTGCAGCAATTCCGTTTCGGCGATCCCGGCTGCGGCAAGTCCCTTCATCGCCCCGACCAAGTCCTCGGAAATCTCCAGCAATATCGCCGGATCCTCGAAATGCACAGTTGCCCGCACGATCGCGCGCGCCCGGCGTTCGGCTTCGTCCGGCGCACAGAAATCCATCGCGTCGTTCATGAAAATAGCCGAACCTACAAATACCGATTCGGCGCCTAACTGGCGAAGCAGCGCTGCGTCAGCGGGCGTTGCGATCCCGCCGGCGGAAAAATTCGGCACCGGCAGTCTACCGCTTTGCGCAACCATGCGCACCAGTTCGTACGACGCCTGCAATTCCTTGGCGCGGGCATACAGTTCGGCTTCGTCGAGCACGGTCAGCATGCGCATTTCGCTGACGATGGCGCGCAAATGTTTAACCGCATGCACGACGTCGCCGGTGCCCGCTTCGCCCTTGGCGCGTATCATCGCCGCCCCTTCGGCGATGCGCCGCAGCGCTTCGCCCAGATTGCGCGCGCCGCACACGAACGGCACCTGGAAACCATGCTTGTCGACATGGTGCGTCTCGTCGGCTGGCGTCAGCACTTCGGATTCGTCGATATAATCAACGCCGAGCTCCTGCAGAATTTGTGCCTCGGCAAAATGCCCGATACGGCACTTGGCCATCACCGGGACGGAAACGGCGGACATGATCTCGCGTATTTTTTTCGGCGAGGCCATGCGCGCAACGCCGCCCTGCGCCCGGATCTGCGCCGGCACGCGCTCCAGCGCCATGACGGCGATAGCCCCGGCCCGTTCGGCGATCTCGGCTTGACGCGCATCGATCACGTCCATGATCACGCCACCTTTGAGCATCTCGGCCAAGCCGGTTTTGAGACGCAACGAAACCGATTGATTCTGTGACATAACATGATCTCCTGATAATTTCGTAAAAGAATAGCCGAATAATTAAAATTTAAATATTTATTTAATACTGTAGTAAATAAGAGAATCAGAAGATTCAAATATTGACTGTTTTGTTATACTTCAAAAAACCGGCTTGATAATGAAACGGCACGTTTTTTGTCGTATCCCATTTTTATTACGGGTTGATTTCGCTGTTGCCATATGGAAAATAAACGAGTATCGTTAAAATTAAGATATAAATATCTTGTTATATTAGAATACCATCAAAGGAGCTAACATGAAAACAAATGGACTCGACAGGGCATTCTCTCTTGGAGTATATATTCAGTCCTTGAGCAGCCTTTTTATCAAAGGGGAGATATCGGCACCCAGGCTGATTATCCGCAAATTGAATCTCGGCCGTTTATTTGTCGGACTCGCAGCACTCATGGTGGCATTATTATCCGGCAACGCTCAGGCGGTGCCCGCTTTTGCCCGGCAAACGGGGCAAAACTGTCTGGCGTGTCATGCCGGCGGCAATTTCCCCGAGCTGACTCCTTACGGACGATTATTCAAACTAACCGGTTACACCATCGGCAAACGCACGATACCACTGGCGGTAATGGGCGTTTTCGGCTCCACCAACGTCAAGGGGCCTACGCCGACGGGGCCGGGCCATACCGCCACCGACGGTTCGTTAACGTTTGACACCGGCAGCCTGTTTGTGGCCGGCAAAATCACCGACAAATCGGGGGTATTTGCGCAATTCACCTACAATAATTATTCCGGTGACACAGGCGCTTCCGGACAAGTAGGTTCCGACAATACCGATTTCCGTTATGCCGATCAATTGATCAATGGCGACCAGAATTTCATTTATGGCTTCGACGTCAACAATAACCCCGGCGTCGAAGATGTTTGGAACAGCACGCCGGCCTGGGGTTATAACGTGGTTCCTATCAGCACCGGATTCGGTCCGGCTTCCCTGCCGATCATTGATCAAGGACTCGCCCAGCAGGCTATAGGAACGGGCGCTTATCTTTACTGGAATAAAACGGTTTATGCGGAAATCAGCGGTTATCGTACCGGCGATGGCGTATATTCCTTCATGACTCAGGGTAACGGTCAACAGATCAACATCAAGGGCGAAAATCCTTACCTGCGTCTGGCGTTGACCCATGACTGGGGCGCTCAGAACATCATGCTCGGCTATTCTTACTTCGACGTTGATGAATATGTGCCCGGCATGCAGAATTTGACGAACCACTATCGCGACAACACGATCGACTTCCAGTATCAATATCTGCTTGACCCGCATACCTTCACGGTCGAAATGACCCGTACCAACGAAACGGTCAATTACGGCGACGCCGGAGCTGTTCCTGATACAATTAATTCCATGATGGCGAAAGCTACTTATACCTATGAAGCCAAATACGGCGCAGCGCTGTCGTACTTCAATATCTCCAACAGTTCGAACAATATCAGCAATGCGAATCCGAATTACAATCCCGGCGCCATAGCCGGGGAATTCGGCTCCCAGACCGGCACCGAGGGCTGGACGCCGGAAGTGTTCTGGCTACCGGTGCAGAACGTACGTATCGGCGTGCAGTACACGATGTTTAATCGGGTCGATGGCGTCGCTACCGGCGCAGCGGACTCCTTCAACGGAAAAGCCAGCGGCGACAATCAGGTTGTGTTTTATGTCTGGGGTGCATACTAAAGCGGCTGGAAGAGCTTTCCTTGAAACTGTTGGGGTGCGTCTGATGCCTTGTTATCATGGCGCCCCTTCACTTGAACATGATGTGGGAGAAGCAGCATGAAAAAAATCGTTACAGGTTTAATATTGGCATCGACCATTCTTACCGCCGGCTGCAATACGACGGCAAGCTCGCGCAACCTGGCAGATGCCAAAGTATCGGGTCAGGATCTGGCGCAGCAGGTTTGCTCGATATGTCACGGTGCGGACGGCAATTCCACCAACCCGACTTTCCCCAAACTGGCAGGGCAGCAAAGCGCCTATATTGTCGGGCAACTTAAGGAATTCAGAAGCCACGATCGCTCCGATCCGGCGGGATATCAATATATGTGGGGCATAGCCCGGCATTTGACCGACAAACAGATCGCAGAACTGGCGACCTATTTCAGCGCACAGAAAAATATACCCGGACCATCGCGCAATCCTCAACTGGAAGCCGAAGGCAAACAGATATTTACTCACGGCATCGCTGCCCAGAATACGCCAGCCTGCGCTACCTGCCACGGTCCCGAGGGTGCGGGCAACGGTATATTCCCGCGCATCGCCGGCCAGCATGCCAATTACATAGAAAAACAGTTGGGGATATTCAAAAATACCGGCCAACGACCTGACGGGGCAATGATGAAAGTGATTACCCACAATATCACCCCGGCTCAAGTCAAAGAAGTGGCTGCTTATCTGTCCACGCTTTAGCCGGAAAGCGCCGGATACGGTTCCGGTGCGCAAAAGCAGCAAACGCAATTTTTATTTACTCTATTATTTAATTGGAGCCTGAAATGATGAATGCATTAAACAAAAAAAACGTGACGCGTCGCAACTTCCTGAAAACCGCTACGTTACTGGCAGCGATCGCGGCCATACCGGTTAGCGTAGTTAGCAAGGAAGCCTTCGCCGCCAAAATGGCAAAAGCAAGCATGCAATATCAGGATCAACCCAAAGGCGCTCTGAAATGTTCCCAATGTATGCAGTTTATCCCGGGGAAATCGGCAAAAGCGGAGGGAAGCTGCAATCTCATCGACGGCTCTATCAGTCCTAACGGCTGGTGTCTGGCTTATGCTCCCAAGGCGTGATCACGAACGGCGTCACTCGTTGTCAACTTCCTGATTAAACCTCCTTGCGCTCTCTAAATATTCGTTTAAAGAGCGCATTCCCTTGCGCCAAGCATTATGCTATCGTGTGTGCAAAGTGTAACGCGATGGTATTTGTGCCGCCGAACAACTAATACTAACGACTGCCAGACTGAGAGCCGTGTGTACGCCTCGATAATGTTGCATGACGTAAGTAGTTAGCGTATCGATGAAATGGATAAAGAGATCGCGAATACTTATTCGTCAAGATTATTGTTTGTCGTCAGGAGAGTGCGAAGTGCTGGAAACTCATTTACCCCATTTCAACATTAAAAATAAAAACCTGCTGCCTGTCGTACAAGGCGGAATGGGTGTAGGAATCTCTGCGCACAGACTGGCCGGCAGCGTTGCAGGTTTGGGAGCGGTAGGGACTATTGCCAGTATCGATCTGCGCCATCATCATCCGGACCTGATCGAGCAGAGCCGGCATTGCCGCGATAAGCCGACACTCGACCAGCTCAATCTGATCGCACTGGACCGCGAAATCCGTGCGGCCCTCGAAGCCTCAGCTGGCGAAGGCCTGGTAGCAGTCAATGTCATGAAAGCCGTGGCGGAACATCCCGCGCTGGTGCGTCAGGCGTGCGCAAGCGGTGCGCAAGCGATCGTCATGGGCGCCGGTTTGCCGCTTGACCTGCCCGACCTGACCGAGGGCTATCCTGAAGTAGCCTTGATTCCGATTCTTTCCGACGCTCGCGGCATACAGATTCTGCTGAAAAAATGGCTGCGCAAAAACCGTTTGCCCGATGCGATCGTGATCGAACATCCGCGCTATGCCGGCGGTCACCTCGGCGCACCGAAACCGGAAGAAATCAACGATCCTCGTTTCGATTTTCCGGGAATCCTCGAAAGCGTCTTCCAGTTATTCAGGGAACTCGACATCGAACGCGAAC
>DASSZW010000203.1:0-3164 GCA_035713285.1 Burkholderiales bacterium
AAAGCGGAACCCGTGATCGAGACGGTGAATCCGCGCGGTCAAACCGTATACTGGGTCGGCGCGGCCGGTGCGGCGCAAGACGCAGGCGAAGGCACCGATTTTTATGCTGTTTCCAGACAACAGGTATCAATTACTCCCTTGCAGATCGATTTGACGCATTACGGTCAATTGCCCGCGCTACAGGATTGGCTGGCGTGATGAGCGTGCATAAGCATAGCGGCATAGGCATGACGTCCGATCGTACCCGCGCGCGGATGATAGAGCGGTTGCGCGAGCAGGGCATCCGGGATATCGATGTGCTGTCTGCCATGTCGCAAGTCCCGCGGCATCTGTTTGTAGGCGAAGTGCTTGCGTTAAGGGCGTATGAAGACACGGCGCTGCCGATCGGTTTCGGCCAGACTATTTCGCATCCATACAGCGTTGCCCGCATGATCGAAGTATTGCGCGGCGGCAAAGCGCTGGGCCGAGTGCTGGAAGTCGGCGCCGGTTGCGGCTACCAGGCCGCGGTGCTGGCTAAACTGGCGCGCGAAGTTTATTCTGTCGAGCGCATCGCTTCACTGCTGGGGCAGGCGCGTCGAACGATACGCGAATTGCGCATTCCCAATATCAAGCTGAAACACGGCGACGGCAATGCCGGCTTGGCCGACATAGCGCCGTTCGATGGAATCATCCTGGCTGCGGCTGCGGAACAGGCCCCGCCGGCATTGCTGGCGCAACTGGCGGAAGGCGGCCGCATGGTTTTGCCCTGCGGGCTGGGCGACAGCCAGCGCATGCTATTGATAGAGCGGCAGGGCGATGCGTATCATGAGCAGATATTGGAAATGGTGCATTTTGTGCCGTTATTACCTGGGGTGGCTTGATGAAGCGTGTTTGGGGATGGTTTTGCGTGAGCCTGGCTTTGACGGGTTGCAGCACGACGCAGGTTGCGCCGGTAACGGATTTGACCGGTTCGGGTCCGGCGCTACAGGCGCAGGGAAGTTCGGGGAGGGAAAACCACACCGGTACCCGCGGCATCCACATAGTTAAAAAAGGCGATACGCTCTATAGCATCGCTTTGCAATATGGCCTCGATTACCGGGAGCTTGCGGCATGGAATCATCTGGATGACCTGAACCGCATCCGGATCGGGCAATCGCTTTATGTGACTGCGCCGTCTGCTCCGGCTGTCACGGCAGCCAAATCCGCCGATGACGCCGGTTCTTCCGCGATAGCGACGCCGCTGGCGCTTGCCGCGCCGGGGACGATCGTAGCCACACAAGCGCTGCCTGCCGGCAATACGATCACGCAGCCGGTGGCCGTCCGATTGCCCTACTCGAAAGCAGCGCTGGCGCAGATCGGCAAGCAGGAGGCCGGCGCGCAGCCTGCGCCGCAGCCGGCCACCGGAGCGAACGAATTGCCGGGCAGCGATTCCAAAACGGCCAACGACAGCGGAATAGACTGGGTATGGCCGGCAAAAGGCCCTTTGCTTGCCCGTTTCGGCAATGCCGACGCCGACAAGGGGATCAATATCGGCGGACAGCGCGATCAGCCGGTGTATGCCGCCGCTGCCGGCAAGATCGTCTATAGCGGATCGGGTTTGCACGGTTACGGCAAGCTCCTTATCATTAAACATAACGCCATTTATTTGACCGCTTATGCGCATAACGATCAATTGCTGGTCAAAGAAGGGCAAACGGTAAGTCGCGGTCAGAAAATAGCCGAAATGGGGGATAGCGACGCCGATCGGGTCGAATTGCATTTCGAGGTCAGGAAAATGGGCAAGCCGGTGGATCCCTTGATATATCTTCCCGAGGAAAAAAAATAATGTTGCGGGAAGGCGGCGACGCAGAAAGGCAAATGCCTGACGCGGACGAAGTCCTCCCGATCGACGAGGATCTGCCGGATGTTGCGCAACTCGAGGAATTGCAGGTTGACGTAACGCAAATGTATCTGGGCGAGATCGGTCACAATGTACTGCTCAATGCCGCCGAAGAACGCGAACTTACCGGCAGGATGATTACGGGCGATTTCGAGGCCCGGCAAAAAATGATCGTGTCCAATTTGCGACTGGTCGTTAATATCGCCAAACGCTATATACATCGCGGCCTGTCATTTCTCGATCTGATCGAAGAAGGTAATCTGGGTTTGATGCACGCGCTGGAAAAATTCGAGCCGGAACGGGGATTCCGTTTTTCGACTTATGCAACCTGGTGGATACGCCAATATATCGAACGCGCCATCATGGAGCAATCGCGCACCATTCGGTTGCCGGTGCATATCGTTAAAGCGATCAACGTCATACTGCGCGCAAAACGGCATTTGCAGCTACAGGGAGCAATCGAAGCCAGCGAAGCCGAAATTGCCTGTTTTGTCGGTTTGCCGGTCGACGAAGTGCGGCACTTGTTACGTTTGAACGACAGGCTGGTTTCGCTGGATACGCCTCTGGAAACGGATGCCGATTTTACCATGGGCGACGCGTTGCCCGACGAACATGGTGAAATGCCCGATACCGCCCTGGAAAAAGCCGAAACCCTGGTCGTGATCGGCCGCTGGCTGGATCAGTTGGAACCCAAGCATCGCTGGGTGATAGAACGGCGTTTCGGATTGAACGATCAGGAAGTCCAGACGCTTGAGCAACTGGCGGACGACCTCGATGTTAGCCGGGAACGCGTGCGCCAGATCCAGACCGAAGCCTTGCAGCTGATGCGCAAATATCTCCGCCGAAACGGTCTGGACAAAGCGGCGCTGCTTTAACCGGAACTACCCGAACGCTAGTCGTCGGTCAGAAGCAGCCCCAAGACGACGCGCCGGCCTTCGGCGACCAGAATGTTAAAGGTGCGGCAGGCGGCTTTGGTGTCCATGATTTCCAGGCCTATCCCGGCGTTGGCCAGTTCGGCAGAGAGCCGCGGATGGGGAAAGCGTAACCGCTGGCCCGTGCCTAAAATGACGAGTTCGGGAGTATACTCGAGCATGACATTGAAATGATGAGGCTGTAATTCATTGAAACCGTTTATTTTCCAGTCGATCTCTATCCGGTCGGGCGTAACCAGCAGGCTGGGCCCGTTATATCGTTCGCGGTTGATGAGGACGTAGCCATCGCCATAACCGGTGAACAAATTCAGTCCTTCAGCATGGGTCAAATGAAATTTCAATGGGGTCTCCAATTGCAGCGCAGGTACACAGTC
>DASSZW010000204.1:0-11371 GCA_035713285.1 Burkholderiales bacterium
GTTCGCTCTCAATGAAGCAACGGAATACATTAATCCCACCAAAACTCTGGAATACATGGCGGCCGGCAAACCCGTCGTTTCCACTGCGATCGGCGATGTCATCCGTAATTTCCGTCAGTTTGTAAGCATAGCCGGTACCTATGAGGAATTTGTCGAGTGCGTGCTCGATGCCGCAGCCCGACCTGACTGCGAAATCATCGAGGCGGCCATCGCCCATGCTGCGACCATGACCTGGGATTCGATCGTGCTGCAGATGAAGAATCTGCTGGACGAAACCGTATATGCCCGTTCGTCCGCATGTATTTCCGTCGCTTCGTAAACAGTTGAAACGGGGCATCTTATCGCCGCCGCGCACGGCCGATCGATGCCTGACTCAAGATCGCTCCACTGTCGTATTAATCGATTGAATTTATCATGAAAAAAGAATTTACATCTCCGCCTCTGTTTAAATCCTACTGGATAGCCGGCTACGAATCGTCCTGCCACATCAATACCAAAGGCGAACGGCTGGATATGCTGGCAGCCACGCAACACGACAGCCAGGTGGATACCGATTATGCCTTGTTGCGCGCTGCCGGTATCAGTACCGCCCGCGATGCCGTACGCTGGCCGCTGGTAGAAAAAACGCCCGGCAACTATGATTTTTCGTCGTTCGTTCCCATGCTTGAAGCGGCGAAACGGCATGGCATCCAGGTGATATGGGACGTCTGCCATTACGGCTGGCCGGATGGTCTGGATCTGCTCTCGCCGGAGTTCGTCACGCGTTTCGCCCGGTTTTCCGCAGCGCTGGCAAAAACGGTCAAAGACCATTCCGACGAACTTCCGTTTTACTCGCCGATCAACGAAATTTCATTTTTTTCCTGGGCAGCCGGCGAAAGCGGATGGTTTTATCCGCATCTCAACCATCGGGGGGCAGAGATCAAGCGCCAGCTTGTCAAAGCCGCCATCGCCTCGATGGACGCGATCCGGGAAGTCGATCCGCGCGCCCGCTTTGTCCATGTCGACCCCGTCATCCGGGTCATTCCGAAACGCGACCAGCTTCAATTTACACAGGCAGCGCAGGATTATACGGAAAGCCAGTACGAAGCATGGGATATGATCGCCGGGCGGCAGGCTCCCGAACTCGGCGGCGATCCCAAATACCTGGATATCATCGGCGTAAATTATTACCATTCGAATCAATGGGAATACGAAGGAGACAGGCTGCGCTGGGAAGATGCGCCGCGCGACGAGCGCTGGATGTCATTCAGCCAGATGCTCGCCCAAATCCATCACCGCTACCGGACCGATATTTTCGTAGGCGAGACCAGTCATTTCGGCGCCGGCAGAGCGCGCTGGATAGCCGAGATCGCCGCCGAAATCGCCGTAGCGCGCGTCAACGATATCCCGATCGCCGGCATTTGCATTTATCCCATCCTGGACCGGTCCGACTGGCTGGACCCTGAACACTGGCATAATAGCGGCTTATGGGATCTGCATCGCAACGCGGACGGCAAACTGGTGCGTGTCTTGCACGAAGAATATGCGGCCGCCCTCAAACGCGCGCAATTGCTGCTGGCGTCTCAGGACTGCGACTGAGCTGAGCCTCTTTTGGCGGCGGCAGTTTTGACGGGGACGAGTATGTCTCCGCTATGGCCGCTACGATTATAGGATTTGCGAATGGCGGCGGCAGCTTTTCGACCTGCGCCGGCTTTAGCCAGAGCAACGCAGGCACCGCCGAAACCGGCACCGGTCAGACGCGCGCCGAACACGTCTTTATGCGATTGCATGATATCGACCAGCGTATCCAGCGCTTCGGTCGATACCATGAAATCGTCGCGCAAGCTCGCGTGAGACGCATTCATCAAAGCTCCGAAACGCTCGGCGCTGATGATGCCGTCAACCGCTTCGAGCACGCGGTTGTTTTCGCTGACGACATGGCGGGCTCGCTGCGCCAGAGGTGCGGGCAAACGTTCGACCTGCGCAATATTCGATACGTCGCGCAACGCCTTGACTTCCAGCAGTTCGGCCGCCGCCTCGCATTCGGCGCGACGCTCGTTATAAGCGCTGCCGGCCAGCGTCCTCGGTATCCCGCTATCGATTACGATCAGCTCAGCGCCTTCGGGCAAGGGCAACAGTCTTCGCTCCAGGGTGCGCGTATCCAGAAACAGCATGTGGGCGGTATCCGCAAGACTCGACGCCATCTGATCCATGATGCCGCAATGGACGTGAGCATATTCGATTTCCGCCTGCTGTGCGAACTGCGCGATTTTAACGTCGTCCATATCCAGCCCGAGCAATTCCCGCAATGCGCGCAGAACCGCCACTTCCAGCGCGGCGCTGCTCGATAGCCCCGACCCGATGGGCACGGTGGACGACACATAAACCGAAACCGGCGGTATGCGATAGCCATGATGTTCGAGCACCTTGATGCAGCCGACCACATAACTGGCAAATCCGGCCGTTTCCTCGGCTTCGGGCGTGCAGGTCAGATATACATCGAGCTTGTCGGCATAAAAATGATGGTTCTCGTCGATACTGTAGCCGACTTCGACTACAGTCCTTTGCGGAATGGCGGTCGGCAATACATAGCCGTCATTGTAATCGGTATGCTCGCCGAGCAAATTCACCCGTCCCGGCGCGCATGCCTGCGTTATCGCGGCCCGGCCGAAAATTTTCTGGAAACTGGCCATTATCGCTCCATCGGCCAGGGACGCAATCTATCCTGGACTTTTACGCTCGGCCAGGCGGCATCGCCTGTCAAATTGTCAAGTTCGTCGTAATCCCCGAGCAGGAAAGTATCCTCTACTTTAACGCCCGGTACGCTCGGGTTCCAGGCGTAAGCCTGCGATGCCTCTATCCGGTCACGGGTCGCCGGAGTCGCAACGATTTCCCGCGCCAGATAGCCGGTAGATCCGCCCTGATGGTGCGCTTTGATGGCTTCATGCCAGCCGCGCGCGGCATAGGCCTCGGCCAGCGCGGCATAAACCCTGTCCAGACTGTTGCCCGCCTGCGTCGCGTCCAGAGCAATGGCTTCGATTTCCATAATTTGCCGATGTTGTTTCGCTTGCGCCGGCGACAGCTTGCGAAACGAGACAAAACGCGTAAGGTTCGCATACAGACCATATTTGCGCGCGCAAAATACGAGCATGGCGTAACCGTCCAGCGTATTTTCGCTCGGTACCGGATGACGGTAGGCCAGAACCCGCCGTTCGCCGGCGGCAAGGGTCAGCGCCGGGTGCAGGCCCCGCGCCCACATCGCTTCAGCGCCCGCGCCCGCCAGTTCGTACTCGCTCCATCCCGGCTGGGCCGCCAGCATCACTTCGGTCATCGCCGCGGCCGCCAGCCGGCCGACCTTGCGGTAACGTTTGATTTCGCTGGGCATCAGCGTCCGTTTCCGGGCAATCAATTGTGCCGGCAAAGCCTGCTCTCGATCCTGCGGGCGATCGCTCAACACGCTTTTCCCCGCCGCAATGTCCGCAACGAAACTTTCGCGCTGCGAAGCGTCCTCCCAGGGGAATACCTGAAGCCCGACGACCGGCGTCAATTCCTCGTTGCGCAGCCGCGCCGCTTCGATTTCATCGGTCAGTATCCAGGCGTCCGTCGCGGTAACCAGCACCTCTGCGATCCCGGTTTCCTGCGCCAGCAACACGGTATTCGATCCGCCTGCCGTCGCCCAGTCAAACCAGTCCGTCCCGCGCAAGCGTATAGCACCTGCATCGGCAGTTTCCAGCGACTGGCGGATCATCGCCAGTTTGGATTTTACTTCCGCCGCTCTTTCAGTCATCGATATTCACCTCTATCGCCTGCAGATCCAGCGCTTTGGCTTCGGGCAGCGCATCGCTGGCAAACATTCCCGCCGCCAGTTCCGTACCGGCCAGATACTTGAGTTTGTCGCGCGTGCGATAAGGGGGATAAAACTCCGCATGCAGATGCGTTTCCGGATGGGCGCAACCGTCGGTAGGAGCCTGATACCAGGCCATCAGATAAGGAAACGGCCTATCCCATAGCGCATCGAATTTGTTGAGCACCGTTTTGAGCGCGCGCGCAAGATCGCTGCGCTGCTCGTCGCTGAGGGCGCTAAAATCGCTTACCGCCTTGCGAGTAGCTACCCAGACTTCGTATGGATACCGCGCCCAGGCAGGAATAAACGCTACCGCATGCGGCCCGAGATAAATCAGGCGGGTTTTTTCTCGAATTTCGAGTTCGATATAGTGCTCCAGCAAGGCCTGTCGCGTTTGCCGGTAATAGGCGATCTCCTGGCTGTGCATCTGTTTCGGCACCGGGGGGACGAACGGATAGGCATAAATCTGGCCGTGCGGATGATGCAGGGTGACGCCTACCTCCACGCCCCGATTTTCGAACGGCAATACGTAAGCGATATTTTTCCCGGCGGCGAGCGCGGCCGTACGCTGTCCCCAGACTTGCAGCAGCAATTCGATATGAGTCAACGGCAAGGCGCCCAGCTTTCCGCCGGAATCCTGGGCGAAAACGACTACTTCGCACTGGCCGCTGGCGGGCAATGTCGCAACCACCGATTCGGGCGCATCGTGCGCGGACTGAGTCAGCGACGGAAAACGATTCTGGAACACCGCGATATCATAATCTCCGGCGGGCAATTCGGTAGGATTGTCCGGATCGGTCGTCACGGCCAGAGGATTGTATTCCGGCGGCGGCATGAAAGTACGGCCTTGCCGATAGCTCGCATACGCGATCCATTCGCCGCGAAACGGGTGCCAGCGAAAGTGCGGATTGGGATGCAGGGCTTCGCTTCCCGGACTGGGCGCGACCAGATCGCCGGCGATGGGACGGCGGCTGTACAGCCAAAGCATCCGGCCGTCGGGCTTGGATAATTCTCGCTGGTACATTCAATGTCCCCTCGTCGCTTTGGCGATGACTTCGAGAGGAATTTTGGGCGTACGGTCTGCATACAGCAAACCGTTGGCTTCCTGGAACGTATCGGTAAACTGCGTGTAGCAGAAGCCGCTGAACAAAGCCGTTTTGCTGGCGACTTCCAGCAGCGCTGCATAGGCCTTGGTAAATTCCTCCGCATTCCGGCTTTCCATGTAACCCCATATTTTGCCGTTCGGGCCTGAGGCCGGATTCATCAGCGCAATGCCGCCGAATTCCGTCAAGATGATAGGCTGGCCCCGATGGGGATAGCCGTCCAGGGTCAGGATGCGTCCGCCCGGACGCCGCCGGTCGAACAGCTCTTCCGGTTTCACAAACGGTCCGTATCGTTCACGCAAGGTAACGGGATTGCAGTCGTAATCGTGAATGCCGATAATATCCGTCGCAGCGCTTTCCCATCCGTCGTTACCGATCACCGGCCGGGTGGGGTCCAGCGTTTTGGTCAGATGATAAAAAGCCTGCACTGCGTCGCGATGCGCCGGAGATTGCGGCAGATCGGGCACTCCCCACGATTCGTTAAAAGGCACCCAGACGATAATGCAGGGATGGCTGTAATCGCGCTCGATCGCTTCCATCCATTCGCTGGTCAGGCGCTGGATCGATTTATTGGTAAACCGGTAAGCGCTGGGCATTTCTTCCCACACTACCAGCCCCAGCTTGTCGGCCCAGTATAAAAAACGCGGCGTTTCGATTTTCTGGTGTTTGCGTACGCCATTGAATCCCATCAGCTTTACCAGTTCGACGTCGCGACGCAACGCGTCGTCGTTCGGTGCAGTCATGAAGGTATCCGGCCAGTATCCCTGATCGAGCACCAGACGCAGCTGATACGGGCGTCCGTTGAGCATGAGGCGGTCGCGCTGGATATGCGCGGAACGCAACGCCGTATAAGACTCCACTTCATCGATCAGCGTATCGCCATCCCACACCTCGATCCGGGCGTCGATCAGCGTCGGCCGTTCGGGCGACCACAATAAATCGTTGCGATAATCGTCGATGCCGGGATCGGACAAGGATATCCGGCGATGGACTTCGCCGCCGATTATCTCGTACACGTCTTTGACCAGCAATTGATCGCCGCGCGTCAGACGGAGCGCCACCCGCATGCCCGGGTTTAACTTACCGGCGATAAACGCTTCGAAACCGATTTCCCAGCGTTCGAGATGCGGCGTCCAGCGTATGCGTTCGATAAAGGTGCGGCCCAGACGTTCCAGCCAGACGGTTTGCCATATTCCGGTAGTGCGTGGGTACCAGATACTGTGCGGATGAAGCAGCCAGTCCTGCTTGCCCCGCGGTTTTTCCAGATCGAACGGGTCATCTTCCACCCATACCGTCACCTGCTGCGGCCCTTGCTCCTTCAAAGCCAGCGTGATATCGGCGCTGAATGGCGTATGGCCGCCTTCGTGTTCGGCAACCAGCCTGTCGTTTACCCAGACCCGCGCATGGTAATCCACCGCGCCGAAATGCAGGATTACATGCTCTTTCGGATCGACATCGAATTCGCGCTGATACCAGCAGATTCGATGGAAGCCGGTATCGCCGATACCGCTCGCCTTGCATTCCGGCGCAAACGGTACCGTAATTTCGTGCGTCCAGGTTTTTATATCGCAGGGATTTTGATAACATTCTTCACTATCGAAAACAAATTTCCATTTACCGTTCAGGGAAATCCATTCCCGGCGTCTGAGTTGAGGACGAGGGTATTCGAAATCAGCCATAATGTGTTTATTTCTTTCATCTGACGTGCTGTTAAGCCTGGCAAACAATCGGTGAAATGCCGGTTGCGATTATTTCCCATAAAGATCGGATAAAATGTATGTTCCATCCTTGAAATCACTCGATTTGAAGCATTGCAGGTATTAGATTTACACGGAAGCTTTGTTGGCTCTGTACGGTTACGTACGAAAAATAAGGATTCGAGGCGATCATGCGCATGAAATCATTAAAAATGACCACTGAAAAACTGGGTTATTCCCGGTCAAAAACGACCTTCAACCGGTTTGGCGAACCCTCCGGCGGGAAAGCCGCTTAATATATGTCGCCAGGTACGCTATACTTCGTGAAAATGCATGCGTCCCGGCGCAAGCTAACAAAACTCTACTCGCGCCGCATCCAGCCATGACGACAGCTTTATCCATGCTCAACCGCGTTTTCGGCTACGCCGAGTTTCGCGGCCGACAAGCGGAAATCATCGACCGCGTCGTCGCCGGCGGCGATGCGCTGGTGCTGATGCCGACTGGCGGCGGAAAATCTCTGTGCTACCAGATTCCGGCTTTACTGCGTTCCGGCACTGGCGTCGTCGTATCGCCGCTGATCGCGCTGATGCGCGACCAGGTCATGGCTCTGCGCGAAGCCGGCGTGCGGGCGTCGTTCCTGAATTCCGCCTTGTCGGCAGACGAAGCCTATGCCGTTGAACAGACCTTTGTCCGCGGCGAGCTGGACCTGCTCTACGTCGCGCCGGAACGGCTCGTCACGCCGCGTTTCATGGCTTTGCTCGACCGCGTCGAGCCGGCCTTGTTCGCGATAGACGAAGCGCATTGCGTATCGCAATGGGGCCACGATTTTCGCCCCGAATATATTGCGCTGTCGGTATTGCACGAGCGCTTCCCTGCCGTGCCCCGCATTGCGCTGACCGCGACCGCCGACGCGCAGACGCGGGATGAAATCATCGTCCGCTTGCAGCTGGCAGAAGCCCAACAGTTCGTTTCCAGTTTCGACCGCCCCAATATCCGGTATCATATCGTCGAAAAAAACGATCCGCGCAAACAGTTGCTGGCCTTTATCCGGGAGGCGCACCCGCGCGACGCCGGAATCGTATATTGCCTGTCGCGCCGCAAAGTGGAAGAAACCGCCGTCTGGCTGAAAAATCAAGGCCTGAATGCGCTTCCGTACCATGCCGGACTGGAAGCGTCGCTGCGGCAGCGGCATCAGGACATGTTTTTACGCGAAGACAGCATCATCATGGTCGCCACCATCGCCTTCGGCATGGGCATCGACAAGCCGGATGTGCGTTTCGTCGCCCACCTCGATTTACCCAAAAGCATAGAAAGCTATTACCAGGAAACCGGCCGCGCCGGACGCGACGGCGCGCCGGCCGACGCCTGGATGGCGTACGGCCTGAATGATGTCGTGCAGCAGCGGCGCATGATAGAAAGCGGGGAAGCCGAACCGCAATTCAAGCGGGTGGCGCAGGCCAAGCTTGAAGCCTTGCTGGCTTTGTGCGAAGCAACCCATTGTCGGCGGATACGCCTGCTCGATTATTTCGGCGAGGCGGCCGAAGCGTGCGGCAATTGCGATGTTTGCCTGACCCCTCCGGCAACCTGGGATGGCACCGTCGCGGCGCAAAAAGCCTTGTCGGCGATTTACCGCACCGGGGGACGATTCGGCGCCGCACACCTGATCGACGTATTGCGCGGCGTAACCACCGATAAAGTCCGGCAATGGAACCATCAGCAGCTCAGCGTATTCGGCGTCGGCGCGGACATGGACGAAAAAAGCTGGCGCGCGGTATTGCGTCAATTGATGGCGCACGGTTTTGTCACGGTCGATCATGACGCCTACAGCGCGCTGGTGCTGACATCCCGCAGCCGCTCGGTGCTGAAAGGCGAAACGGAAGTATGGCTGCGGCGGGATCTGACTGCAAAACCGGTTAAACGGCAATCGGCCAGACCGGTTGGCGCACCGCAAAATGCCGGGGACGACCGGCTGTTCGAACAGCTGCGAATCTGGCGACAGGTCGCGGCGCGGGAATCGAATGTGCCCGCCTATGTCATATTTCATGACGCGACGCTGGCGCAGATCGCCCGGCAGCGGCCGGCAACCCTGGCCGATCTGGGCGAAATATCCGGGATAGGCGCGCGCAAACTGGATGCCTACGGACAAGGCATCCTCGAAGTAGTCAATGCGAAAGGCTGAGAACGGTGTACTATTCCGCCAACCGAAATAAAGTGAGAGCCTGCCGTGCCAAATAACAATGACGTTTTACGCAGCCTGCGCTACGCGCTGGACTTGCCCGACGCGCTCATCAGCAACCTGCTGGAAGCGCAGGGACATGCAGTCGGTTCCGACTGCATAACGCAACTGCTGCGAAAAGAAGAAGATCCCGGATTTCTCGAATGCGACGATGCCTTGCTGTCGGCATTTCTCGACGGACTGATCGTGCATAAACGCGGGCCGCGCGATATGCTGGCCGTTCCAGTCAGACATTTGACCAATAATATCATCCTCAAAAAGATCCGGATCGCTTTCGATCTTAAGGAATCCGATATGCACGAAATTTTCGCCCTGGCCGATTTTAAAATTTCCAGACCGGAATTAAGCGCGATCTTTCGCAATCCCGACAATAAAAACTATCGCGCGTGCGGCGACCAGCTGCTGAGATATTTTCTCAAGGGGTTGAGCCTCCGCTTGCGGGGTTGAACGGCGGGGCGGACGTGCAAAAAATTCTCGTTCACATCCAGGGCAATACGCTGATACTGACTTATCAGGTGAAATCCGGTCTGGTCCGCAAGGGGGCCGGCTGGGAGCCGTATATCCGGGTGCTCCCCTCTTCCGAACTGTCCCGCTTCGATCTGCGCGGCCTCAGCCCCGACATGTTCTGCACCAATATTGCCGACACGGTGAATGTGCGCGGCCAACTTGCCGGCGTAGTCGAAAACGAACAGCAATTGCCGGTCGCGCAATGGAAAATCGATCGTGAAGACTATCGCCAGGCGCTGTCATCCTGTACTTTGAACCATCAGCAGATGGTGGCATTGCTCGATTCGCTGCCGGATTATGTAACGGAATCGGACGACGAATTCATCGAATTCGAAAGCGTGCTCGCACCTCGAAACGGAAATTCATATTCGTGCGGCTACCGGCTGACCGTCGTGACCCGAAATATCGGCGCGCGCGTCGCTCCTTACGCCATCTACAATCTGGATACGTTCAAGGACGGCGAATGGCAGGCGATTGCCCCTTCGGCCGACGACCAGGCCGAACTGCGCGCCCGGCTGGAAATTCGCCTGAACTCGATAACCGACGCGGGCGTGCCGCTTACGCATGCATACGATGTCACCGATTATACGCCTCCGCCGCAATAACCCGATTCATGCCCTGCGTTCAATAAACCCGCGCCCGCTGCTGGCGCAACCCTCCCTCGGAAATTCCTGGGCGACCGGCAATTTGCGTTTATGCTTTTCCGCATACATGCGTTTGTCGGCCAAATACAATGCCCGGGTAATTTCACCGCCGCATTCCGTCAGGCTCGAAAAGCCGACTGCTGCTCCGACTTCGGAAAATCCTACATCCTGCCGCACTCTTTCGACTACCTGCTGGATACGGCGACGCAAACTGCCATAATCGGGATCGATCCTGACCGGCAAAAACAGGACAAATTCGTCGCCGCCATAACGATACGCCCTATCTTCCTGCCTCAGTATGCCGCGCAGGTTTTTAGCGAACGAGCTCAAAACCCAGTCGCCCTGCGTATGTCCGTAACCATCGTTAATCACTTTCAGGCCGTTCAAATCGATCATGGCTATGACGACATCCGTCATGTGCGCCGCGTCGAGAATCAGCGCATGGCAGTCCATATCCTTATCCAGTGCGCGACGATTCGACAGACCGGTCAATTTATCCAGATTTGAAAGCCGTTCGGCTTCCGCCATGGCGCGGTCCGCCTCCAGGCGCAAAGCCCGTTCGGCGTCTATGATTTTCCGGCTGGCGAGCCGCAATTCCATTTCGTCCATAACGATGGCGGCGAGATCGCGCAGCGTCTGCTGTCCGGCCGTATCGAGACTGCGTGGCGCAAAATCGATGATGCACATGGTGCCGAGCCGAAAACCGTCCTGAGTAACCAGAGGTGCAGCCGCATAAAACCGCAAACCGAATTCCCCCGCTACCAATGGATTTACCAGGGTTCGCGGATCGATTTTTGCGTCCAGCACGGTATAGACTTCGTCCTGTAAAATAGCCGAAGCGCACAAACCGGGTTCCCGTTCGATCTGCTCTACGCCCAATCCGTAATGCGATTTGAACCAGATGCGATCATGGTCGACCAGACTCACGATGGCGACAGGAACCTCAAACAGCCTGGCGGCAAGTTGCGTTAGCCGGTCGAATGCGCCATCCGCTGGCGTATCCAGAATTTCATAACGGCGAATCGCAGACAGCCGTTCGATTTCATTGGCAGCACTCAAATCTTTCCTTCCGTCTGTGTGGCCTGAATCGTTTATGTTGCAATAATCCGTACGGACATATTACGTTTCAGCCCGGATTATGGCAAGTCCGGATCCGCTATCCCGATCAAAGCCAGAATTTTTACTCTTACTCTCGCGTCAGGCTACCTGTTGCCCGGCACACTCGAGCATTACCGGCATTTCTCCGGCCTGTAACGTACGAAACATATAAGCGATATTAAGAACCTGTATCAACAGGTTACCCGCATTACCCTTGATAACCTGATTCACCAACATCTCCGCCGCCCCGGTCGCGAATGGCG
>DASSZW010000205.1:0-3315 GCA_035713285.1 Burkholderiales bacterium
TAAATATAGGGTTACGTTAATAAAGGCCTGAGGTAAAGACCAGTGTAGCTATTGGGATCGCCTGCAATATGTTCAGGTGTGCCGGCGGCAACGATATACCCGCCCTGGTCGCCGCCTTCGGGACCGATATCGATAATCCAGTCAGCCGTTTTGACGACATCCAGATTATGTTCGATGACGACGACGGTATTGCCCTGATCGACAAGGCGATGCATGACTTTGAGCAGCATGTCGATATCGTGGAAATGCAGCCCTGTGGTGGGTTCGTCGAGGATATACAAAGTTCGGCCGGTGTCGCGCTTGGATAGTTCCAGCGACAGTTTGACGCGCTGTGCTTCGCCGCCCGACAGGGTCGTCGCCGCCTGTCCGAGCTGGATATAGCCCAGCCCGACGTCGAGCAGGGTCTGCAGCTTGCGCGCCAGTACCGGCACGGCCGAGAAAAAAGGGTACGCATTCTCGACCGTCATCGCCAGCACGTCGGCGATATTTTTGCCTTTGTACTGAATTTCCAGCGTTTCGCGATTGTAGCGCTTGCCCTGGCAGACATCGCAGGGGACGAAAATATCGGGCAGGAAATGCATCTCGACTTTGACTACGCCGTCGCCCTGGCAGGCTTCGCAGCGACCGCCCTTGACGTTAAAGGAAAAGCGGCCTGGACTGTAGCCGCGTTCGCGGGCGGCGGGCACTCCGGCAAACAGTTCGCGCACCGGCGTAAACAGGCCGGTATAAGTGGCCGGATTGGAGCGCGGAGTGCGCCCAATCGGGCTTTGGTCCATATTGATGACCTTGTCGAACAGCGCCAGGCCGTCGATGGTCGCAAACGGCGCGGGTTCGGCTGCCGAACCGTACAGATGACGCGCCATGGCGGCATACAGCGTATCGTTGACGAGAGTGGATTTGCCCGAGCCGGATACGCCGGTCACGCAGACCAGCAGGCCGGCAGGCAGCGTCAGCGTCAGGTTTTTGAGATTGTTGCCGGTAGCGCCGGTCAGCACCAGTTGCCGTTCGGGATCGGGAGCGCGGCGCTGCGCGGGAATCGCGATTTTGCGTCGTCCGGACAGATATTCGCCGGTCAGCGAGGTCGGATGCGCCATGATTTCGGCGGCGGTGCCGCTGGCCACGACAAAGCCGCCGTGGACGCCCGCGCCCGGACCCATATCGACGACGTAGTCCGCGCTGCGGATGGCGTCTTCGTCGTGTTCGACCACGATGACCGAATTGCCCAGGTCGCGCAGGCGGCGCAACGTTTCCAGCAAACGGTCGTTATCGCGCTGATGCAGCCCGATCGACGGTTCGTCCAGCACGTACATCACGCCGGTCAATCCCGAGCCGATCTGCGAGGCCAGCCGTATGCGCTGCGCTTCGCCGCCCGACAGCGTTTCCGCCGAGCGGTCCAGCGACAGGTAGGCGAGGCCGACATTGTTGAGGAATTGCAGCCGCGCGACGATTTCCTTGATGACGCGATCGGCGATGGTCTGTTTGTTGCCGGCGAGCGTGAGCGATTCGAAAAACGCCAGGGATTGTTCGAGCGGCAGGGCGGACAGCGCATAAATGCTTTCGCCGGCGACGAAGACGTTCCGCGCTTCGAGGCGCAGCCGCGTCCCTTCGCAGCCGGGACAAAGCCTGTTGTTGAGGTATTTGGCCAGCTCTTCGCGCACGGCGCTGGAATCGGTGTCTTTGTAACGGCGCGCAAGAATCTTCAATATGCCTTCGAAGGCGTGCAGGCGGGTGCGGCGTTCGTCGGGATATTGAAAAGCGATTTGCTCCTTGCCGCTGCCGTTGAGCAGCAGGTCGCGGATAGACTCCGGCAGTTCGGCGAACGGCGTTTCCAGATCGAAGCCGTAGTGTCGGGCGAGACTTTGCAGCAGGTGAAAATAGAACGGATTGCGCCGGTCCCATCCTTTGATGGCGCCTCCGGCCAGCGATAAATGCGGATAGGCGACGACGCGCTTGGGGTCGAAGTACGGGATCGCGCCGAGGCCGTCGCATTGTGGACACGCTCCCGCCGGGTTGTTGAAAGAAAACAGCCGGGGTTCGAGTTCCGCCAGCGAATAATCGCAGACCGGGCAGGCGAATCGCGCCGAAAACAGCGTTTCGGTGCCGTTGTCCATGTCCACCGTCAACGCCCGGCCGTCGCTGTGGCGCAACGCGGTCTCGAACGATTCGGCCAGCCGCTGCTGCATGTCGGGGCGTATCCGCAGCCGGTCGACGACCACTTCGATCGTGTGCTTCCTGTTTTTTTCCAGTTTCGGCAAAGCGTCCATTTCGTATACGGCGCCGTTTACGCGCACCCGTACGAAACCTTGCGCGCGGAGTTCGTCGAGCAGATCGTTGTGCTCGCCTTTGCGGTCAACTATGACGGGCGCTAAAATCATCAGTTTGGTGTCGGGCGCCAGCGTCAGGACATGGTCGACCATTTGCGAGACGGTTTGCGCAGCCAGGTCGAGATGATGTTCGGGACATCGCGGCGTGCCGACGCGGGCGAACAGCAGCCGCAGGTAATCGTGAATTTCGGTGACCGTGCCGACGGTGGAGCGCGGATTGTGGCTGGCGGTTTTCTGTTCTATGGATATCGCCGGCGATAAACCTTCGATGAGATCGACATCGGGTTTTTCCATTAACTGCAGAAACTGCCGCGCATACGCCGACAGCGATTCGACATACCGGCGCTGGCCTTCCGCATACAAAGTATCGAATGCCAGCGACGATTTGCCCGATCCGGACAGCCCGGTAATCACCACCAGCCGGTTGCGCGGCAGGTCGATATCGATGTCTTTAAGATTGTGCGTGCGTGCGCCGCGGATGCGGATAATGTCCATATTGGAAATACTCTAAAACCGGCTAACCTGTTAATATACCGTTTTTTGCTGAGGTTCCCAAGCAAATGAGTGAGGCGGAAATACTTACGGAAAAGATGACGGCGAGCGAAACCCGCGCCAGCGTAGGCCTGGCGAGCATCTTCGGCTTGCGCATGTTAGGAATGTTTTTGATTTTGCCGGTGTTCGCGCTTTACGCAGAACACCTGCCCGGCGGTCAGGACCACACGATGGTCGGGCTGGCATTGGGGGCATACGGTTTGACGCAGGCGCTGCTGCAATTGCCGTACGGCATGGCTTCCGATAAATACGGCCGCAAGCGGGTCATTTATTTCGGCCTGATCCTGTTCGCTCTGGGCAGCTTCGTTGCCGCCGGCGCGACATCCATAACCACCATCATCCTCGGTCGCGTGATCCAGGGCGCGGGGGCGATCTCCGCGGCCGTGACCGCGTTGCTGGCCGATTCCACCCGCGAAGAGCACCGTACTCATGCCATGGC
>DASSZW010000206.1:0-6474 GCA_035713285.1 Burkholderiales bacterium
ATCGGAATTCAATATCTTCTGGATGCGCATCGATTCTTCGGGCGTGAGAAAAAGTTTGTCGCCGTTCAAGGGCGACGAAAAATGGACGCCCTGTTCGGAGATTTTTCGCAAAGCGCCGAGACTGAACACCTGAAAACCGCCGGAATCGGTCAGTATCGGGCGATCCCAGCCCATGAACCGGTGCAGGCCGCCGTGCGCTTCGACGGCTTCGAGTCCGGGGCGCAACCATAAATGGAAGGTATTGCCGAGGACGATTTGCGCATTGACGGTTTTCAGTTCTTCCGGCGACATGGCTTTGACGGTACCGTAAGTTCCGACCGGCATGAACGCGGGCGTTTCGACCGTTCCGTGGGCCAGTTTCATGCTGCCGCGCCGGGCAAGACCGTCTGTTCGATGTAGTTTGAATTGCATGAAAATATACCCGGGATTATTCGGTTTCGGCCGCGCGTTCGATCAGCATGGCGTCTCCGTAACTGAAGAAGCGATAGCCTTGTTTTATGGCGTGTCTGTAAGCATGCTCTATCTTTTCTTTCCCTGCAAATGCCGACACCAGCATCAGCAGGGTGGATTTCGGCAGGTGAAAATTTGTCAGCAGCAGATCCACTACGCGGAAGCGATAGCCGGGTGTTATGAAAATGCTGGTTTCGTTTTCGCCGGCCTGCAGCGGGCCGTTTTGCGCTGCGGCTTCGAGCGCGCGCAGGCTGGTAGTCCCGACTGCGACAATGCGCCTGCCCTCCGCCTTTGCCCGGCCGATCGCATCGACGGCGGCCTGCGGTATGGTATAGCGTTCGCTGTGCATGACGTGGTCGGCGATATGTTCGGCGCGCACCGGCTGAAACGTGCCTGCGCCGACATGCAAGGTAACATGGGCGCGGATTATCCCCGCCGCATCGAGCCGTTCCAGCATCGGCTCATCGAAATGCAGCCCGGCGGTCGGCGCGGCGATTGCGCCGGGATGACGAGCGTAAACGGTCTGGTAGCGCGCGGTGTCGGTTTCCTCGGCTGTACGCTCGATATACGGCGGCAACGGCATGGCGCCGTATTGTTCGAGTATGTCGAGAACGGGCCGGCCGGTGTCGAAGCGGATCCGGAATAAATCAAGTTCGCGCGCCACTATCGTCAGTTCGACCGATTCGTCGATCCGGATCCGGGTGCCCGGTTTCGGGGCATGGCTGGAACGGATGAAACTTACGGCTTCGTATTCGCCGACAATGCGCTCGATCAACAATTCTACGTGACCGCCGCTGGCTTTGCGGCCGAACAGGCGCGCTTTGATGACGCGGGTGTCGTTGAATACCATCACATCGCCCGGATGCAAATAGTCCGGTAAATCGGTAAATTGCCGGTCCGATACGGTCGCCGCAGAGGCATCGACATGCAATAAACGGCTCGCGGTACGATGGGCTGGCGGAAACTGGGCGATCAGGGCAGGCGGTAATTCGAAATCAAAATCGTCAGTGCGCATGGCATTGCTCAGGTGTTGCAGAATAAATGGATATTGTGGATAATGCCGGACTTGGTTTAACCAAGCCTGATTGCCGGGATGGCGGAATTGGTAGACGCAGCGGATTCAAAATCCGCCGCTGGTAACAGTGTGGGGGTTCGAGTCCCCCTCCCGGCACCATCATGTTATGCGCAACTCTGCGTAGCAGTTTGTAAGTATTCAATAAAACGGGCATTATAAATTTCTTGTCGGGGTTGTTTGCTGCTCTGATACGACGCTAATCGTCTTCGGCAGAGCGTGACGGAATATCCGCCCGCAGGTAGCGCATGATACCTTAAAACGCTATCTGACATCAAAATACGAACCTGTTCCTCATCATGCTTGCAAGCTTCCGCCGGTTACTGATTGTGTGTTTCTGGTCATGCCTGAATATCCCGGGCAGGCGTTCGCGTTGCGTATGCAGTCCGGACCGGTGTGTCAATAAACCTGCGAGAAAATCCGTACGGCATGCCGACATTACTTTACTTTTTGTGGCGGAAATATGAGTCGTAAAGCAATTAAATGGGTTAATCCCGAAGACCGCCAATCACACCTGATTTCGGCCCGCAACTTAAAAATGGCGCGATCCGTGCATGCGTATGTGCGAGGCAATACCATCAAGTTTTATGAATGGCTGGAAAATTTCAGCGGCAATCGTTTGCCGACCGGGCCTGCGATCTGGATCTGCGGTGATTGTCATCTCGGCAATCTCGGTCCGCTGGCCGATGCCGACGGCCGCGTCGCGGTTCAAATCCGGGATCTGGATCAAACTGTCATCGGTAATCCTGCTCACGATCTGGTGCGACTGGGATTGTCTCTGGCCATGTCGGCGCGCGGTTCCGATTTGCCCGGCGTGATTACGGCCAAAATGCTCGAACAATTGATCGAGGGTTACCGGCAGACGTTCATGCCGGAAACCGATTTGAAAGCGAAGCTCGAAAAACCTGATGCCGTGCGGATAGTCATGAAACAGGCATTGCAACGCTCCTGGAAACATCTGGCTAAAGAACGGCTGGATGGTGCCGGTCTCGACATTCCGCTGGGTAAGCGTTTCTGGCCGCTGACCGAAGCGGAAAAAAAGGCTGTGAAAAGTTTGTTTGAGGAAAGCGCGGTGGCTTCGCTGGTTACTTCGGTACGCGCCAGAAACGATAATGCGCCGGTGCGGGTCGTCGATGCCGCCTACTGGAAGAAAGGCTGCAGTTCTCTGGGCCTCTTGCGCCTCGCCGTACTGGTCGAGTACGGCGACGATTCGGGTGGCACCGGCAATGTGTGTTTGATCGATATCAAAGAGGCGGTGCGCACGGCTGCGCCTTTTGCGGCCGATGCGGTCATGCCTCGCGATAATGCCGAACGTATCGTTGAGGGTGCGCGTCATTTGGCACCGAATCTGGGTGACAGGATGGTGGCTACCCGTCTGCTCGACCGGTCGGTTTTTTTACGCGAAGTGCTGCCGCAGGACCTCAAGCTCGAGATCAAAAAACTCACCTTCGTGGAAGCCATGCGGGCGGCAAAATTCCTGGGGATGAGCGTGGGCAAAGCCCATGCCGCGCAAATGGACGAGCGGACCCGTAAAAGCTGGCATGGCGAATTGTTGCGCAATCGTACCAAGACGCTTGATGCGCCTTCTTGGCTATGGTCTGCCGTAGTGGATCTCATTACCAGCCACGAGGGCGCCTATCTGGAGCACTGCCGGAAATATGCGATGCATCAAGACTGATCCCTCCTGCGTGCGTCCGCTGCAGCAAAAAACGGTCCGGTAGCGCCGTCCGGATTCTGCTTTTCCCCTGGCTGAATTTCCCTGCAACCCCGCCGTTGCATGGTTTTCTTGACCTTGCATTAAAGATTCCGCCTGAATCGGCCGTTAAGATTTAAACGTGCCGTATTAAGCCCGGAATTTTAGTCTTTTTGGACTGAAAGATAATACGTTATCGAAGTCTGGGATGATATTGGTCTTAAAGGATGACGACGGAAGGCAAGAAGGAACATGCAAGATAAGACCGTATGCGCGCAACGTAAAGAGGATATTTTTTATTTTCAGAATATCGTCGATAACATGCCTGATATGGTGGTCATGTTCGAACCGGAAACGCTTCGTCTGGTTTACTTGAATTCGGCAGCGACGGATTGCCTGGGATATAGCCGGGAAGAATTGTTGCAGATGAGCATTTGCCAGCTTTGCCCCGTTCTTCCGGAATTCGAATTTCGCCATCGCATTAGTTCCATGCAGACGCGCGGGCGATCCATGGAGCGCTTCGAAATCGTCAAGCGCCGTAAAGACGGCACCGATTTTCCAGCTGATGTGTCCATGTATCTCGTCAAGAAAACGGACGGCAATGATATTTACGTTGTCATTGCCCGGTCTCATGCCGAGTTGAAGCATTTCCCGGAGATTTTGCCGGCCGAAATGATCAAACTCCAGCCGGCTTCGCGGCATGTTCCGGCAGAGTCCGGCATGCACGATGTGATCGTAAGGATGCAGGCGGAAGAAGCGGAGCAACTCGTCGCTTTGATGTCTTTGCACAGCAGCGAGTCGATGCTGATTACGGACAGTCAGGGCATTATAGTCAGTGTCAATCGAGCTTTCACAGCGGTGACCGGATATACGGCGCCGGAAGTCGTCGGGAAAAATTCCAGCATCCTGCGTTCAGGCCGGCATAACAAAAGCTTCTACAGGGCAATGTGGAAAGAAATCAATACTTCCGGACATTGGCAGGGCGAAATCTGGAACCGGCGCAAGAACGGCGAATTATATCTGGAATGGATTACCATCAATACGCTTTACAACAAAGACAGGTCGGTTCGGCGCTACGTCGGTTTATTTTCCGATATCACCAAGAAAAAAACTTCCGAAGAGCTGGTATGGCAGCAAGCTAATTTCGATATGCTGACAGGCTTGCCTAACCGCCACATGTTTCAGTCGCGGCTGGAGCTGGAGATAAAAAAAGCCAGGCAGGACAAGTCATCGATCGCTCTGCTGTTTGTCGATATCGACAACTTCAAGGAAGTAAATGATTCCCTGGGGCATAATATCGGCGATTTGTTGCTGGTCGAAGCAGCCCGGCGCATTCAGGGCTGCGTCATGGAACCGGAAGCGGTGGCCCGCATCAGCAGCGACGAGTTCGTCGTAATCCTTCCCGCGCTTGAAAATGTCGGCAATGTCGAGCGAATTGTACAAAATATCATGGAGCGAATGGCAGAAGCGTTCCAGCTGGGTGAAGAAAAATCTTTCGTTTCCGCCAGCGTCGGAGTGAGTTTCTACCCCGAGGACGCCACGAATGCCGAAGCCCTGCTCAAAAATGCCGGGCAGGCAATGCATGCAGCGAAAGCTCAAGGCCGCAACAGTTACTGTTACTTTACTTCATCAATGCAGAATACCGCGAAAATGAAAAGGAAAATGGTCAACGAGCTACGCGAAGCCTTGGACAAAGCACAATTCCGGGTCTTTTATCAGCCTATCGTAACCCTGAATAACGGGGCGCTGCATAAAGCGGAAGCGCTGATCCGCTGGCAGCATCCTGTCCGCGGTCTGATCAGTCCTGCTGAATTCATCCCTGTTGCCGAAGAAATCGGCCTCATAACCGCCATCGGCGACTGGGTGTTCAGGGAGGCGGCAAGCCAGGCGGCCCGCTGGCGTGAATTGTATTATGCCAAATTCCAGATCAGCATTAACGTTTCCCCCGTGCAGTTCCGTCACTACGGAGCGAATTTCGAGGCATGGTTCCAATATCTGAACGAACTCAAACTGTCTGGGCAAAGCATCGTCGTCGAAATCACCGAGGGACTGCTTCTGGATGTCCACGCATCGGTGACCAGCCAGCTGCTATCGTTTCGCGATGCCGGCATACGCGTATCGCTCGATGATTTCGGAACGGGGTATTCGGCGTTGTCCTATCTCAAAAAATTCGATATCGATTATCTGAAGATAGACCAATCGTTTGTACGCGATCTGGAACACGACGCGAATGACATGGCGCTTTGCGAAGCCATTATAGTGATGGCGCATAAGCTCGGCTTGAAAGTGATTGCCGAAGGGATAGAAACGGAAGAGCAGCGGCGTTTGCTCACGGCGGTCGGCTGCGATTACGGTCAGGGATATCTGTTTTCGGCTCCGCTTGCTGCCCGAGACTTCGAATTGCGATTAAAAGCCACGGTGTCCTGAGCCTGCGGCATGACGGTTCTGATAGAAGCCTGCAGACTGCGGTCAAGCCCGGTCGGCGATTACGATTAACTGCAAACCTGTCCATCGTACAGTTCGTGCCGTCTTTCGGGCTGTCATGCAACAGTTTGGCATTTAGCGCATAGGCGGAGGTATCTTCGTTAACATATATAACCGGCTATGTTAGTATGGTTTGGGTCGGGCTGGAATAGTGTGATCGCTATAGTTTATCTCAGTAATTGATGAGGTTATATTCAGGTTATCCATCTATAATTATGCAGACTGCATTTATACCTAATGTTCTCAAGTCGGATCAAGTCCAGAGTATCTTGGACAAAATCCCTGCCCTGCTGTTCATGATGGACTCGGATACCTTGCGTATCAGTTTCGTCAACGCCCAGTTTCTCCAGTGTCTGCGCTATGATCGGAATACCGTTCTGGGCATGGATGTCAGCCGTCTTAATTTCGGGCATTCCAAAGAATATTGGCATCATATCGTGGCGTTTTTGCTCAACAGCGAAGACGAATTGGCGACCGCCCAGGCAGAAATGGTGTTCGTTTGTCAGAACACGGTAGAAATTCCTGTCGCCATAGTCGTGCGGGCCGTCGAATTCGAAGAAAAGAAAAGCATATTCGTCACTGCGCAGGATATTTCCGCACGGAAAAACAATGATGCGCGATTGAAGCGGTTGAGCAAATTTTCCACCGCTTCCAGTAACCTGAACCAGGCTATACTGCGCGGCAGCGGAGAACCTGACTTGTTTTCCCTGGTTTGCCAGCTGGTCGTGGATTTCGGCGACATCACAATGGCATGGGTCGGAAAGCTGAACGACAA
>DASSZW010000207.1:0-2418 GCA_035713285.1 Burkholderiales bacterium
CGTTACAAAAATAGATAAACGTTGAAACGAATATTCAGCTATTTAATTAATGAGATTTGATCTATTGTCTCCAGCTAGCATTACGATAGAAAAACGATGCGATTAAAATTTGATGACGTTATTATTTTGCGGCGAAGTTACGCTTTTCATCTGACCGCAGCGGAGTACAATGGCGACTTTTGCTTTCCCCCGTTTATCGATCGTGATCCGTTTTACTCAGCTCAACCTCGCCCGTTCAGCCAAACCGCTCATAGAACAAGCCAACCTGCAAATCTATCCCGGACAAAAAATCGGGTTGACGGGCGCCAACGGTTGCGGAAAATCCAGCCTGTTCGCCCTGTTGCGGGGCGAATTGCAGGCCGAAGCGGGGAACCTGGAATTGCCGCCCGCCTGGGTCATCGCCCATGTTTCGCAGGACACGCCGGCATTGCAGCAAGCGGCGCTGGAATTCGTCCTCGACGGCGACCAGCGCCTGCGCCGGATCGAGCACGAACTCGAACTGGCCGGCGCTGCCGGGCGCGGCGAGTCGGTCGGCGAGCTGCATGCGGAACTGGCGGCCATCGACGGTTACACCGCCCGCTCCCGGGCGGCGGAATTGCTGCACGGACTGGGTTTTGGCGACGCCGATACGGATAAAGCCGTAGCGATCTTTTCCGGCGGCTGGCGCGTGCGGCTGAATCTCGCTCAAGCATTGATGAGCCGCTCCGATTTGCTGCTGCTGGACGAGCCTACCAACCACCTCGATCTCGACGCGATCCTGTGGCTGGAAAGCTGGCTGAAAAGCTATTCCGGAACGCTGTTGCTGATTTCGCACGACCGCGATTTTCTGGACGCCGTCACTACCCATATCGCCCATATCGAACATCGCGAAATACGTTTGTACAGCGGCAACTATTCGGCCTTCGAAGGCCAGCGCGCGGCGCATCTGGCGGTACAGCAGGCGCTGTTCGACAAACAGCAGCGCCAGCGTTTGCATCTGGAAGATTACATCGCGCGCTTCCGCGCCAAGGCCACCAAAGCCCGCCAGGCCCAAAGCCGCATCAAGGCGCTAGCGCGGATGGAAACGATCAGCGCGGCGGAAGTCGACTCACCCTTCAGCTTCAGTTTTCGCTCCCCCGTGCATACGCCGGACCCGCTGCTCGATATACGCCATGCCAGCGCCGGGTACGGCGATCGGGTGCTGCTTGCCGACATTGAACTGGCGGTGCGTTCGGGCGAACGCATCGGCTTGCTCGGGCGCAACGGCGCAGGAAAATCCACCCTGATCAAACTGCTGGCCGGGGAAATCGAGCCCTTGCACGGCAGCCGTACCGAAGGGCGCGGCCTCGCCATCGGTTATTTCGCCCAGCACCAGCTCGAACAGTTGCGACCGGAGGAATCCCCGCTGCAACACTTGCAGCGCCTGTCGCCGGAAACGCGCGAGCAGGAACTGCGCGACTTTCTCGGCACCTTCGATTTTCGCAACGATACCGCCCTGTCGCCGTGCGCCGCGTTTTCCGGCGGCGAAAAATCCCGGCTGGCGCTCGCTTTGCTGATCTGGCATCGGCCCAACCTGCTATTGCTTGACGAGCCGACCAATCACCTCGACATAGGGATGCGGCACGCTATCAACGTCGCCCTGCAGGATTTCGAAGGCGGCGTCGTGCTGGTCTCGCATGATCGCGCCTTGCTCGCCGCCACCTGCGACCGGTTCATGATTGTGGGCGACGGCGGCGTACGCAGTTTCGACGGCGATCTGGACGATTATCGGGACAGCCTGCATCAGCAGCAGCTCGCCGCCGCGCGTATCGACCCGGAAAAAACCGGACGGCGCGAGCAACGCAAACAAAGCGCGCAGGAACATCAGGCGCGCCTGGCGCAACGCCGCCCCGTGGTCAAGGAAATCGAACGGATCGAACAGCAACTGGCGGAATGGCAAAACGAAAAAACGGAACTGGACCGCCAGCTCGGCGACAGCGAACTGTATCAGGCCGCCCAAAGAGAACGATTACAAACCTTGCTGAAACGACAGGCCGAACTGGCTCATGGCATTGATCAGGCCGAGGAACGCTGGCTCAGTTTGCAGGACAATCTGGCGGAACTCGACAAGACGGACTAAAACACCAAAGAAACCGATGCAGGGGCAAGCATGGCCCGGCAAGCATGCGCCGGTTTCGTTTTCAGAGCGGATATGATGCAGAAACGTGACCGCTGGCTCAATATACCGTATCGTGGGTACCCACATTTACCAGGATAATCCGTTCATCCTGCATCAGGAATTCTAGGGTAATCCGGTAAGAAAGATTAATGGAAACCGAATGCAGGATGTTCAGCTTGCCGCTTAAAGCATGCAAGCGCAATGAAGGGTGATGAGGATTCAGCTCCAGCAATTGCAGAGTCTTGAGATACTGCTTTTCCAGATCGGGATGCCGTTTGAGA